>JAZNBM010000165.1:0-4140 GCA_045587045.1 Acutalibacteraceae bacterium | reverse complement strand
ACGAACATTTGTTTGTCATAAAATTTTAATATTTTTATTTTTTCGGCATTTTTCAGGAAAAATTTTTGCATTCTCACTCCATAATAACTGAGGGCAAATATTTTTACTTTTTTGAAAAAGTAGGAAAAATATATCTGTTCTTATTCTATATAAAGTGAGTGGATGTTCTCTGAAGCACTGATAATTTTGAACAAACTGTAAATTATCGAAATATCAGGAAAAATATATTCCGTTTCATTCCTTTATAAGTGGGAGTAACAAAAAATCTTTGAAACGAGGTGATTGAATTAGCCGAGATTGTTAAAAACAGTTATATTGTCAAACTCCCGAATCAGATAATAACCATCCCGCAGGACAGTCATCTTGCGTGGCTTCCGTTGTTTTACGCTCTCCCCAAAGAGCTTGTAATAAAACGGAAGGATTATCTTGATATTCCGAGAAATCCGTATGAAGTTCTTTACACAGATAAATACGATTATCTCATCAATGATGACGTTTTTCTTCAGCTGATATGGGAATCGTATGCGTGGTCTGTGTGGCAATTTATTCAGGTTCCCCGCCGTGACGGTTACGGTAACATTCCCGGCAAGTGGACAGACTATTCGGGTAATTTTCCTCTGTGGCGATTGTGCTTTGTTATTCAGAATTACTTCCGAAAGAAATTTGAATATGAAATGGAATGGAGATTTCTGAAACTGTTTATGATGCCGAAAGAAATGCAAATTCCGTGGCTTACATATCAGCAGTTCAGTAATCTCATCGGCAATCTCACGGATATGATTGTTGAAGAACAGAACTGGCAACCGATGATTGATGAAATATGGAAAAACCGTCAGATAGAAGATTACAGCGAACGTAAAAGCACATACAAAAGAGATTTCATCAACAAGTGGTATTGCTCGTGGAACAAAAAGAAAAGTCCGATTTTTCTTGATGAAGCAATCAAATCAGGTGAAGAAATCAGTGAAGAATTGCTCGTTCAGTTGCCATCACCCCGTGAAGATTTTGAAACAAGAATTCTTTCAAAACACAAAGTCGAAGCTTTCTTTGAAACGCTCGACGGAAAAGACAAACGGATTTTGCAGATGCGAATGTACGGATGCACTTTTGAACATATTGCAAAATTTGCGGGATACAAAACTCCGAGTGCGGTTTATAAACGCATACAAAAAATCGCAACAGCATACGAAGATTTTGTTTCAAAGAAGTACGGGGAGTTTTTGGACATCCACTCAAAGAAAAAGAAGAAAATCAAACAAGCAGACAAAGACAGTCACGATTGATTTCGTGGCTGTTTTTTGATGCCCGAAAGGAGATGTTAAGAATTGAAAAAATAGCAAAAAAACGAATTGAAGAATCGTAAATGACCAACGCATCGTTTTGAGAAAATCCATTGGATGAAACAGTGTTTTTTACGGTTCTTGAACCGAGAAAAAATTACAAAAATCAGCCGATATCCGGCGGAAAGGAGAATTTATGAAAACAGGATTAACAAAGCGACAGAAAGATACTGTTATCTGTTTCAACGAAGAGAGTGACATCATTGATGTGCGGACACACAACACGGATTTGAGAAACAGACTTTTAGAATTCAGCGAGCAATATCCGGACTGTTGCAAACTGACAGACGATGACGAGCACGGCGGAATGCTTTTTGAAATTCAGAAAGGCAGACTGAGTTTCAGACTCACCGCACCGTATTCGGAAGAACGCAGAAAGGAGTTGAGTGAAAATGCGAAAAAACATGGAATAAAAAGCGACTGAAATAAGCGGATAATCCCGAAGGGCGCACTTCTATACATATCCTCACGGAATGTATATGTGCGTAGCTCCACTAATGAAAAATCAAAGATTTTAAACAAGGGTTTTACCCTTGCGCTGCATTGCAGCTATCCCAACAAATTATCCCGTTGTTTCATCTGAAGCAACGGGATTTTTGTATCCAAAAACAGAAAAGGAGATTTTATGAGTAAATCAAAAGAAGAATTAATTGAAGAGAAAATCAAAAATCTCATAAACTGGATTGAAGAAATCAAAGCGGAACTCAAAAAATTCAACCAACCCGAAACAACGCTTATTGATATGTTGAATACTTATCTCGATATGCGAAAGGACGAAAGAATTGATTGGAACAAATCTGCACAGACAAAAGGTGCTGTTGCAGACTTAAAGAAAATATCGCAGGCAATTATGATTCTGCAAAACCGTAACATCTGCACTCTTGATGAACTGAATGAAATTCTGAAACCGATTGATGAAACAAGAAAATCAAACGGTTGAAACAACACATTTCAAAGATTGAGGACTATGAAAAATACAAACCGATTTATGATAAATACAAATCAATCCGATTTGAAAAATCAAAGGCGAAATATTATTCAGAACACGAATCTGAAATCGAGAAATACAAAACTGCCGTTCGATATATGAAAGCAAATCACGAATGCAAACCGAGTGCAAAAGCAGAGATAAAATCAGAAATATCTGCATTAACAGAACATCAGAAATCATCAATTGCCAACCTATCCGCCCATCAATCCGAACTCCGTGAGCTTGAAGAAATCAGATACATAGTGAATCAGGCTATGGAACACAAAGAAAACGAAAAGCCGTCTGTTCTCAAACGCCTTGAAGAAGCGAAGAAACTGACGGCACAGAATAACCGTTTTGCTTACAAAAAGCAAATCCACGAAGAATTGCTTGACGATACTGTAGCGGAAGTTTTCAGCAAGTTAGTCAACAACCCTAAATTTGCTGCCTATATGCAACAGAAAATCACTATGAAAGTGGATACCTCTGCTATCGAGCAGGAAATCGCCAACTATGAAAAACAACTTAGGCATAGCTATTCTGTCAAATCCAGATTGATAGAAGAAATTGATAGCCTTGACCCCGACGATAAGCACTATATAAAACATAAAGCAGACCTTGACGACAGGCTTTACAAGATGTATGATAAGATAGAAGATACAGAGAATCTCTTAATTGAAGCAAGGGCAAAGAAAACGGCAATCGAAGCCGAAAAGCTGACTGCCGACAACATCTACAAAGTGTTGATTTACTTTGACAAGCTGTACGCTGTTATGGATGAATTTGAACGACGTAAATTTATGGAATCTCTTGTTTCCGAAGTCCATGTCTATGAAGAACGCAAGCCGAACGGTCAGTGGCTGAAATCCATAAAGCTCAATCTTCCCATAATAGAAGAAGATATGGAGCTTTGTTTGGACAACGAGACGCACGTCGAATGTGTGGTTCAGCTTTGCAAAGCACACGTCAACAAAACACCGTTGAAGATGAGGGATAAAAAATGAACGATATGACAGTTTATTATGCGCCGAAGCCGGTGCAGACGGCAAAACTGCTCTTGATTGACAGCAGAAGAACCCCCGTTATGGTTACGCTTAAAGGCAATATGACGCTTGGCAGAGATTATGCTGAGGCAACAACCGATATCAGAGTAAACTCGGGTATTGCAGGCAGACGCCACGGCGAGTTTTTTTATGACGCTGCGAGCGATTCATACTATTATATCGACAACAACTCAACAAACGGAACGTATATCAACGGATATAAGCTGCCTCCTTTCAATCAGAGAGGTACGCAGCCATACAGACTTTCTGACGGCGACGTTATCCGTATCGACAGCTCTGCGCTTAATACTCCTCACCCGCAGGCAGTGCTTATGGTTTTCAGCCGAAGCATGAAAGAAAACGAAAAGTGGGAAACGTTCAGAAATATCAGCGCCCACGGCACAATCGCAATCGGCAGAGGCAACCAAAACACAATTTGTCTGCAGGATATGATGGCGTCAAGGGAGCACGCACTTATCAATGTTACTCCTCAGGGAATGGTTATTCATGACAGAGGCAGCCAGAACAAAACCATCGTAAACGGTGCGGTGCTTTTCAATCCCAGACCGCTTTATAATCTTGACGTTATAAAAATTGCAAACACAATGCTTGTGGTTCTGGGCAACGATATTCTTTATAACAATCCCGGTGAGCGCTCGGGTACCTTGTCCGTATACATAGCAAAAAAAGACGTTAACTTCGGCAGAAAAACGCTTATCAAGGATATCCGTTTTGAGGCGGAGGCAGGCGATTTTATTCTTATTCTCGGCGGTTCGGGCGCAGGTAA
>JAZNBM010000164.1:0-3983 GCA_045587045.1 Acutalibacteraceae bacterium | reverse complement strand
AACGCCTTCTATATCGAGTATATGGGTCTTATTGACCAAAGCGTTGTGGCTGACATCAGCCCCGAAGCAGACGGCACAACCGAGAATGATAACGAAGGGGACGGTGCCGACAGCTCCGTAACCGGCATTGAAGCAATAATTACACGCATATTTGAGTTTATCAAAAAAATATTGTTGTTCATTTTTTCGGCAATAGTATAATATAATCTGAAAAATATTTTTACAGGAGGTCAGACCAATGGGATTTCTGGAAAGAATTTTGAGAAAAGGAATAAGCGATGGTGTAAGTAAGGCAGTAGGTGATGCAATCAGCAAAGCTATTGAACCTTCTGCAACGGAATTTGCCAATAAAACCGCACAGCAGTTTGACGATGCAGCCCGTAATGCACAGTCATCGCAGACATACGCCTCTGCTCCTTTTGTTCAGAAAACATACAACACCGATGACAATTATTTTGCGTCTGTTATCGCCGAAGCAAGCTTCCCCGGTTATTCAATCTCAACAAATGTTCACGCCAAAAACTTTGATGCAAGTGCGCATCCGAGCTGCTACCCGATTTCATACCTTTTCTCAAACGGTTCTCAGCCTAAGCTTGCAGTTCTTGTTATGAACAAGAATCAGTACCGTTCTATGATTGCAAAAGGAACTTACAAGGTTCTTGACGATAACGGCATTCCTTACATCCGTTTCTTCAAGGGAATGGAAAACGAAAGCGGATATGTCATTAACCGAATAAGAGAAAACCTCAGATAATTTTTGCTTAAAACAGAGAGAAAAGCTTTATGCGCCTGTGAAGAACCCAGCACGGAACTTTATGAGTTTTGCAGGCAGCCGTTTCGTGTACGGTTTCGTATCGCAAAATTGCGATGTTAAATCATTTTCTCTCTGTTTTTTATTTAATGATTTATGTGCGTAATTGATAAACTGTTTGAAAAGGAAATATGGGAAGCCTTTTTTATTCACAAAATTGAGCAGGGAAACATAAGCGAAAAGGATACTGCAGACCTTCGGAGGTTTATTGACGGCAAGGAATATCTTCCCGTTGCAGGCAGAATCAGAATCAATCAAAGCTTTTCAGCTCCGCAAAAAACGCTTATCAGCAAATCAAAAGCAGGCAGAAAAAGAACTGTATATACTTTTGGCAGAGAAGAAAACTATGTTTTAAAGCTGATTTCCTTTCTTCTTCGTGATTATGATTATCTTTTTTCACCGAATCTTTATTCCTTCCGAAAAGAATCGGGAGTTAAAAAAGCCGCAGAGGATGTTATGAAAATCAAGGATTTGGATGACAGATATGTCTACAAAGCCGATATAAGTGACTATTTCAACTCGGTTGATGTTGATATTCTTCTTCCGAATTTAAAAAAAGCTTTAAGTGACGATTCCGAATTATATTTGTTTTTTGAAACACTTCTCCGAAATCCGTATGTGCAGTATAACGGTGAATTGCTTGAAGAACGAAAAGGGATTATGGCAGGTGTTCCCGTATCTGCATTCCTTGCAAATTTTTATCTGCGTGAGCTTGATGAATATTTCTTCAGTCGAAATATTCCCTATATCCGATATTCGGATGACATTCTTGTTTTTGCAAAGGATGAATCCGAGCTTGACGAAAGCATCAAGGCTATAAAAAACTGCCTTTTTTCAAAAAAACTCACCATCAATCCCGATAAGGAAACAATAACAAAGCCGAATGAAAAATGGACATTCCTCGGTTTTTCATATCATAACGGAATAATCGACATCAATGATGTTTCTTTTGAAAAGCTCAAAGCAAAAATGCGAAGAAAAGCAAGGTCACTTTCTCGCTGGGCGGGCAAGAAAAATTTACCCGGAGAATATGCGGCAAGAGCTTTTGTAAAACGGTTCAACACAAAGCTTTATGATAATCCCGTTTACAGCGAGCTGACGTGGACACGGTGGTTTTTCCCTGTTATAAACACCGATGAAACTCTGAAAAAGATTGATGAATATATGCAGGAGTGCATCCGTTATCTCGCAACGGGAAAAAGAACAAAATCACGCTATAATTTCAGATACGAGGACATAAAAAATCTCGGCTACAGAAACCTTGTGAATGAATATTATAAATTCAAAAATGTTGATAATGTCTGATTAACAGGGAAAAGAGGGTGAAATGGAAAATTTTAAAAAACTGACAATCCTTCATTCAAACGATATGCACGGAGATTTTCTTGCCGAGGAAATTGACAGCAGCCTTGTGGGCGGAGTTTCAATGCTTTCGGGGTATGTCAACAAGGTCAGAGCGGAAGCTGAAAACTGCATTTACTGCGTTGCGGGTGATATGTTCAGAGGCTCTGTTATTGACTCGGAATTTCAGGGAGTATCGACAATCGAAATTATGAATATGCTTGCTCCGGATGTTGTGACCGTCGGCAACCACGAGGCGGATTACGGAATTGCACACCTCCTGTTCATTGAGAAATGTGCCAAATTTCCGATTATCAACGCAAACCTTTATATAAAAACAAACGGTGCAAGGCTTTTCAAGCCTCACCATATAGTTGAAATTGACGGAATGAAAATTCTGTTTATCGGCATTCTGACCGAAGAGGTGCTTGCACTTACAAAAAAAGACGGACTTATCGGCACATTTGTTGACGTCAACGAAGCTGCCTGCGAGGTCGGAAGAATATGTAACTCCTATAATGCCGTTGATGTTGACCTGACCGTTCTTCTTACACACATCGGCTTTGAGGAAGACAAAGAGCTTGCCGCAAGGCTTGACCCTGCGTGGGGTGTGGATATTATCATCGGAGGTCATTCGCATACTTTCATCACCGAGCCCGAGGTTGTAAACGATATTATTATCGTGCAGGCGGGAACGGGCACCGATCAAATCGGAAGATTTGATATAACCGTCAACGCCGACGAAAACCGTGTTGACAGCTATAACTGGCAGAGCATTCCCATATGCAAAGAAACCTGCCCGAGAGATGAAGCACTTGAAAAGATAATTGAATTCTACAAAGGTCAGACTGACAAAAAATACAGCCGCCTTGTTACGAAATTCAAACGCCGGCTTACCCATCCGTCACGCTACCGTGAAACAGAAATCGGCGGACTTTTTGCCGACATACTGTGCGAAAGCCTCGGACTTGATGTTATGCTTCTCGGTTCGGGAAGCCTGCGAAGCACAGAACTCGGTCCGATTGTTCTCTTCTCCGATTTTGTCGAGTGCTTTGCGTATGACGATGCAGCCCATATGCTGTCGGTAACGGGTAAACAGTTCAGGCGGATGATTAAATTTATGCTCCGTGATGAGGTCTGGACAGGCTCGCATTGCGAATTTTATCAGCTTTCAAGGGGAATGAGGGTTGTTTATAACTGCAGCACTCATGAATTCAAGGATTTTTCTCTTAACGGGGAACCGATTGATGACAACAAAATCTATAAAATCGGGCTTCAGCATTATCATTTTATAAACTTTGAAAGCTTTTTCTCGGTTTCGTATGATGAAATATGCAAAAACGGCAGACCGAGAATTCTTTCAACCTCCTGCAGAGAGATACTTGACGAATATCTTTCCGCACATCAGAATCTTGACCATAAGATTGACGGAAGACTTGTGGTTGAATAAGCTCATTCCGAGCATTTCATAAAAAACATATTCAAAGAGGAGGAAAATGCAATGAAAAAATTATTGGCATTTTTGCTGTCATTGATTTTGCTGTTATCTGTTTTCTCGGTGATGACATTTGCGGCGGAGGAAAACGACATATCGAAATTTGAACTGCTTGCCCCGAAAGCACCGAATTACTTCGTCTATACCGACGGGGATGCAACCGAAGGTCATCACGACGATCTGCGAATGATCATGGTCGCCGATCCGGAGGTAGCGCTTCTTGCGGCAGAGTACGACCGTGACAGCGATGCTTTTTACAAGAAATACGGTCTTTATTCATTTAGCATCGTAATGCAGTACGACGTATCGCTGGATGGCGAGGACAATTGGCAACAC
>JAZNBM010000163.1:0-3868 GCA_045587045.1 Acutalibacteraceae bacterium | reverse complement strand
CTCTGGCAATCATATCGGCATCCTCCAAGAGATATGCCAACGGAATAAATCCATCCAACCAATACGGAACACGCTCCCATCCCTCGGCAGTACCACCAATCCAAGCGCTATCACGTACATCAGGCCAAACCTTATCTAAATTTCCACTTAATCCATTCGCCTGAACTTCAAGCTGACGGCGCAACCAACCGTTTGGCTTTATTTCTTTGGAAGTATAAAAATTCCACTTATTCATCTGCTTCGTCCCTTTCTTGCTTAACATCAACACCCTTTCTGATAAGGAAAACCATGGGGATGAATGCAAATAGACACACGATGGCTGCCCATAAGAACATATTCTTTGAGGGCACAATTACTTCGGCGTTAGCTTCATTAAGAATTGTTCGTGCAGCTCTCTGGCAAGCTTCGTCACCGATAACCGGACCTATAATCATGGGCAGCATAACAGCGAATATCATTCTGATACCCTGGAAAAGTCCCGCTTTGCCTTCGGGAATCAAATCCTTGACGGTAGCACCGAACAGAATATTAACAAGAGCGTTGCCCAGAACAACGGGTAATATGCTTATAAGTATAACGTAAATGCTTGTGCTGGTTGAGAGCATAAAGAATCCCAGCGTCAGAACAACAAGACCGATTATAAGGCAAAGGCCTCTTTTCTTTGTTGAAAGCTTTAAAAGAGTTACAATGCAAGCAAGCAGGATAATTGCAACAACCAAAGCGGTAACGATAACAGACGGTTTGAGGATATTTTCCACACCGCCGTTATCGGGTATAACTACGTACTGAACGTATGTAAGAAGATAGGGATAGAAAACCTGGAATGCGATTATAGCAAAGCAGAATGCCGCAAGAGCAAGATAAAGTCGGGAGTTCTTTTTAATAACGGAAGGTCTGAAACCGTAAAAGAGATCTGACAGATATGATGAGCTGTTTTGGATTTTTACCGTACGGGGAGGGTCTTTGATAAGGAAAAGACCTGCAACACCGCACAGCATAACCACAACACCAAGTCCTATGAAAAACAGCTGATAGCTGATTGTGCCTGCCTGGGCGAAACTGCCGACACCCGTTACGGCGAGTGAAGATACAGTGCCCACAACAGATAAAACCGTTTCAACAACAGGTCTTTGTCGGGGTACGGTAACGTCTGTCACCCAAGCCTGAAAAGCCGCATCGTTACTGGTTGAACCCATAAATGTCATAACAATATCCATCAGGATAACGAACCATACCGTGCAGCCGAGGATTTTTGTTTCGTCTGAAAGATTAAAAAGATTTGCAACGTTTTCTTTTGAAATGAATCCGAACATTGCTGTGACAATACCCCAGAGGATATAGCCGACGGAGATAAACATTTTTCTGTTTTTCAGTTTATCACTCAATGCGCCCATAATGAACGTTGTGAGCACTGCTGCTATGGCGGAGAGGGCAACCATTCGTGCAACAGCGGTTGTTGCTTCCATAGTTCCTTGAATAGCGGTCTGCGAAACGTCAGCATATATTTCGTTAGTGATAAACGTGTTGAAATACATGTTTTCCGTATTCCATGCAATGCCGCCCATAAAGCAGAACAGTATGATAATAAACCAATTCTTTATACTGAGCTTTTCTTTCATTCTTTATCCCTTTCCCGAATTTTTGAAGTGAAGCTCTTTCATACCCTCAACCTCGTCGCATATTGCCTTGAGGTTGCAGGTGGAGCAGTCAAAATTCACGCTGTTCATAATATGATTAAGAGTTTCGGCAATTTCGGTGTTCTTTTCGGCAAGTTTTTCGATAGAGTTGTAATCCGCATTTGGTGAGGTGATAAAAATAACCTTTACACCCTTAACCGCAGGGATTTCTTTGTATTTTTTTATCATCAGCGAACCAACTTTGTGAAAATCAATGCCGTCAATAATTGCAGATTTTGAAACACGCACCGCTTCTTTGTGTGAACGTGATGTGCTTCGCATCATATAACCGTCAGGGAAGGTGTGGTATTTAACGTATTCGATCTTTTTGATGAGGTTATATGCCGTCTGTTCATCCCCGATATCGTCAATCTGAATAATTGCAATTCTGGCAAAATGTCTGTCACTGCTTATATCGGATAAATCCTCGCCAAAGACAACCGTTTCATCTGTAACGCTTTGGCTTGTTACGAGGTTAAATCCTGTTCCCTCAAGCTCAAAGGCGGTGTCACGGCGCATTATAACCTGGTTTGTGCCTGCATCTTTCCATGCGGCGGAATTGCTTTGTGTGCGGCACGGCAGAGAAGAAAGCAGTTCGTTGGTTTGGCAGATGAGCGGATCAAAGAATTTCATTACAGCTTTTTATCCCTTTTCATAGTGTCATAATGTTTGCCGAGAAAATCATAGACCTTGCGGATAAGCTTCATATCAAGGTTGAAGAAATAGACGATGAAAGTTAATACGAAAAGTGCAAAAACCGCACCGATAAGCAGACAAAAAATCGCAGCGAGAACGGCAAGAATTATTAATAAAATTTCCATATCAGTTCTCCTTTGCAAGACCTTTCTGGCGTGCATATTCAGCCGCACCGAGAGCACCCATAAGCTGTGGGTCTGTTGAAAGCTCAACCACTTTAATCTTAAGTACTTTTTCGATAGCCTTCTTAAGACCGTCGTTTTTGGCACAGCCGCCTGTGAGGGTTATGCTGTCTGTTGCGCCTGCTTTTTTAGCCATAACGAAGCATCTTTTTGCAACCGCAAGCTGAATACCTGCGGCAATTTCGTCCATAGGCTTACCTTCGCCTACAAGAGAAATAACTTCGCTTTCTGCAAAAACTGTGCACTGTGCCGTGATGGGAATTGTGTTTTTTGCTTCAAGAGAGAGCTTTGAAAACTCGGGCAGAGTCATTTCAAAAGCGTTTGCCATAGCCTCATAGAATCTGCCTGTGCCCGCAGCGCACTTGTCGTTCATGGCAAAGTTTTTAACAGTGCCGTCGGTGTCAATTGATATGCCCTTAACGTCCTGACCGCCGATGTCAATTATTGCCTTGACTTCGGGGTTTGTAACGTGTACGCCCATTGCGTGGCAGCTGATTTCAGAAATGTTTTCATCTGCAAAAGGAACTTTGTTTCTGCCATAGCCTGTACCGATGAGGTATGTAAGCTCCTGTGCCGAGTTAAGACCGTCAACCTGTGCAACGGCATCGCTCAGAGCGATTTCTGCACTTGCAACGGGATTGATTTTGCTTCTGTTTGTAACGTTGGCAACCATTTTGCCGTTTTCATCAAGAATAACGCATTTTGTATAGGTTGAACCGACGTCACAACCTCCGAAATATTTCATAATAATTATCTCCTTAAATGATACATTTTGTTACCAGGCCAAGTCGTCTTCAAAATCAACAAGCGAGGGGTCAAGAGGCTCTTCCTGAAGAACTGTTTGCATATATTTGTTGACCTGCTCACGCATATCTCGTCTTGAAATTGTTCTGGGGTCCATAAGGTCCTGTTTAACCCAGATGAAGTTAACGTTTCTTTCTCTTGCCTGGTCGTCAAAAATACCTGCAAGACCGTCCATACCTTTGCACGAAATCTGGTCATACATAATAACCGTGTCGGCGTTGTATTCTTCAACAATTCTCCAAAGCTCGTCAACAACGTTTCTGTAGCCGCCCTTGGTATGTTTACGCATAATTGAGCGTTGATATGTTTTTGCAACGTCTTTAAGAGCCTGTTCTTTGTCTTCGGTGTCATATTTGATATAGGAAATCATTGTTTCCATATCCATAACAACGTTCATACCCCAGCAGTTTTCAAGCCAGTTTGCAAAGCTTGTGTAATAGTTTGCAGGGCAGCTCCACACAACCGCACGGTGGCGCATTTCTTTTGAAACGGGAGCTTTCTTTTCGTATG
>JAZNBM010000162.1:0-1786 GCA_045587045.1 Acutalibacteraceae bacterium | reverse complement strand
TCTGACGTCAGGGTCATTGTTGATAAGGTCTGCAAGTGCGCAGATGAATTCGATAATCTTCTTTGCCATATAGTAGCCTGGAGCTGCCTTTGCACCGAAGATATAGGTATGGGGCGTGAAATCGCCGTTGGGGTTAGCCTTTATTTCAAGGTATTTTGCAAGAATATTGAAAGCGTTCAGATGCTGACGCTTATACTCGTGAAGTCTCTTGACCTGAACGTCAAATACAGACGTGGGGTCAAGGCTGATACCTGTTTTGTCTTTAACGATTTTTGCAAAGTTTTCTTTGTTTGCAAGCTTGATTTCGCCGAGCTTGTCAAGAACAGCCTTGTCATCGGCATATTCACGCAGCTTGATAAGCTCTGCGCCGTTATAAATAAATCCGTCGCCGATAAGCTCGGTCAGCAGGCTTGTGAGCTTGGGGTTAGCCTGGCAAAGCCAACGTCTGTGAGCAATACCGTTGGTGACGTTTGTGAATTTTTCGGGTTCAAGGGTATAGAATTCGTTGAAGATTGTGTCCTTGAGAATCTGGCTGTGAAGAGCGGAAACACCGTTTACCTTGTGGCAGCCTGCAACGCAGAGATTAGCCATTCTGACGGCACCGTTTGAAACGATTGCCATTCTTTCAACTCTGCCTGCATCGCCTGTTGCTTCCCAGACCTTTCTTCTGAATCGGTTATCAATTTCTTTAACAATCTGATAAATTCTGGGCAGCAGACGCTTAAAGAGGTCCTCGCCCCAGCATTCAAGTGCTTCCGCCATAACGGTATGGTTGGTGTAAGCGCAAACCTTTTCAACAATTGCAAAAGCATCGTCCCATCCGTAACCGCATTCGTCAAGCATAATTCTCATCAGCTCGGGAATTGCCATCGTGTGGTGCGTATCGTTGATATGGATTGCATTCATCTCTGCAAAATTATCAAGTGAGCCGTAATCTCTCAGGTGTCTTGCAACGATATCCTGAATGGATGCCGAAACAAGGAAATACTGCTGACGAAGGCGAAGGCTCTTGCCCTCCTGATGATTGTCTGCAGGATAAAGCACCTTGCTGATAACCTCTGCCATAGCTTTTTCTTCCATAGCGTGCATATAATCGCCCTGGTTGAACATCGCCATATCAATGCCGTCAACCTTTGCCGACCAAAGGCGCAGAACAGCGGCGCTTTTGCCGTCTTTGCCCGCAACCATCATATCATAGGGAACTGCCTTAACCGTTTTGCAATTTTTGAGTTCAACGTGGTGATAATGTTCGTCCCACGCATCCTCAACAGTACCCTCAAACTTAACAAGAACAGTCTTATCCTCTCTGGGAACAAGCCATACTTCGCCGCCGGGAAGCCAGAAATCGGGCATCTCGGTCTGCCAGCCGTCAATGATTTTCTGCTTGAAAATACCGTATTCATAAAGAATTGAATAGCCCATACCTCTGTAACCCTGATTTGCAAGTGCATCAAGGTAGCAAGCTGCAAGTCTGCCAAGACCGCCGTTGCCAAGACCCGCATCGGGCTCGCAGTCATAGAGCTTATCAAGGCTCACGCCGTAGCTTTTGAGCGTTGCTCTTGCAGTATCGGTGAGATTAAGGTTATAAAGTGTGTTCTTAAGGCTTCTGCCCATAAGGAACTCCATGCAAAGGTAATAAACCTTTTTCTGACCTGCTTCAAGAGATTTTGCATCAAAGGCTCTTCTTGAATCTCTGACCATATCCCTTGCAATTGTTGAAAGAACTCTGTAATACTGTTCATTTGTGGCATCCTTTGTGGAAACGCCGAAAAGATGAGACAGCTTG
>JAZNBM010000161.1:0-5642 GCA_045587045.1 Acutalibacteraceae bacterium | reverse complement strand
AGATTGTGTTGTTCTGGCAGATGTAGAAATAGTCTGCATCGGGTGTAAAGTTTGCCTTGTCAAGCTCGGGGATGCAGCTGAAGTTCTGCTCCTTTGAGGAAGCAACAACCTTGATGTCGCCGTACTTTGTAGCTTCTTTGTAAGCCTTTGTTGAGAACTGACCCGAAAGAACGTAGTCTGCCTTGCCGCTTCCGTTGTGCAAGTTGAGGGGGATAGCCGCAAACTGTGTTGAAGCACCGCCCTGGCAGAAGATAACCTTATAGTTATCGGGAATGTTCATAACTTCCTTGAAAAGGTCACGTGCGCCAAAGATGATTTCTTCATAAATCTTTGAACGGTGGCTCATTTCAAGAACTGACTGTCCGCTTCCTTTATAATCGAGCATCTCCGCAGCTGCTCGGTTAAGTACGCTTTCGGGGAGCATTGAAGGACCTGCCGAAAAATTGTAAACTCTTGCCATTGAAAAAACATCCTTTCTATAAAAATGCGTTTGCATTATTCACTATATTAATTATTCATCAGTTTCCATTTCGGTGATACCGAGGTCACGAAGCTGAACCTCGTCAACAACTGCAGGGCAGTCTGTCATGGGCTCGCTTGCGTTCTGAACCTTGGGGTAAGCAATAACGTCACGCAGTGATTCGCAGCCAAGCATCTGCATAACAAGTCTGTCAAGACCGATACCCATACCGCCGTGGGGAGGAGCACCGTATTTGAAAGCATCAAGCAGATAGCCGAACTTTGTGTGAGCTTCTTCTTCACTTAAGCCGAGAAGAGAGAAGATTCTGCCCTGAAGGTCGGGGTTGGTGATTCTGATTGAGCCTGAGCAAAGCTCAACGCCGTTGAGAACAAGGTCATATGCCTTTGCTCTGACGGAAGCCTTGTCGGTTTCAAGGTAATCAAGGCATTCATCCATAGGTGAAGTGAATGGATGGTGCATTGCAACAAACTGTTGGCTGTCCTCATCCCAGTCAAAGAACGGGAATTCGGTAATCCAAAGCAGATTATAAACGCCTTCAGGAATAATATCAAGCTTCTTTGCAACAATCTGGCGAAGTGAGCCGAGAACGGAAAGAACAAGTGAATTCTTTGTGTCGCCGACGATGATAACAACGTCGCCTGCTTCTGCGCCTGCGGTCTTGAGCACAGCAGCCATTTCTTCCTCTGTAAGGAACTTTGCAAATGAGGAGCTGAAAGTGCCGTCCTCGTTCATTCTGACCCAGGCAAGACCCTTTGCGCCGATACCTCTTGCGGTTTCGGTAAGCTTGTCGATCTCTTTTCTGGTGTAAACGTTTACGGCTTTCTTTGCCGTGATACCTCTTACGCTGCCGCCTGCTTCAATTGCGCCTGTGAAAACGCCGAAGCCACAGTTTCTGACGGTTTCGGTAAGGTCATAGATTTCCATACCGTAACGGGTATCGGGCTTATCGGAGCCGTAACGCTCCATAGCTTCTTTATAAGTAAGTCTGGGCAGAGGAAGCTTGATTTCTGCACCGATAGCTTCTCTGAAAACTCTTTCCATATAGCCTTCGCCGATAGCAAGAACATCTTCCATATCAACGAATGACATTTCAAGGTCAATCTGTGTGAATTCGGGCTGACGGTCTGCTCTTAAGTCCTCGTCACGGAAGCAGCGTGCAATCTGCATATATCTGTCAAAGCCTGCAACCATTGAAAGCTGCTTGTAAAGCTGGGGTGACTGGGGCAGAGCATAGAACTTGCCCTTATGGATACGGCTGGGAACAAGATAGTCTCTTGCGCCCTCGGGAGTTGACTTGATAAGAATAGGAGTTTCAATCTCAATAAAGCCGTTTTCGTCAAAATAGTCTCTTGTGATTTTTGTTATCTTGTGGCGAAGAAGAATATTCTTCTGCAGATCGGGGCGGCGAAGATCAAGGTAACGGTACTTGAGTCTTGTAAGCTCCGAAGTCTGGCAGTTTTCGATAATTTCAAAGGGAGGTGTTTCGCTCTTGTTGAGAATGCGAAGCTCCGTAACCTCAATTTCGATTTCGCCTGTGGGGATTTCGGTATTCTTTGCAGAACGCTCTCTGACGTTACCCTTCGCCATAAGAACGTATTCGCTTCTTGCTGATGATGCCTTTTCAAAAATATCCTTTGCCGTTGATTCATCAAAGGCAAGCTGAACAATGCCTTCTCTGTCTCTCAGGTCAATAAAGATAAGTGCGCCGAGGTCTCTCTGGCGCTGAACCCAACCTGCAACAACAACTTCTCTGCCAACGTCGCCGATGCGAAGATTGCCGCAGTAATCGGTTCTTTTAAGTCCTGTCATAAAATCCATTTATGTCAACAACCTTTCGTGTTCAAATCATTCAAATTAAAACAGTGAAGATAAATCAACGTCACCGATGTCCTCGCCGAAAGAAAGGCGAAGGGCTTCCGTTTCCTGTCTGATAAGGAACTGCATAAAATCCTCTGCAAGATTTTCAAGCTCAACCTCTGTGATTTCGCCGTTATCCATATTCTTTAGGTTTGCCTTACCCTGCTCAATTTCGTTATCGCCGAGCACCATTGTGTATCTTGCACCGATTTTGTCGGCAAACTTCATCTGCGCTTTGAGTGATCTGCCTGCAACGTCTGTCTGTGAGCTGATGCCGTTTGTGCGCAGGTCGTGAACAATCTTCATAGCTTCAAGCGATGCGTTTTCACCCATGGGAGCAATATAAAGCTCGCAGGCACCGGGCTTGGGAAGTTCGATTCCCTGTGCCTCGAGAAGCATAAGAAGTCTGCCTGTACCCATTGCAAAGCCGAGTGACGGAGTGTGGGGTCCGCCGAGCTCTTCAACAAGACCGTCGTATCTGCCGCCGCCGCAAACCGTGCCCTGAGCGCCAATCTGAGTTGAAACAAACTCAAAAACGGTGCGCGAATAATAGTCCAGACCTCTTACGATACGGGGATTTACGGTGTAAGCGATATTCATTGCTTCAAGATATTTTTTTACACTTTCAAAATGTGCCGAGCAATCGTCACAGATATAGTCGATAATCGCAGGTGCACCCTCACAGATTTCCTTGCAGACGGGGCTCTTGCAGTCAAGAATTCTCATCGGGTTTTTGCCGAGTCTTTCAAGGCAGGTGGGGCAAAGATTTTCTTTCTTTGACTCAAAATACTCTCTGAGTGCGTTGTGATAATTCTTTCTGCATTCGGGGCAGCCGATTGAATTCAGCTCAAGCTGAAGATTCTCAATGCCGAGAAAAGCAAAAATCTCGTTTGCAAGCGAAATAACCTCTGCATCCGCCGCAGGTGATGATGTACCAAGCATTTCAACACCGAACTGCTGGAATTCTCTCCATCTGCCTGCCTGAGGCTTTTCATAGCGATAGCAATTGATAACATAGCAAAGCTTCTGGGGCAGAGCTTCGTTGAAAAGACCGTGCTCAAGGAAAGCTCTTGCAACGCCTGCAGTGCCTTCAGGGCGAAGAGTGATTGATCTGCCACCCTTGTCGTCGAAAGTATACATCTCTTTCTGAACAACGTCAGTTGTTTCGCCAACACCTCTCTGGAAAAGCTCCGTATGCTCAAAAACGGGAATACGGATTTCCTTGAAGCCGAATTTGGCGGCTATGTCGATAACAATCTGCTCAATAAACTGATTTTTATAAACGTCAGCGGGCAGAATATCCTGTGTGCCTTTGATGGCTTTGGTAATAAGTGCCATAAATTATACTTCTTTCCTGAAAAAATGAATTGTGTTGTTATGTGCAAATGGGGTCGTCATTCAAGACGACCCCCGAAAATATACTATTAATTCCTTGCCGATTGCAAATAAAAACAAACGGTTTATTTGGGATTAACGATATCACGCCAGTCGAGGTCGCCTCTTGCAAGTGAGTGGATAAGCGCCTCAGCCGTAGCAATATTTGTTGCAACGGGAACGTTGTGAACATCGCAGAGTCTGAGAAGTGTTGCTTCGTTAGGCTCGTTGGGTTTTGCAGTCAACGGGTCTCTGAAGATAAGAAGAACGTCAATCTCGTTGCAAGCGATTCTCGAAGCGATCTGCTGGTCGCCGCCCTGTTTGCCGCTGAGGAATCTTGTGATATCAAGACCTGTTGCCTCTGCAACCATTTTGCCCGTTGTTCCTGTGGCGTAGATATTATGACGGCTCAAAACTCCGCAGTAAGCTATGCAGAATTGAGTCATAAGCTCTTTTTTGGCGTCGTGAGCAATAATTGCAATGTTCATTATGCATCCCCTTTCTGATATTTAATATTATCAAAAAATCTCAATTTAAAGATATAATAACAATATATTGTTAAATCTGTCAAGTATCTGCAAAAATTTTTTTAATTATTCTTGCGATTCAGCCGAAATTTCTTCTGTATTTTCCGCTTCGGAAATAACTTCATCTGAATCTTCTTCAGCCGCATCTTCTTCGACCTTAACAGAAACAGCAGTGATAAGCTTTTCGCCCTCTGTAACCTTCATCACGCGTACACCCTTTGAAGGTCTTGCGCAAAGGCGGATTCCTTTTTCGCCGTCCATGGGTATACGGATGATGATGCCGTCGGTCGAGATGAGCATAAGGTCATCTGCAGGGTCAACAACCTCAACGGTTGCAACGTCGCCGTAATCCTTGACGTGGTAATTGGTAAGGCCCTTGCCGCCTCTTGACTGCAGGCGGTAATTATCGATTTCGCTCAGTCTGCCGTAGCCGGTTTCGCTGACGGTAAGAACCTTTCTGCCCGGAACAAGGATATCCATACCGATAACCTCGTCACCCTCTTTAAGTTCAATTGCTTTAACGCCTCTTGCGGTTCTGCCGATGGCTCTTGCACCCTGCTCATTAAAGGAAATTGCCATACCCTTTTTGGTTGCAACGATGAGGTTATCGTCACCCTCGGTGAGCTTAACCCAGGCAAGCTCATCATCGTCATCAAGATTGATAGCAATAATGCCGCTCTTGCGGATGTTCTTATAGAGGTCAAGTTCAGTACGCTTGATGATACCGTTTCTTGTTGCCATGCAAAGGAAATAGTTTTCTTCGCCGAATTCGGGAACACGAATCATTGCCGAAACTCTTTCACCGTCTTCAACGGGAAGAAGATTTACTATGTTCATACCCTTGCTCTGACGTGAACCCTCGGGAATTTCATAACCCTTGAGTCTGTATGCTCTGCCCTTGGTGGTGAAGAACATAACGTAATCATGAGTTGAGCAGGTGAACATTGTCTTAACAACGTCCTCTTCACGGCGTGTGAGACCCTTAACGCCTCTGCCGCCTCTGTTCTGCTGCTTATATTCTGACATGGGAATACGCTTGATGTAGCCCATGTTTGTGAGTGTGAATACGCAGGTTTCTTCAGGAATAAGGTCTTCAATGTCAACCTCGCCCGAAACGTTTACAATTTCTGTTTTTCTTTCGTCAGCAAACTTGTCACGAATTGCCATTGCCTCTGTTTTAACGATTTCAAGCACTCTTGCTTCATCAGCAAGAATTGCGTTGAATTCGGCAATCTTCTCCTTAAGCTCGTCCAGCTCGTTTTTGATCTTGAGAATTTCAAGACCTGCAAGACGTCCAAGCTGCAAAGCAACAATTGCCGCTGCCTGAGGCTCGTCAAAATCAAAGTTTTCCATAATGGCAGCCTTGGCTTCTGCCTGACCGCCCTTGCAGGCTCTGATTGTTG
>JAZNBM010000160.1:0-32371 GCA_045587045.1 Acutalibacteraceae bacterium | reverse complement strand
AACAAAAATGCCGGAGATTATCGACGTAAGGCTCAGGCAGATTATTGCCGTCACCGCATAGGCTCGCAGGATTTTCATTTGTTTACTCCTTTGCATATTCATCCATCAGCGCCGCAAGCGAAGCGGCGAGCATTCTGCCTGAATAGCAGGCTTCCTCAAGGGTATTCGCCTCACTGCCCATTTCAATCAGCAGGCTGAAACGGGTCATATCCATATTGTATTTTCTTTGCGAAAACAAAACGGGACGCATAAGACCCGGATAAAGCGTTTCGCACTCCTTATGAAGCTGCAGGGCAAAACGCAGATTATATTCCCAGTCGGGAAAATCCTCAACCTTGCCCTCCTCAGCTCCCGTGATTATCATCAGCTGCGCCGCCCTTTTGCCGTTTATTGTGTTGACCGGCTTGATTTTTGTGCCGTTATCAAGGGTTATGGAATCCCTGTGAATATCAATTACAACCTGTATTTCGGGGTGCTCTGCCAGATGCTTTGCCACGGTTTTGCGTGAATTGGGATAAGAGTCCGAATAATTATCGTCGTGTATCGTTTTGTCGTGTATTACAGTATAACCCATACTTTCAAGATAATCCGCAATTTCCGTACCCACACGCACAACATTGAGATTTTCGTCGTTACTGCGTGCGGTGTAGCCCTCTGCATACCACTCACGTTCAATCATTTCATATCCCTCTGAAGTGTGGCTGTGAAAAATCAGCACGGCAGGTTTTGATTTGTCAATTTTAAGCTCCAGCGGCTCCGAAAGCACTTTTTCGATATTGAGTGTTTTTGTTTCGGTGGTGTTGCGCACACGCACACAGCCAAAGGTATGCGTTGCACCCTTTGTGATATAAGTTGATGACTGAATGTCGCCGTCACGCTTGTCTTTTGCAAAGGCAGTTTTATAATGCTCAATCAGCAGCTCGATATCACGGGGTGTTTTGGTTATATCGGTTTTTGCGTTGCTCCCCGAATTCTGCGGAGCACGGCTGATAACCGTAACTGCCGCCGGTGACTGTGGCTGCGCTCTGCCGCCAAAAAACACCAGTGCCGTTGCCGCATAGGATATGCGACCTGCTCCGAACAAAAGAATCAGGGCAGAAATAGCCGTAACGGAAATAAAAAACGCCGCAAGTTCAAGCCTGTTGGCAGAATTTTCGCTTTTCATAATAAACTCCTTTGCATTGAGAATTCGGGTGAGGCAACACACACTATACTATTCACCGGACAATCGGGTGTGGGCAGCGCCCACCCTTAACTAATCACTATTCACTCTTCACTATTCACTAATCAATATATATGCAGGCTTGTTCAGCTTATATTCCGCTTTAATAATTACAAAATGTAACCATCAACAGCTCGTTGTAACCATTTTGTAACTATTTGTAATTGAAAAAGGTTGTTTGCCGACGGATGATATACTATAATTAACTCATTCAGTCGGGTGCAAAAGTGCATTGCCCCGATATCCCCCATCCATCCTTTCAAAAGTCAAAAAAAGGAGTTCTCTTTCCGAGAGCTCCTTTTTGACTTTTATATTATAAAACCTGTTCATTTCAAACAAAAAGGGCAGCCACTCAAGGCTGCCCGATTTTTTATCTTATTTAAGGTCGCCGCCGACTGAACCGTCCCATGTGTCAACGGTTGTTGCTTTCATTTCTTCTTCGTCAAACCAGCGTGTTGTAACTGCCTTTGTTTCTGTGTAGAAACGGAAGCCGTCCTTGCCGAGGCAGTGAAGGTCACCGAAGAATGACTGCTTGTGACCCGTGAAGGGGAATACGCCGACAGGTACGGGGATACCAACGTTAACGCCAACCATACCGCCGTCTGTTCTCTTGGCAAATTCTCTTGCATAGTAGCCGCTCTGTGTGAAGATAACGGAGCCGTTTGCAAAGGGATTTGCGTTCATAACGGCAAGACCCTCTTCAAAGTTCTTGACTCTCTTGATGCAAAGAACAGGGCCGAAGATTTCTCTCTGACCTACAGTCATATCCTCTGTAACGTGGTCAAAAATTGTGGGACCGACGTAGAAGCCGTTTTCATAGCCGGGAACAACCGGATTTCTGCCGTCAAGGATAAGCTCTGCACCCTCCTCGATGCCCTTTTCAATCCATTTGTGAATGGACTGTCTGTGAGCTTCTGTAACAACAGGGCCGAGAGTGGATTCCTTATCGTATGCCGGACCGAGCTTGAGCTCTTTTGCAAACTTAACAAGGTAACTTACAAGCTCGTCGGCAATGCTTTCCTGTGCAACGATTACGGGCAGAGCCATACAACGCTCACCTGCGCAGCCGAATGAGGAGTTGATGATACCTCTTGCGCTTCTTTCAAGGGCGGCATCTTCAAGAACAAGACCGTGGTTCTTAGCTTCGCAAAGAGCCTGAACTCTCTTGCCGTTTGCAGCAGCTCTTGAATAAATGTGAAGACCAACGCTGGTTGAGCCAACGAATGTGATGCCCTTTACATCGGGATGGTCAAGGAATATTTCTGCTTCGTTTCTGGAACAGGTAACAATATTGATAACACCGTCGGGAAGCCCTGCTTCCTGCCAAAGCTCTGCAAGTCTCATGCAGGTCATGGGAGTCATTGATGCAGCCTTGAGAACGATTGTATTACCGCAGGCAATGCAAAGAGGTGACATCCAGCCCATGGGAATCATACCGGGGAAATTGAAAGGAACGATGCCTGCAAAAACGCCGACAGGTTCTCTGTAAAGTGTTGTGTCATAGCCCATTGATGTGTCGCGCAGAGCTTCACCCATGAGCAGTGAGGGTGCGGAAAGAGCAAGTTCAACGGGTTCTTTAACCTTGAGGATATCGCCCTTTGCTTCGTTCCATACCTTGCCGTGCTCTCTTGCGCAGATTTCGGTAAGCTCGTCCATATGAGCATCAAGAAGCTCACGGAATTTATAGATTACCTGAACACGCTTCATAACGGGTGTATCTGACCAGCTTTTGAAAGCTTCTTTTGCACAGGCAACCGCGTAGTCAACCTCTTCCTTTGTGCAACAGGGAGTTTGTGCAATAACTTCGCCTGTGCTGGGGTTGTAAACGTCCATATACTTTTCGCAGGTTGAGTCAATCCACTTGCCACCTGCAAAATACTTTAACTTTTTAACAGCCATCGGTATCACTCCAATTCAAAATTTTACAGTATATATTTTATATCTTTTTTGTGTCAGTGTCAATGCACATAAAGTATAAAATGTATATTGTTTGGTCTATAAGGAAATAATTCAGTCATAAGAATTTATTTATCCTCAACTTGCAAAGGAGCTGAAATTATGCCTGTTTCAAAAAAAGAATACGGCGATATGGCAAAAAAGGCATCACCGCCAAGCAAAAAGCTGAAAAACGCCCTGTGTGCATTCGCTGTGGGAGGTCTTGTCTGCACTCTGGGCGAGGGTGTTTCGATTTTCTGCGAACGCCTCGGAATGAACGCTGAAGACGTGCGCCTAATCGTTCCCGTTTCGCTGATTGTGATTGCCGCAACCCTCACCGCGCTCGGCGTTTTTGACGATATCGCACTGTTTGCAGGTGCAGGCACGATTGTGCCCATAACAGGCTTTGCAAACTCGGTTGTTTCGCCCGCACTTGAATTCAAAAGCGAAGGCAGAATCCTCGGTACAGGCGCAAATATGTTCAAAATCGCCGGTCCCGTGCTTGTTTACGGCGCACTTGCCGCCTCGATTTATGGGGTGATTCTGTGCATATTTTCATAAATTATCTTTCAAAGAACAACAACACGCAATCAAAAAAACGCCATCGGCAAGCACCGATGGCGTTTAAACTTATTTCAGCGATTATCGTTTTATCTGAAATTATAGGGCACGTAGTTTCCTGTTAAATCAACGTCATCCAGCACGTAAACATAATTTTCATATTGGTCAAAAACAGCAACGTAATAACCTGTGTCTTTGTCAACAATGATTGTGTTTATCAGTGTACCGTTATCATAAACGTCATACACTTCAACCGTGCCAAAATAATCGCCGGTTTCATCGCCCAGATAGCCGTAAGTGAGTTCGGGATAGAAAAAGTCCTTATCGAAGCCGAGATTTACAAGGTGATAGATTATGTAATCCTCAACCTCTTCGCACTTGCTCTGCGTTGTGTCAACCTTATAGTAACCGTCGCCTTCATCAAGGTAAGCGCTGAGCCTTCCGGTACTTTCATCGGTTTCGATAACAACGCCTTCATACTCGGTTTCCATAAACAGGCAGAAATTATCACCTTTGTAAAAAAAACCGAGCTCACAGTAATAGGGCTCACCCTCTTCATAAATATAAACACCGATATGTACTTGGTCCGCGTAAGCATCAGCAATTGCATACGGCTCTTCGCGGTAATCGTAATAATCCTCAACGGGTACACCGTCGGAATTATCCACAGGCGGAGCTGTGGGCTCAACGGTTGCAGGACGTGTTGTGCCGAATAAATCGCCGATATCCACGGTGTCGTCACCATGCGGAACTGTGGGAACGGCAAAGCCGCCCGTAACGTCAAAAATATCGGGCGCGGTAACCTGCGGAGCAGTTATGGCAGGCAGAGTGATTTCGGCATTGGGCTTTGTGGTTGATTCTTCAGTGGTAACAGCCGATACTGTTGTTCCCTCCCCGTTGCCTTTTTTATCAGAGAAGAATAAGGACTTAATAAGAAAACCGGCAATAACGGTGCACAGAATAATCGCCATAACAACGGCTGTGCATATGATGGCTATTACTGCACCCTTACCCTTTTTCTTTGGCGGTTGAGATAAGGAAACAGGCGGCGGAGCAACGGGAGGCATATAGCCGTAATCAGGCTGATTCGTCTGATAGCCCTGCTGCGGATAATCTGCAGACCGTTCAGTGCTGAGCATCGACTGACAGCCGTCTATCACCTGTGTTGCATCCATATCCGTTTCGTGAGATGCCGCAAAAGGAACTGCCATTGTTTTATCTGAATATGAAACAGGCGGCGAAGCAGGCTGTTTTGCACCGCATTCGGTGCAGAACAGAGTGCCGTCATCAAGTTGAGCTTTGCATCTGAAACAAATCATAACTTTCACCCTTTTTAAATATATGCCGGCATAAAGCAATAATCCGACATTTAATATATTTATTTTATCATGCCGTAATGATTTTGTCTATAAAAACAACTGTGTATTTTGTCAAGAGCCAACTGTCATGGCAAAAAGATTCTTAGCACATTTTTCATTTTTATAAAAGAAAAAACCTCTTCTGCCGTAAAGCAAAAGAGGTTTGGTGGACGTTAACCAGTACCCTTGGCATTCACCGTTTTTCGATACTTGCCTTTGGGGTTTTCAAATCCACGTTTTCACTTCAACACTAAATACAATAAAAATATTGTATTTTTTAGGATTATAGCATTTTCTTAATCACATTTCAACATATACAACTAAATTATTATTGATAAAAGCACGCTCTTTGCTTGATGCGCCGAGCGTGCTTTTTTATACATCAGGATATATTTGGAAATTTACAAGAGTTTTTTCCAATGAAATTTCCAACTGCCTATATTATAATTATGACAAAAGTATTGGAGATGATTGTTATCGACTCTGATTTCGACAATTTAAACGGCATATATGACGAATTAAAAAATGTATTCGGAATTGATGTCACTTTGCAATTCTACTCAATGTTCAAAGGTCAGCAAATAACATTTCCAATGACTTTACTTGACAAAAAATACATAGCAAAGAAAATCAAAAAAGAATACAACGGTAAAAACAGCAAAGAACTTGCGAAGAAGTACGGCTATTCTGAAAGAAGAATAAGAGAAATAGCAAAAAAATAATCATCGGGAGGTGTGACAATGCTCTTTGAAATAATAGGCGGTATTTTAAATGCCATTTTTGAAAATAATGAAAAATATCAAAAAGTATACGGCAAAGCACAAGAAGGATTAGGCAAGTTAGAAAACTATGCTTATGAACAGCAGGATAAAATGAATAAAGCCGAGGCTCGAATGGCAGATAAAACCGATAAGCAACTTAAAGACATAGCTACAGGTAAAGCTGGCGGTTTTTATACAACTGTTGAAAAACGTGCTGCTGCCAACGAGTACAAATCAAGAAACAACAAATAAGGTGATGTTTGAATGGGAACTAACACAACAACACTTGACCAAAACGGATACGGTCTTTGTGGCACTTGCAGAAGGAAGTTTTACATAAGAGATTTGGATGTATGTGCATACTGTCAAAAATGGGTATGCAATGCTCATAAGAAAAAACTTGAAGGACTTCCCGTATGCCCTAAGTGCTACGAAGTATGGAAAAAGAAATAATTTAATTAGGAGTGATATTTATGGTTAAAACTGTTACAAAAACTTGGAAATGCTGTGCTTTGTGCAGGAACTATAATAACGGTTGGGGTGCGACCTCATTAAAAGCCGTAGGCAGAACTATGGTTTCCTTTGAATCAACAGAAAAACAGCAGTGCATGATTAACGGTCTGACAAAAGAAGCCTGGCTTAAATGCGAAAAGTTTTCACCCCGATTCTAAAATTACTTATATTTCCCCATTGCTTAACGGCAATGGGGTTATTTTTATATTTAAAGGAGGAAATATGCAATATTTTATTATGGGATTTGTTATAGGCTTTAGTGTCATAGCCGTAACAGACAAAAAAGTTTTGAGAAAGGGGGCAGATAAATGATAACCGCCTTTTTGACTACCGCAACAACAGCGGCAACAACCTATGCAATAGAAATGTTCATAAGCGGTGTTTGTACTGCTATGTCACTTTATTGCGGAACTAAACTGCCGAAGAATAAGAGGGCAAAGAATGATTAGGATTGACAGTTTAAAAGACCTTGATAATCCCCGAATTGATGAACGGATGAAATTTTTCCTGCGTAAGAGGTTGAGCGTGCTTTCCCAATCATTAAAAACTGAAAACTTAACTTGTTTCGGCTCGATATTTTTAATTGAGGGTATTTCCGATGTTGAAGAACTGACCGAAGCAGGTATAAACAGTAACCCATCCGATATAACATTTGAGAACGTTACCAAAATACATATTTTTAACAGCCGAGAAGAATTTAATGTTCTTTTCGGCTGTGTTGTTTTAAATAACGATTTTGCGGTTGATATTGTATGCACAGAGGGTATGTGCAACAAAGAGCTTGAAGCAAATATGCTCTCAAATGTTGACCGTGAGGAATTTTTGATTTTTGAACAAGGAGTGTAAAAATGAATAACACCGTTGAAAGAACAAGCGAAATAAAAACAACAGCCGTTTTCAGCAAAGACTCAAAGCACAGATACTGTCTTAAAATGGAATGGGATAAGAAAAAGAAATCTTGTGCCATCCTGATGACCTACCCAAGCACGGCAGATGAATTCATCCTTGACCAAACAACAATGCTCGTAAGAAACGGTGCAATAAAAAATGGATTTGGCTCTGTTTCAATCATAAACATCTTTTCTCAACTCAACTCGGAAGTTCCGAAATGCGACAGAGTAAACAGTTCTGTTGTGTTGCAGGAATGCTCTGAAGCAGACATCATCTTGATTGCTTTCGGCAGAAACACGGCACATCAGGAACACAAAGACTCAATGCTTGAAATGCTTTCAGACTACAAAGATAAGCTCTACACAATCATTGATAAAAACGGGAGTCCTTTTTCACACCCTCTTTCACCCAAAGCGAGAGAGTGGAAAATCGAAAAGCTCAAAATCTGAATGAAGCAAGGCAAAGTATGTTAAAAATCTCATACTTTGCCTTGGATTTTCGGATTTTCGGGACAAGAAGCTTTTCACAGCCTTCGTCAAGGCGAAAAGCAGTCCGAGTTTTTAATTTTTTTTGGACTTGAAACGGGATTTTCAAAAGCTCAAAATTTTCAAAAAAAATTTTTTTGGCTTAAAAGTGACTTTATGCCAAGCGATAAAGGGGTGAAAGGACATAGTTCTGAATTCACAAAAGCGAAGGGTCTTGACTTATAAAAAAGTGCGATTATAATATAGGCGAAATAACCGACAAGGAGGTGAAACAGATGATAAAATATAACTTCAAAGAAACTTATGAATTGAACGAAAACGACAGAAAAATTGTAGAAAAAATAAAAACATATCCCTATTTTACGTACAAATTAGAACAACCCAAAATATATTCTGTTTGCCGCATAAAAAAGACAGGCAAATCGCTTGAGAATAACAAATATTTCACCATATCAAGCTATGTAAGAATTACAAAAAAGTTTATAGATATTGATACTCAAAAGGTAAAATTAGAGGTTGAGTTTTTTAATGGTGACAAGATAATATCCAAAATATTTGACCGTTCAATCTTAACCAAAAGCGGAATCGAAACATTAATTCAATATGGGGTTTGTTATGACACTGATAAACCCAAAAGATTGTTGGATTATTTGTTGATTTCTGAACAATTTGCAAACATTGAATATTTTCATACCCAACTTGGTTGGAGTGAAATCGATGGCAAGAAAGTTTTTAAATCAAACAAATTGATTTCGGCAGAAAACTTTGGTTTGAAAAGTAATTATATCGGCACTCTTGACTTTGAACCTAAAGGCGATAGGGATAAATGGTTTGAAATGATTAAAAGCGAAGTTATCGGCAATATACCTTTAACAACAGTTATGCTTGCTGGCTTTGCAAGTCCTCTGCTTGGATTCTTAAATGAAAAGTATGACCTTGGCTCAATACTTTTCAATCTTTCAAATTCAAGCAGTAAAGGCAAAACAACTGCTGCTATGCTTGCCACAAGTGTATTTGGCAACCCTGCCATTGATAAATCAACAATGATTACATTCAACGCAACTAACAATGCGTTAGCGAGCTTTGCTTCAAAGTGCAATTCTCATACGATAGCACTTGATGAAGCTGTCATAAGTACCGCAAGTGATGTAACTAAACAATTATATACGCTTTGTGCAGGTAGGGATAAATTACGCCTTAACACGGATAGCGAGCTTAAAGAAGCATCCACTTTTTCCTCTTTCATAATTTCAACAGCCGAGTTTGATTTGATTCCAGATTCAGCTACAAATGGCATCAGAGCGAGAGTATTTGAACTCAACGATACCTTCACAACATCAGCCGAAAACAGCGTTAAAATCAAATCAACCGTAGCGGAAAACTACGGCTTTGCAGGTAATGAATTTATTGAATTTATAATGAAAGAAAAAATTGATAAAATTGAAGAAGATTATTTATTATGCCAAAAAGCTCTGATAACTAAATTTGAAGAAAAGAACACTTTTAAAAGCAAAGGCGAACTTACTGAAAGAGTATTCTCAAAACTCGCTATCATTTTACAAGCTGGAGCTTATTTTGATGAATGCTTCGGAATAGAGATAGACAACAATTTAATTGACTATTTACTTTCAATCGAAAAACATATAAATGAAAACTCTGACAGAACTAAATACCTGCTTGATTGCATACTTCAATTTGTTGCAGTAAATCAGAATAAATTTGTAACAGATTATAATTGTTATGATTTAACACCGTCAGCTCCGCTTGGTAGGATAATTAAAACAGATTCTGAAATTGAAATAATAATATTAAAAAGTAAAGCTGATGAAGTGTTTAAAGAAAATAAGATATTAGACACAAGAAACCTATTAAATTTATTAAAAGAAAAAAATATACTCGATTGCGAAAAAGACAGATTGTATAAAAGATACAGATTCAGCATAAAGTCTGAAAAACAAGCTTGTTACATCTTCAAAATCAGCCGTTTGTATGATAATTAGGCAACTTGCACAAAAACGGCATTTTTGAAAAAACACTAAAAAACTACAGTTTTGGTCGAGGTATGCCAAGCGACTTTGGCACACCTTGACCTTCGGTTGAATTTTTCTTAAAAATCAATTTCGGCACTTTGCAAATTGAAATTAACTATCTGAATTTGCTATAATATTACTCGCAGATAACAAGTTAAATCTGCAAAATTTCAGAGAAAGGAGTAGCCAATTATGGATGCATTATTATTTGAAAACGCAAAGAAATTTGATGCAAAACCATCAGCGAAAATACAAGCAAAGAATAGTTGCTTAACTATTGTTTATGCGAAAACGGGCAAGAGAATGGAATTATCAAAATCAATTCACGAAATGCTTGGAAACGCTGAAAAAGTTGATTTTTCGTTTGATTTAAAGCAAAAAATTATCTTTGCATTTGCCGATGAAAACGGCTCATCGGTAAAGATGAATAAAAACAAAGCCGTTATATACAATGCTCCGCTTGTTAAAGAAATCATTGATAAATTCAAACTTGATTTCACGGAGCAAACATCTATAAGCTTCGAAAAATACGAAGCAGTTGACGGCAACGAAAATGTTGTCGGTATCTATCTTGCATAAATAACCTCCGTTATTTATCGCTCGATTCATTAATTAGCTTTTTACGGCTAATCCCAAGGTTTAAAACCGTTCCGAGTTTCTCGGAAAGAAAAAACTTTTGGGAGGTGAATTTATGCAAGAACTCGAAATTAGTGTCATTTTTAACGAACAGCAGAAACAATGCAGTGAAATCACTGCAGATGATGACCTCTTTAATGAGGTGGTTTCGATGATAGCTGAAACAACAATTTATAATGAATTTGAAAATAATAATAACAATTAATAATATAGTAAATATAAACATAAATAACAAATGACACTTTGCCCGACTACAACTAAAAATTCCGTAGTCGGGCGTTTTTATCACTAAAATAAAAATATATTATTATTTTGAAAGTAATTAAAAACTAACAATAAAAAGGAGAATAAATATGATTGACTACAATTATAATAACGATAATAATCAAAATTTACAACCTGCAGTCGGCTACTGCCGTTATTCATCAACTGCACAGCGTGGAGAATCCATAGCAGCACAAAAAAGAGCTATCGGTCAGTACTGCGTATTCGGTAATTATAAAATCGTTGAGTGGTACTGTGATGAAGCTGTTTCAGGTACAACTGATAAAAGACCCGAATTTCAACGTCTTATCGCCGACATAAAAAGCAATAAGATTAAAACTCTTATAGTTCACAAATTAGACCGTTTTTCAAGAAATCAAAAAGATACTTTTGAATACCTTGATTTATGTGCTGATTATGGTGTAAAAGTTCTTTCTGTATCCGAGCCAATCGGAGACTCCCCTGCTGAAAGAATGATTGTAAGCTTTATATCGGGAATAAATGAATATTATGTCTCAAACCTTTCAAGTGAAGTTATGAAAGGTATGTTAGAAAACGCACACAAAGGTCTTTGGTCAGGTGGTCCACCCCCTCTTGGATATGATGTTGTTGACAAGAAGCTTGTCATAAATGAAAAAGAAGCCGAAGCAGTAAAGCTTATTTTTGAAATGGCTGCAGAGGGTTATGGCTACGGCAAAATCATTGACCGTCTTAATCTTCTCGGATATAAGACCAAAAAAGGCAATAATTTTGCAAAAAATTCATTACACGATTTACTTGAGAACGAAAAATACAAAGGTATTTATGTATTTAATAAACGCTCAAGTAAAAGAAGAAAAGATAAAAAGCGTAACAGCCATAGGTTCAAATCTGATGAAGAAATCGTCAGAATCCCTGGCGGTTGTCCTGCAATAGTCAGCGAGGAACTTTGGAATAAAGCAAATTCTGTTCGCAAGGTTACAGGCAAAATGAAATCTAATGCCAAAAGACAGTATCTTTTGACAGGTATGCTTGTCTGTGCTGAATGCGGTGCAAAAATGCACGGTAATTTGAGAACATCAACAAAAGGTAACAAGTATATGACCTACAGATGTAACAACAAAATCAATCAGCATTCTTGCCGTAAAAAAGAAATCAGAACAGAAATTGTCGATGATTTTGTTCTTGATGTAATTTTCAAGAATTTCTTCACAGATGCAACTATCAGCAAATTGACAAAGGCAGTAAACAAACACAGAACCAACATCCTAATGTCAAATGAAAGATACAAAAATGTAAAAGAAGGTCTTGATGCCGACCTTAAAACAAGAGATGTTCTGATTGAAGCGTTAGAAGAAACCAACAGTAGTGCAATCTGTTCAAGAATCAAAGAAATCGAAGAAAAAATATCTGCTTCACAAAGTTTCATTAACAACTATAAAAAAGCTTGCCACTCACATTTGACAGACGAAGATATAAAAAACGTTCTCAAGCCGCTTAAAGAACGTATGAAAAAGGCAGAAAATATCGAACAAACAAAGCTTATTCTCTCTCATTTGATTGATAAAATCGAGGTTGGTGACAGTAAAATCACTTTATATTTGAAACTCACTGTTCCTCAAACTGAAGAAGAAGCAAAAGAGATTCCAATTGAGCCTTTTGAGTTCAGCACTTCAATAAGCAGAGACGCTATTGAAACATATAAAATTATAAATCAAGAAACATACGTAAGTGCTGATATGTTCAAAAATAGACTGGAATCGATTTCATTAAGAAGCTAAAAAATTGGGCAGACACGGTGTTGTGTCTGCCCAATCTCTTTGCTTTTTTGAACCGTTCCGAACGAAGTCGCAACGGCAACAATTTTCAATTTGAGAATATAAACAGCTTTTGTGACCTCGTTTTTGCACGCAAAAACATCGGTTCATAGAAAAATTGCTTTTCACTCTCTCAAAAAGCCGTTGCATAAGAAATGCACGGGCATAAATATACCCGTGCATTCATTGGTGGACGTTAACGGACTTGAACCGCTGACCCTTCGCACGTCAAGCGAATGCTCTACCAGCTGAGCTAAACGTCCGCACCTGCACAATCAAGTGCAGGTGCTATTATATATTAACCCAAGCCGTTTTGTCAAGAGGTATTTTAAAATATACCCTGATTTATTTGCTGCGTTTAAGCGCCGTAAGCACGGCATCCGCCGCCTGTGCCGCCTCGGTGAAAGAATTATTCTTCCAGTATGCCGCCGCTGAAGCGCCTGCAAGGGCAACTATTGCCGCAATATCCTTTGCGGTTTCCGCGGTCATTTCGTCACCGCCGAAAAGTCTTATGCCCACGCCGATAAGTGCCGCCGCAAGCACGGCAAGCCTGACCCAGGCAGAGGGCGTTACGTTACGCAGACTGATAAGAGCAGTTTTGATTTTATCCATGGTTACACACCTCGCATTTCACTTTTTCCTCAATATTTTTTATTTTCATTTCGTTCACGGTCATTCTCTCCACAAGATGATTGTGCTTGTTGACCTTATGCTCAAGCTGCTGAATGCGGTAATTTGTGAGCCTCTGTGAGGCAAGAATACCCGCAATGCAGCCGGTTGCCGAGCCGAGAAACGAAAACAGTGCATCCAGATCCATTAAATTTATATTCTCCTTGTATATTTTGAATTAAGCGATATCCAGCCTCTGCCGTCGGCAAGTCTGCCCCAGCCTCCTGCATCATCCGTTTCCGTAATGCCGTGGATTTCGCCCTTTTTAACAATGCCCACACTCTTGTAGCCCATGCCTGCACCCGAGCGGATATAAAGACTGTTTGCCGTAATTTCAACATTGGTCTGCGCACTTGCCCGTGCACCCAGAGCCTTTTCAAGACCTCTGCCAATTGCCAGAGCGCAGCGGCGTTTGCCTTCGTCGCTCTTAAGAATTTCAAGCTCTGCGTCGTTATCAATAAACAGTGTTTCCACAAGAATTGCGGTGGGCTTTGTGTCGCGGATAATGGCAAAATAATCCCTGCCGTTATTGCCGAGTTTCACCTTTGCACCCCTGTTGGGCACATCAAATTCCTCTGCAATTTCGCGAGAAATCGCCGTTGCCGCTTTAAGACCCGTGGGCGAGCCGTTATAATAATAAACCTCGGTACCCTTGCCGCCGCCTGCGTTAAGATGAATTTCGGCAATAAAATCGTAATCCGCCCTGTTTACCGCCTTTATTCTGTCGGTCAGGTAGAGTGAGCCGTCATAATTCATCAAACTGCAGCCGAGGTAATCGGCGGTATATTTTGCAATCCGTTTTGCAATTTCAAATTCATGATATTCGCCGTCACGGCTGACCGCGCCGCTGTCATAGCCGCCGCTTTTTGATTTGCCGTGACCGACAATGATGCAGATTTTTTTATCCAAGTCAGATTCCCTCCAGAATAAGCTGACGCAAATCCGTACCGAAATAGTCATCAACCTGCGTTATGCCGTCTTTCTTACTGATAACGTAAACATGGTTTGCCTCAGCATTTATGGTTACATTTTCATAATCACTTGTCAGATATTCAATAGTTCCACGGTTAAAAACCGCGAATGCCACACCTTTTATGATGTCTGACAAAACATTCACCGAGCAGTCGTAAACAAAACCCGATATATCACCGCAGGTTTTGCCTGCAACCGTTTCAACCATACCTGTTTCGCTTATCAGCGCAAGAATAAACAAAGCTGAAAAAGTGTGAATATTGAGATTGCTGTAGTTAAGCGCAAGTGTACCGTCTGCATTAAGCTCCACGGGCGAAGTGTTACTCAAAATAAAGCCGCCCACGCTGTTTTCCGTTGCAAACGGAATTTCATCAAGACCCTCAGGCTTATCTTCCAGAGCCCTCACCCTGCCCTCAATGGCATCAAAGCTTTCGGGTATTTTATAGCCCTCAACGGTTGCAATTCTTTTCTTTGTCTGCTCCGTTTCCGCCTCAAGTGTATCCACTCTGCAGTCAAGCACATCCGCCTTTTCGTGAGCACCCTGTGCATTTTCGTCTGCGGCTTTGATTTTTGCGCCGAAATTTTCGGCCTCAAGTGCATCAACTCTTTTTTCGACAGCTTCAACCGCCCCTTCAATCTCTTCAAGTCTGCCGTAAACAGAGTTGCCGGAGTTTATCATATCGTCTGCACCCATAACAGATGGCTTGAATGAAAGCTCCGCAACAGACGATTTTCTGACAATTTCACCGCTTTCGGTGTTTTTATGCGCTTCAAGCTGAAGCTTAAGCTTTCCCGAAGCGGTCAATTGAGCCGTCAGGGGGCAAAAAATCACCCCGTTAGCAATATATGACGGCTCATCGTTCTCCGTTCTGATAATGTTTGAAGTAAGCTTGCCGTCGGCACAGAAATTCTCAAAATTGAGAATGAAATAGTCATATCCGTCCGTTGCAAACGGACCGATATCAATTTCCAACACCTCGGCGTTATGCTCGCCCGCAAAACCCTCCGAGGGCGTTATGACAAGGTTTCTGGCCTCGTCAATAATCGCGTTAAGTATGTTTTTCATTATATACCTCCCCATGAAATACGGCTTTCCGGCTTATAATAATTTTTAAGATATTCAGCCGTGCGCCGTGTCTGTGTGTATTCTCTTGTAAGTGTGCCCAGCTCGCTGTTGAGGATATGCACCTCACAGCTCTGTGGCTGACCCCTGAGCGAGCGTAGTCTTTCTCTTCTGGCAGAAATGCGTTCATAAATTGCTTTTGCCGCCTCCTCATATTCAAGACCCAACTCAAAAAGTGTTTTATTGCTCTTCAACTTTTTCTCCCTTCAAAAGATAATCAACCGTCACACCGAAGGCTTCACTCAAGGCAACAAGCTCCTGCATATGCGGCTCTCTGCCGTTTTCAACGGCGGCAATTCTTTCCGCCGTAACGCAACTAACCTTTGCCAACGCTTCTCTTGTCAGATTTTCTTTGACTCTGAGCGCAAAAAGTCTTTCCTGCAAGGATTCGCCGCTGCGGTTTCTGGCAGCGGCAACAACTCTTGCTCTGGCAAGAACAAGCGAAACGGCACTTTCTCTGCCAACGTTATTCTGGTAAGCAATCGCATAACGCAAAACACGGTGAAGCTTATCCTGTGCACGTTTAAGAGTAACGCTCACGGCGGCGGAGCTTATACCCTGCATTGCCGCAATTTCGCCAACGGTCATTGACTCAAACCAGCGGCTCCTGACAGCCGACTTTTCAGCCGCGCTCAGCTCGTTTTCAATGGCGTGCTCCAGAAGCACCGCCATATCAACGCCCCTCTTGCGCCAAGCGTATTCCGCAGGTGTTTCGCAGGCATCGCAGCAACGTCCGCAGCAGGCAAGCTGCGCAGCTTTAATTTCTTCTTTGCTCGGATACTTATTGAAGATATCCTCGTCACAAGCTATGCTTTTCATCTTAAGCCTCCTTCGTTTAATAGTGACGCTATTAATTGTAGCGAACATTTGTTTGTTTGTCAATAGTATTTTTCATATTTTCAAAAATATTCTTGACATTTCCAATAGTTTAGCTCATAATAAAGGCGTGAAATGTTTTAGATTATGCAGCTTCGGCGCAGGATTTGCTTTATATGAGGATACGGGTTAGTCCGCCTCCCTCCTGCACGAGGGCGGAGGGATAAAATGAATATAATAAAGGATTTAAGAAAACAGAAAGGCCTGTCACAGAGCGAGCTCGCGGCACTTTGCAACGTTCATCAGACGGCGGTCAGCCAGTGGGAAAACGGCAGAACAAGCCCCGACAACGACAGTCTGCGTATTCTTGCAGGCGTTCTGGGCGTATCCGTCGGCGCGCTTATCGGCGGCGAAGATATTGGCGGCACAGTGCTTGTGCCCGTGCTCGGCTACGTGAGGGCAGGCATACCTATGGAGGCAGTAGAAGATATATTGGATTATGAAGAAATCAGCGCGGATATGGCAACACGCGGCGAATATTTCGGCTTAAAAATCAAGGGTGACAGTATGTTTCCGCTTTTTCAGGCAGGGGACACGGTTATTGTGCGCCGTCAGCCCGATGCAGACAGCGGCGAAATTGCCGTTGTGCTTGTCAACGGCAACGATGCCACGGTAAAAAAGCTTATAAAAAAAGACACAAGCATATTGCTTGTGTCAGAAAACTCGGCATATGAGCCTATGATGTTTGATAAAAAGGAAATTGAGTCCTTGCCCGTAACCATCATCGGCAAGGTTGTGGAGTTAAGAAGAAAATTCTGATATCGTCGGTCAAATATCACTGAAATGATATAAACGTCTTTTTCAGTATGGGTAACCCTACCCCTGCCCTGAACTTATTTTCTCTTCACTTTTACTTATTACTTCAAAAAAGCAGGAGCACACGCCCCTGCCTTTTTTATTTTCTTATATAGTTTATTAAAATCAATATATAATGCCAAACAACAGGCAAAATCAGCGCCGGAACCATATTGAGTGTTCTGATGCGTTTTGCAAGCAAAAAGTTAAAGCCGATTGCCATAATGATTGCGTAACCGACCATACATACCTGACGTAGAAGTTCACCTGTGAGCACACCCTCAAGCGTGCCTGCCAGCAGAGTTATTGCACCCTGATAGAGCAGCACGGGTATTGCGCTGAAAATTACGCCGAAGCCGAGCGTTGCACCGAATATGATTGCCGAAGCAAAGTCCAGCGCACTTTTTACAAACAAAACGGAGCTGTCACCCTTTATACCATCGTTGAGAGCGCCGATAATCGCCATTGCACCCACGCAAAAAAGCAACGTGCCGTTTACAAAACCCGAGGAAAAACCACCGTTTTTAAACTTACTCTCAACCTTACCGCTGAATTTTGTAAATCTGTCCTCAAGCTTCAGGATTTCGCCCAGAAAAGTACCTGCAACAAGACAGATAACGAGCAAAAGCTCACCGCTGCTTGAGAGTTTGCCGTCGGTGACGGTAAACATATTTGAAACAATACCGTTAAGACCTATAATCAGCACCGCAATACCGAGCGCTTTGTTTATATTTTCGGCAAAGCTTTCTTTGATTCCTTTTTTCAGAATCAGACCTATTGCACCGCCTGCCGCAACGGCAACACAGTTTACGATGGTACCTGTCATTTTGAAACACCTTCTTGCCTTTTGGTGATTTGAGTTTACAACTTTCGCCGCAAGATGTCAACATTTTGTCGTCTGATATCTTGCCATAATCACGGTTTTATGGTAATATATTTTTATCAACATCAACGCGGCAGACTTTCCTGTTTGCCGCTGACATATGCTGAAAAAAACTCACGTCGGAGGGATAATATGAATGACACACTTGTAATTTTAATCGGCATAGTAATCGCCTGCTGCGTGCTTTTCTGGGGTTTCGTTGCGTTTATTGCAACAGCTTTGCTGATAGTGGGCGCCATCGGATTCAAGACTGCCTGCGTTTCTCAACGTGTACGTCCGCCCGAAAAAGACGAAAAACGCATTCACCGTGCGAGTGTGCGCATCAAAAACAATAATTATATGCTCTCCCACGAACATGAAGATGTGGACCTCACCACGCCCGACGGTATTCACCTGACAGCAAGGCTGATTCCTGCAGAAAAAGAAACCAAAAAGTTTGTTATCTGCATTCACGGTCACAACTGCAACGGTCCCGACGAAATGAGCCACCTTTTTCCGTTTTATCATAACGAGATGGGATACAATTATTTTCTGCCCGACTTAAGAGGTCACGGCAGAAGCAGCGGCAATTACATCGGCTTCGGCGCACTTGATTACAAGGATATTAACCTCTGGATCGACTACCTTGTCAAGCGCTTCGGTGATGATATCAGCATTATGCTCCACGGCATTTCCATGGGTGCGGCAACTTCTATGCTTGTCAATAACCACGACCCTGCACCGCAGGTTAAAATGATTATCGAGGATTGCGGCTACACCAATGCCTTCGAGCAGGTCAGCATAAAAACAAAGACACTGGTCAAATTTCTCAAAACGGATTTCGTCACTCACCTCATCAACCTTTATTGCAAGGTTTTTGCTCGCTACGACCTCAAAAAAGATGCCGACCCTCTCGGCACAATGAAAAACGCAAAGAATCCTGTGCTTTTTGTTCACGGCAAAGAGGATGCGCTTGTACCCTTCCACATGGGTGAGCGTCTTTATGAAGCCTGCCCCACGGAAAAAGAATTTTTTGCCGTTGATGGTGCAGAACACGCATTCAGCTATTATGACGCAAAGGATGAATATGACGAAAGAATGCGCAGATTCATCGCAAAGCATTTTGATGATTCGGTTGTAACAAAATAATGCAAACTCAATAACAAAAACAAAAAAGCTTGCCGTGGTGCGTAACCAAAGCAAGCTTTTGTTTGTTTATTATTCTTTTGTTCTTCGCTCTGTGAGTTCGAGATTAGGCTCACAGAGATGAAGAAGACGTTTTCTTCCGATGACAGGCGTATGTGATACGCCGAATCGGAAAAAACGGCTAAAAAGAAACAAAAAAGGTTTGACCTTATCTATAAAAAACAAAAAGCCCGCAAAGGTAATTTACCATTGCAAGCTTTTATTATTTATTCAGTTTCTTTTGTTCTTCGCTCTGTGTGTTCGAGATTAGGCTCACAGAGATGAAGTAGACGTTTTCTTCCGATGGCAGGCGTATGTGATACGCCGAATCGGAAAAAACGGCTAAAAAGAAACAAAAAAGGTTTGACTTTATCTATAAAAAACAAAAAGCCCGCAAAGGTAATTTACCGTTGCAAGCTTTTATTATTTATTCAGTTTCTTTTGTTCTTCGCTCTGTGAGACGAATCTTATTCGGCAAAACCTGTTTCTACAAGCTTTACAAGCTCGTCAACTGCGGTTTCTTCATCGGGGCCGCCTGCAATAATGCGGATAGCTGTGCCGCCCATAATGCCGAGTGAAAGAACACCGAGAAGGCTCTTTGCATTAACTCTGCGTTCTTCTTTTTCAACCCAGATTGATGACTTGAATTCGTTTGCCTTCTGAATGAAGAATGTTGCGGGACGTGCATGAAGACCAACCTGGTTCTGAACTGTTACATCTTTAACGTACATAGTATATTCTCCTACGCAAATAATTTATTTAAGCACAATACATATTATATCAAAAAAAACGGCTTCGTCAACATTTTTTGAGCCCCGTTTTCGGATTTCGTGGTGTACTCCAAACCAAAGGGTTTAAAAATTTTTTGTTTTGTTAAAATTGACTATAGAATTTCCACTTGTTTGTTGCAGTTAGACAGAAAAACGCTGTTTTAAATGCGTTTAATACCAAGAGCATAAGCCGTTATGTCTGAAATTCTACCTGCCGTTATATGCTGATTCGGTATTAATACCAAATAAAAAAAGACACCCTCACGGTGTCGTCTGTTACAGGGGCTTTGTGAAGAAGGCGGACTTTAAACATTGAGAAGCTAATCAGCACACACTTCTTTGAAACCGTCTTCTTCGTCCCTGTCAAACAAGATACTTCAGCACAAAGTTCTCTCATCGCTAAACATTTTACTCTGAATTTGTTCAGAAATCAATGTGCATTGTAACAGTCTTTTTCAGTTAATTTTCAGTTTTTTTCATATATTTACTACAAACCGCACAAAAACTTTGACTTTTCCGACTTATTTCATTCGGGTTGAAATATATGCGTAAATATGTTATTATTTTTTAAAAGCGCGTCAGGAGGTAACCCTATGTTTGCTTATATCAAAGGATTAATCGCTTTTTTTCAGGTCATTTTCTGCATTGTTGGCCTTATCCCCGTTGGCAGCAGCGTTGACTACGGCGGTGGCGAATATCAGGAACCGCAGGTCAAAACTCCGATGTATATTGTTGAAAACGGCAAAAGTGAATATTCAATTGTTATTGACGAGAATGCAGACGAATGCATTCTTACCGCCGCAAACGAGCTGCAGACTTATCTTAAAAAGATAAGCGGTGCGGAGCTTGAAATCGTTGACGAAACTGTTTTTGAAGGCGAAAAAGCAATTATTCTGGGTGAAACAGAGCTTGGCGAAAGTATAAAAGAGATTGACCGCACACAAATAAATGAGGACGGCTTCAGACTTTATTCAAACGGCGGTTATCTGCTTATTGCGGGCGAGGACAGCCGCGGCACACTCTACGGCGTTTACACTTTCCTTGAAGAATATCTTGGTGTTCGCTGGTTTACACCCACGCTGGAGGTTGTGCCCGAGAGCAAGGATATCATCATTGATGCGGCAATTGACCGCCTTGTTGAGCCGTCGTTTGCCATTCGCCGCAACGACTGTGCAGGCACAAACGCAGCACACAGAGCAAGAACAAAAATGAACGTTTCTTTCCACTACGAGGTGCCCGAATTCGGCGGCGCCCACACATGGGTTTTGTGGGACGTTACACTTGACAAGCTTGTGCCCGATACTCTTTTTGCAGAGCATCCCGAATACTTTGCAATGAATCCCGACGGCACACGAACAACCGACCACGTCTGTCTTTCACACCCCGAGGTGCTTGAAATTGCAATCAAAAACGGCAGACAGGCAATACTCGACTGCAAAAGGGATTCCAAATACATCCACATAGGTCAAAAGGACAATATAAATTATTGCCACTGCGAAAAATGCGAAGAAATCTACGGCAGATACGGCGGCGTATGTTCGACCACGATTCTTTTCACCAACGCCTTTGCCGATGCGCTTGACGATGAATTTCCCGATATGACCTTCACATTCTACGCATATGGTGAAACCGACAGACCTCCTGCAGACCTCTCTCTGCGTTGCAATTCCAATGTTGTGCCGGTTCTTTGCGGACTTCACAAGGCTTGCAGAAGCCACCCCATCACCGAGTGCGGCGCAATTGACGGCAACGAAAACTTCAACAACCTCTTTGTGGAGCAGTATCCGCAGATTGCCGAGGACCACGTCAACTGGACAAAGATTGCAGACAGAACTTATATTTACGACTACACCATCAACTTTCTCAACGTTGCACAGTTCTTTTCAAATTTTGAAACAATGCAATCCACAATGAAATATATGCACGATATCGGCATCACGGGCTACGTTTATAACTGCGGCGACGGTCATTATTCCGTTTTCAATGAGCTTCGCAACTATTTGCTGTGCAAGCTTCAGTGGGACGTCAACGCCGACGTGGAATACCATATGAACGATTTCCTTAAGGCATACTACGGCGAAGAAGCCGCACCCTATATCAAAGAAATCATCGATATCCAGACAGCACAGGTCAGAGCGACAGCACACGCATTTGACTTTGACTGGCATTATCAGTCAGGTTTTTATCCGTTTTATACCGTCAACAGGCTCAACTCCCTGTGGGAAAAGGCTATGAGCGCCGATATCACCGAAGAACAGCTTTTCAACGTTGAGGTTGCAAACCTCAGTTGGGAATATTTCAAAGCAAACCAGTATATCGGCAAGTATTCTTTCCTCAACCCCAACCGTCAGAAAGCAAATGAGGAGCTTTACGATGCCTTTATTTCTCACGGAATCAGCAGAGTTTCATCATTCGGTCTTATTCCGCAGGATAAGAGCTCGGTTGATTTCTCTCTGCGCCCGTTTAACTGGAGATAACAGACCACATAAAACAAAAAGACGGCAGTTTTCTGCCGTCCTTTTTTATTGCATAATAGGATGTTGTAAACGTTTTCCGATTGGGCAGGAGCACTGTTTTGCAGCAAACCAACCTGTCGCCAACTGATAAAGTTTTATGAAGCCAGCATATCGAGTGCCGTGGTAAGCTGGTTATCCTGCGCTTTGGTGAGCAGTGCAACGTTTACGTCTTCACCTGCCGCAAGGGTTACCGTTACTGTAGGCTCAACACCCTTCCCGTCATAGACTGCAGCCGCACCGTTTTTTGGCTCAACAAGTGCAACCGTGAGCAGAATTGCGCCGCCGCTTTCAAGGGTAAACACTTCCTGCATTGTGCCGACACCTGCTGTTTTAGTGCCGACAACAATTGCCTGGCTGATGTCACGCAGGTCGCAGGCAAAAAGCTCTGCCGCACCCGAAGTACCGCCGTTGACAAGCACCGCCATGGGCTTATTGACGCTGTTGCTCTCTGCGGTATAAATCTTGTTTCTGTATACTTCGCCGTTTTTATCCTTCGCCACGGCTATGTTGCCCGAAATTGCAGGCACAATAACGTCAATCGTTTTTGCGGCGTAATCCACCGTGCCTTCGTTTGTGTTTCGCACGTCAAAAACAAAGCTCTCCGCCCCTGCTTCGGTAAGCTTATCGATTTCCGCTTTGAACTCGGTTGCAGTGTTTTTATAAAAGCCGCTGATTCTGATATATCCGACGTCGCCCTCAAGCCTGCCGATAACGCTCGGCATTGCGAATCCGAGAAGCGGCTCAACAGTTTTTGTTTCGCCGTCACGCTCAAATTCAACTGCAACAGAGGTAAGAATATCGCCGTAAAGGCTCTGCGAAAGCTTTGCATAGTTTGCACGTGTAACGGTGGTGTTGCCGATTGCCGTTATGATATCGCCTGCTTTAAGACCTGCCGTTTCTGCAGGTGAGCCCTCATAAACGTGGGTGATTGTGAAGCGGTTGCCCAGATAATCAAACGCCGTTTCAACACCGATACCTGTCACACCGCCCTCAAGACGCAGGGTGTATTCGTTATATTCCTCGGTGGTCATATAGCGACTGGCAGTGTCGCCCAGACCGTTGATATAGCCCTCTGAAAGTGCCGCGGAGAGCAGATTGCTGTCCTCAACGGAGCCGTAAAAATTATTTGAGATAATCTGATTGATTTCGTCAACGGAGGAATACATCTGTGAGCGCTGTGAAATGCTGCCGATGATTTTATTATAAATGTTTTTGGAAACAACCATTGTGATTGAAAACGTTGCGGCAATTGACATAACCACAAGGGAAATGCAAAGACCGAGTGAGATTTTTTTATTCAAAAAAACACCTCCGAGGTAACAAACTCGAAATTCGTAATGCGCAATTCGGAATGAATTATTTGTTTTTTGCAGGGTACACCCTTCATGCCGTGCCGATGTACCTGCCCACCCTTAATTCCGAATTACGAATTCCGCATTCCGAATTAAAAAAGGAGCCAGCCTTGCTGACTCCCTTTATTATATCACGGTTTTGAAACATAATCAAGAGGCTGAACACGGCTTACGCTGCCATCCTTTTTCTTGATTCTTACCTCAAAATGGAGATGAGGTCCTGTTGAGTTACCTGTGCTGCCGATAGCACCGATATTTTCTCCCTTCTGAACAACGTCGCCAACACTGACGTAAAGTGTCTGTGCGTGTGCATAAAGTGTTTGCTTACCGTCACCGTGGTCGATAACGCAGTAGTTGCCGAAGCCGTAGTTCCAGTTGCCGTCGTTCTTTGCGATAATAACCTTACCGCCCTGTGCGGCACGGAAGGGTGAGCCCTTGGTTGTTACGTCTGTTCTGACAATATCAATGCCGTGGTGGGGATTTCCGTTGCTGTAAGAAGGATAACCTGCGGTCATTCTGGTTGAACCGGGAACAGGCCAGAGCATTTTGCCGTCATTGTTAAAGCTCTCGTCGGGTTTGTCGCCCTGTGTGGAGCCGTGCTGCTTGATGTATTCATCAATCTGTCTGTCAATTTCGGCACGTTCTTTCTTCTGGCGTTCAATTTCCTTTTTGTAGGCTTCGCTGTCCTCATCAAGCTCATTGATAACGTCCTGAATTTCTTCGTGCTTGTCGGTAGCTTCCTTTTTCTTTTCTTCCTGCACTGCTTTGCTGTCCTCAAGGTCAGTCTGGCGGTCAGCAAGAAGCTGGATTTCGCCCTTAAGCTCTTCCTTCTTTTTCTCAAGCTCAACCTTCTGCTCACCGAGCTCTTTTTCAAGAGCGTTAAGCTCAACAACCTTTGCACTCATCTCGTTGATAAGCTCGGTATCCTTTTTGGTCATCTGGCTGAGAAGTTCCTGTCTTTCAAGGTAAGATGAAAAGCTGGTTGCGGAGAAAAGAATTTCAAGATTTGAGCCGCCGCCTGCCATATAGCCCTCTCTTAAGCGGATCAGAAGCTGCTCTTTTGTTTCAGCCATAAGCAATTCGCTTTCGGCAATCTGTTCTTCGATTTCGGCTATCATCTCGTCAATCTCAACGATGTCGGCAGAAAGAGTTTCAATGCTGACATTGATGGAGTTGATATCGTCATTAAGAACGTCTATTCTTTCGTCAAGGTTAGCTATCTGGTCGTTGATTTTATCGATTTCGCCGTTAAGCTTATCAAGCTTACTTTCGTTGGCATCGATTTCGCCCTCAACCTTGTCAAGCTTCTCTTCGTTTTCTTTGATTTCTTCTTCGATTTTTTCGTAATCGTTTTTAAGGTCATCCAGCTTGTCGGCATAAACACTGATGGGAGCAAACGAGCCGACAACACAGATTACGGCAAGTATAAGGCAAAGAAGTGACCTGAACTTGCTGTTTTTTACGTTAGTCTTCAAGTTCAACAAACTTCCTTTCCTTAAGATATTTTCTCATTGAAGTCAATGAGCCGAAAACGCCTGTGAATATGCCCACAAAAATGAAAATCACAGCCATAACGGGTGCATATTTATAGAACCAGACGGGGTCGATTGAAGCACCTATGCTCACTGCGTCGGTAATAGGCTTGATAACAAACTTGTTGAGAACAAGATCGTTGACCAGCCACACGGCGGCGGTTGCAAGCAAGCCTGCGATGAAACCGATAACCGTGCCTTCAACAACAAACGGCCAGCGGATAAAAGAGTTGGTTGCGCCAACGCTCTTCATAATGCTGATTTCAAGACGTCTGCTGAAAATTGTTATTCTGATTGTGTTTGAAATTATGAAAAGCGAAACAACAAGCAGAAGAATAATCATACCAAGGCTGATGAAGGTTACGCCTGAGCGCAGACCTGCAAGGTCCTCTGTAATCTGGCTGTTTTTTCTGACATTGAAAACACCGGGAACCTTTTCGACTTTATTTGCAACGGTATCGTAGGCATCAAAGCCCGAAACCGTAACGTGGAATGCGTGGGGCATAACGTCTTCGTCAAGGCTGTTGAGATAATTCTTGAGGTTTTCGTCAGCAGAAAGGTCACCGACTGCTTCCTTGAAAGCCTGTTCACTTGAAACGAACTCAACCTTTTCAACGTTTTTGATCTTTTCAAGATCCATCTGAATCTTTTTGATTTCAAACTCTTCTGCATCGTTTTCAACAAATGCTACAATTTCGTTTTCTGCTCCGACGGAATCGATGAAATTATTGATGTTTACCTGAAGCATAAACGCAATGCCTATAAGCAGAAGGCAGCTGAAAAGAACGGTTACCGAGGCAAGGGTCATAAGGATATTGACCACAAGGTTGCGAAAACCTTCCTTTGTGAGATAATTGAGTTTACCCATCAGTTTTCGCCTCCTTTCGCGGCTGTTTCAGGCTCGTCGACTGAAAGCACCGTTGCTTCGGGAGCTGCCTCAACCTGATAGGAATCAAGGTCTGTTGCAGGTATGTAGGCAGAATAGTCCTCTTCGGGAAGAACAACGTTTTCCGTCTGAATTTCGCTGGCGGCGTTGATGTGAGAGGTTGCGGATTCTTTTATGATTGTGCCGCCATCCGCAACAACATTACCCTTTTCAAGAATAATAACACGCTTGTCAAAGCAACGCACAAGGCTGTGCTCGTGGGTAACCATAATAACAGTTGTGCCGGCTTCGTTGAGCCTCATAAGCATATCGACGATTTCGTAGCTCATCTGGGGGTCAACGTTACCCGTGGGTTCGTCGGCGATGATGATTTCGGCATTGTTTGCAAGAGCTCTTGCAAGTGCAACTCTCTGCTGTTCACCGCCCGAAAGCTCTCTGGGATAGCTTCTTGCCTTTTCGTTAAGGCCCATAAGACTGAGCACATAAGGCACTCTGCGGCGAATTTTCTTTTCGCTTGTGCCTATAACACGCATCGCAAAAGCAACGTTATCAAAAACCGTCATGTTGGGAATAAGCCTGAAATCTTGAAAAACAATGCCAAGCTTACGGCGGAATTTGGGGATATCTCTTTTGCGCATTTTGTTAAGATTTTGTCCGTCAACGATGATGTCGCCCGAGGAAGCAACCTCCTCACGCATCATCAACTTAAGAAACGTACTTTTACCCGCACCCGAAGAACCGACAACAAAGACAAATTCGCCTTTTTCGATGTTTATGTTGATATCTTTGAGCGCGTAAGGTCCGGTTTTGCCGTACCTTTTGCTTACGTTGTCAAATTTTATCACAGTATCATCCTTAAAATTTTATTTACTCCTCTGAATCTCCTCTGAAACAAAGCCGCCGGCTGCGGCCGTGAGCCTGTGATTAACCGATTTTATTATTAATTTTGATTCAATTAATATTTAACAGGCTTTGCGTCAAGATATTTCTTGACCATAAGTGCTACTTTGAAAACAATGGCATCATCAAACTCACGCAGGTCAAGACCTGTGAGCTTCTTGATTTTTTCAAGTCTGTAAACCAGTGTGTTTCTGTGAACGAAGAGTTTTCTCGACGTTTCGGAAACGTTAAGGTTGTTTTCAAAGAAACGCTGGATTGTGAACAGGGTTTCGTGGTCAAGACTTTCGATTGAGCCCCTCTTAAAAATCTCTCTGAGGAACATATCGCAGAGAGTGGTGGGAAGCTGATAGATAAGTCTTGCAATACCGAGATTTTCGTAGCTTACGATTGTTTTTTCTGTGTCAAATACCTTGCCAACTTCAAGGGCAATCTGAGCTTCCTTGAATGAGCGCGCAAGATCCTTGACACCTTCGATGGTTGTACCGATGCCCACAAGAACATGAGTATAGAGCTCGGTGCTCAGTGAATCTGAAATTGAGCGTGCAAGCTTTTCCAGATCTTTGGACTCGATGTTGCTGCGAACCTCTTTAACGATAGCGATGTCGTGCTCATTGATATTGATAACAAAATCCTTGTTCTTGTCGGGGAAAAGGTTCTGAACAGCCTCAAAAACAGCAGCATCATTGTGGTCGGTGATTCTGATAAGAAGCACAACTCTTGTTGCCTCGCTGTTGAAGCGGAGCTCTCTGGACTTAAGATAGATGTCGCCGGGCAGAATATTATCAAGAATCACGTTCTTGATGAAGTTGCCTCTGTCGAACTTCTCCTCATAATATTGCTTGAGGTTTTCAAGCGAAACGCAGCACACGGAAGCAAATCTGCCGGCAAGCTCGTCCGTACCCTCTACGAACACCGCATACTCGGTCTGCATATGAGAACCGAAGTTGCAGAAGGTATAGTTGTTGATATAATGGAACTCTGCGTCTGCAAAAACTTCCGATGCGGTTGAAAAAACTTCACCGATTTTGCTCAGCTCACTGCAGGCGATGATTGTTCCTGTTTCGTCAATTACACCCAGAGTTCTGCCTACCGCATCTCTCATCTGGTGAACAAGACCCTGGAAAATTCTGTTTGACATAAATAATTACCCCTCATCTGATTTGATTTTGAACTTCTGTTATTTTAGACAAAATGACCATCGGGACAATATACATTTTACACAATAAGAACGCATTTTGCAAGAGAAAACCGCATATTTTTTTAAGAATTTTTTGAATTTATTGTGAATTTTGCTCATAATTTATTGATTTTTACCAAATTTTGCACAAAAATCCGCTGTCAAAAGAAATTTTAAAAGCACCGCATTAAAGGCGTGAATTCCGTAAATATCAACAAATTCACGTGCTTTCTTTTGGCAAAAATGCAATTATTTTAATGCAGGTATACCGATTGAGGCAAAAAATACTTGTAATTTTGATGACAACTTTTTGAAGGTCACAACCACATTTTTTCACAAAAAGTGACACTCTTTTTTGTTGCTTTTGCCGTGTTATCCGCCGTCTTTCAAGGCATACTAAATCGGGATATCGCTCCCGTTTTTGCGGCATAAAAACGCAGAGGAATAAGGAATTTAAAAAAATTTTACTTTTTTGTAAATTAGGTCTTTTCAAACGCAAAAAAAAGTGTTATACTTGCTTGGAGTGAAATTTTAAATATAACTTTTTGTTTTTGTATAGATATAAATTGAGTGAAAGAGGGAGAGCATTGGAGAAGATAATCATCGACGGCGGAACTCCGCTTCACGGCGAAGTTGAAATCAGCGGCGCAAAGAATGCCGCTCTCGCCATCATTCCTGCTGCAATTCTTTCGCAGGATGTCTGCGTTATCGAAAACCTTCCCCTGTCTATCAGCGATGTCAGCTACATGATGAAGATTCTTCATCACCTGGGCGCAAAGGTCAGGGTTATCAATAAACACACAATCGAAATCGACTCGCGCTGTGTCAACTCATACGTGATTTCACACGATATGACAAAGCATCTGCGTGCATCATATTATTTTATCGGTGCATTGCTTGGCAGATACAACAGAGCAAAGGTTGCAATGCCCGGCGGCTGCTATCTGGGTGCAAGACCCATCGACCAGCACATAAAGGGCTTTGAGCTTCTGGGTGCAAACGTTTCAATCGAAGAAAACGCCATTGTTGACGCAAAGGCAGACAGTCTTACAGGCTCACCCGTTTATCTCGATATGGTTTCCGTCGGCGCAACGGTAAACGTTCTGCTTGCCGCAGTCAAGGCAACAGGTCTCACCGTTATCGAAAATGTCGCCAAGGAGCCGCACATAGTTGACCTTGCAAACTTTCTCAACTCCATGGGTGCAGACGTCAGAGGTGCAGGCACAGACGTTATCAAGGTCAGGGGTGTAGAAAAGCTTCACGGCTGCACTTATTCCATCATTCCCGACCAGATTGAGGCAGGCACATATATGGTTGCTGCTGCCGCCACAATGGGCGACGTTCTTATCAAAAACGTTATCCCAAAGCATCTTGAATCCATTTCAACAAAGCTTATCGAGTGCGGTGCGCAGGTTGAAGAATTTGACGATGCCGTCAGAGTTTCGCTTGACCGCCGTCCCGGTAAATGCAATATCAAAACAATGCCTCATCCCGGTTTTCCCACAGATATGCAACCTCAGATGGCTGTGCTTCTTGCTCTTGCCGACGGTACAAGCATTGTTTCCGAAAGCATCTGGTCAAACCGTTTCCGCTATGCGGAGCAGCTTAACAGAATGGGTGCTTCAATAAAAGTTGACGGTCAGCTTGCTGTTGTTCAGGGTGTTGAAACTCTCAAGGGTGCACCCGTCAAGGCAGACGATCTTCGTGCGGGTGCGGCTATGCTTATTGCCGGTCTTGCCGCTTCGGGCACAACCGAAATCGAAGATATCCAGCATATCGACAGAGGCTACGAAGACGTTGTTGAAAAATTCAGCGCACTCGGCGCAACCATCAAGCGCGTTAATCTGCCCGACCCCAACGCACTCACGAACGCAGGTTAAGCACATATATAATATTGTTTTAATTAGCTCAACGGGTTGTTTCTCAAAGAAGCAGCCCGTTTTTACAAGGTGAAATATGGCTAAATTCTGTTCTCTTTATTCATCAAGCAGCGGCAACTGCACTTATATCGGCACCTCGCGCGGCGGTATCCTCGTTGACATCGGCGTAAGTGCAAAGCGTGCCGTCGAAGCCCTTGCAGGCATAGGCGTTGACCCGAGTGAAATTGCCGCAATTTTCATCACTCACGAGCATGCCGACCATATCAACGGTGTGCGTGTTTTTGCAAAAAAATACGGCGTTCCCATCTATGCTTCGGCAGGCACTCTTGAGGGTATGCAGGAGCTCGGAGCGCTTGAGCCTACAACAAAAGCTCAGGTCACTCCGTCATCGGGTGTTGAAGCGGCAGGCATTTACGTGCGCCCGTTTGTAACTCCTCACGACAGCCGCGAAAGCTGCGGTTACAGCGTTTTAACTCCCGACGGCAAACGCATATCCGTTGCAACCGACATAGGAAAAGTGACCGACACAATTATGGATTCCATTCATGGCAGCGACCTTGTTTTGCTTGAATCCAACCACGATGAGGGTATGCTTCGCAACGGACCCTATCCGTATTTTCTCAAGCGCAGAATCCTTTCTGACCACGGTCACCTTTCAAACGAAAGCTGCGCGCAGACCGCCGTAAGGCTTGTGGAATCGGGCACAACACGCCTTGTGCTCGGGCACTTGAGCAAAGAGAACAACATACCTGCCCTTGCTTATGAAACTACCCACTCCGCAATGACGCTTGCAGGCGCGAGGCTCGGCACGGACTATCTGCTGACCGTTGCAGGCGACCTGAATGCACCAATCACTTTTTAAGAGGAATTATTATGCTCAATATCAACGTAATCTGCGTAGGCAAGCTCAAGGAAGACTACCTTCGTGCCGCCTGTGCGGAATATCAGAAAAGGCTGGGTGCATTCTGCCGCCTTAATATCACGGAACTCACCCCTGCCCGTCTGCCCGAAAATCCGAATGATTCACAGATTGCAGCGGCACTTGCTGACGAGGGTGACCGCATACTTGCAAAAATCGCAAACAGCGATGCCGTTTTTGCTATGTGCATTGAGGGCAAAATGCTTTCATCAGAAGCGCTTTCGGATGAAATCAACAAGCTTGCGGTCGGCGGTTTCGGCAGTCTTTGCTTTGTTATCGGCGGCTCTCACGGTCTTGACCCGAGGGTCAAAAACAGGGCAAAAATTCGCCTTTCAATGAGCCCGATGACCTTCCCGCACCAGCTTGCAAGGGTTATGCTTCTGGAGCAGATTTATCGCGCTTTTATGATTTCAAGCGGCGGTAAATATCACAAATGATATATATATAATATACTTTTGATATGGAGAGTGCATAAATATTCGGCTTAAATTACACCCATTCAGATTCTTTAAAGGTAAATTTTGTTAAGATTACCAAATATCACAAATTTCTCAAAAAAATGTTGCATATTTGTGCAAAAACGATTAAAATAAGTAATGGCAAAAAATAAAAAATTAATTTTTTGGAGGTAATTCCCATGGCAGTTAAAGTTGCAATTTACGTTTTCGGTCGTATCGGCCGTCACGCATTCCGTCAGATGTTCGGCGCAGAAGGTTACGAAGTTGTTGCTATCAACGACCTCACAAAGCCCTCAATGCTTGCTAACCTTCTTAAGTATGACACAGCGCAGAAGGGTTACTGCGGCTACATCGGCGAAAACGTTCACACTCTTTCCGCTGATGACGAAGCAGGCACACTCACAGTTGACGGTAAGACTCTTAAGATTTATGCAATGGCTAACGCTGCAGAGCTCCCCTGGGGCGAACTCGGTGTTGACGTTGTTCTTGAATGCACAGGTTTCTATTGCTCAAAGGCAAAGAGCCAGGCTCACATCGATGCAGGTGCAAAGAAGGTTGTTATTTCCGCTCCCGCAGGCAATGACCTTCCCACAATCGTTTACAGCGTAAACGAAGGCACTCTCACAGCTGAAGATAACATTATCTCCGCTGCTTCCTGCACAACAAACTGCCTCGCTCCTATGGCTAAGGCTCTCAATGTGTATGCTCCTATCCAGAGCGGTATCATGACAACTGTTCACGCTTACACAGGTGACCAGATGATTCTTGACGGCCCACACAGAAAGGGTGACTTGAGAAGAGCAAGAGCGGGCGCTCAGAACATCGTTCCTAACTCCACAGGCGCTGCTAAGGCTATCGGCCTTGTAATTCCTGAGCTCAACGGTAAGCTCATCGGCTCCGCTCAGAGAGTTCCAACCTGCACAGGTTCTACAACAATTCTCGTAGCTGTTGTTAAGGGTAAGGATGTTACAGTTGACGGTATCAACGCTGCTATGAAGGCTGCTGCTTCTGAGTCCTTCGGCTACAACCAGGAGCAGATTGTTTCTT
>JAZNBM010000159.1:0-2755 GCA_045587045.1 Acutalibacteraceae bacterium | reverse complement strand
GCTGAAGAGTGATTTCGTCTGCCTCCTGCACGTAAATGCCGCAGCACTCTGCCGAACGCACGTCTGCACCGAGATAAACTTTGTATTCGCCCTTCTCAAGAATATATGCAAACTCCGTTACGTCGTCATACGAAGCCATATCTGCAATATTAAAACACAGCTCAACTCTCTCGCTTTCATCCGGGGCAAGCAGACCTGTTTTTGCAAAGGCAACAAGCGAGCGTGCAGGCTTGCCGAGTCTGCCGCAGGGTGCTTCAAAATAAACCTGCGCAACCTCTTTGCCGCTGTATTCACCAACGTTTTTTATGTCGGCGGCAACGGTGATTTTTCCGTCTGCAGCCTTGAAATCAACATTTTCAAACGCAAACTGCGTATAGCTTAAGCCAAAGCCGAAGGGATAAAGCACCCTGTGCTTTTTGAACGTTTCAAAATAGCGGTAACCAACGTAAATATCCTCGGTGTAGCAGTTGAACTTTTTATCGCCGAAATCGTTGCAGCCGGGATAGCGCTTATAGCTTGTTGCAATAGTATCGGTCAGCTTGCCGCTGGGCGAAACGTCGCCCGAAAGCACGTCGGCAATCGAATTGCCGCTTTCCATGCCGCTCTGCCAGACGTAAAGAATGGCGGAAATTCTGTCACCATAAGCATTGATGGCGCACATATCCATAATACTGCCGCAGTTAAGCAGAAGTATAACTTTTTTGAACGAAAGCGTAACCGCATCAAGCATTGCGTGCTCTTCGTCGGTCAGATAATAGCTGCCTTTTTCAAGCTTGTTTTCTCTGTCCTCGCCTGCCGCTCTGCCGATAACAACAATAGCCGTGTCGGATTCCTGTGCAGCCTCAGCCGCAAGAGCGTTTGAAACAGGCATCTCTTCATAGCACATGGGCCAATGTCCCCAGAAGCCGTCGTCAACGGGGTTATCTTTGCACCAGTTTTCATAAACCGCCGCAAGGTTTTCGTTAACGGTTATGTTTTTATTTGCCCTCAATCCGTCAATGAGGCTGATTTTATAAGGTGCGTTAACGTCACCGCCCGAACCGTAGCCAACGTAGAAGAAGTCACGCTGAACTCTGCCGAAAACCGAAACCGTTCGTTCCTTGTCAAGCGGCAGAACGTTGTTGTTCTTGAGCATAACAATACCCTCAGCGCCAATCTGACGGCAAAGCGAAATGATTTTTTCATCAGGTTGATAGCCGTTATTCTTTTTTGAACCCATATCCTGTGCGGTTGCGGCGTTTGTAACGGCGTTTACAACCTTGCCGACAAGTTTAAAGGCTTTCTTTTTGACGATATTCATTAACGTCACCTCACATATATTTTTATTCTAAATAAATATAACACATAATTTGTATCAAGTCAACAAAAAACAGCTCCGTCAAAGAGCTGTTTTTGTCTGATATTATAATTCATAGTCAATTGCAACGCTTGATTCCCTGACTGCGTGCATATGAGTTTTGACAACCGAGCAGTGATAAGGGTCGTTCTGATAATCTTCAAGTGCCTTTGCGTCATCAAGAATAACCTCAAGAATCAGGTCATAAGAACGCTCCGAATGAAGAAAGTCAACACCCACTGTGATATCGCGTATGAGCGGAACGTTGCCTTTCATTGAAAGAAGAACTTCCTTTGCCTTTTCGCAGTTTTCAATGCTGCTGTCTTTAAGTTTGAAACAAACAATGTGTTTAATCATAATTAATTCTCCTTAAATTTTATCCGAAAAGAACTTCAAAGAATTTTACGTTAAATCCTTTGTCATTTTTCAGATCACCGTAAACACCGATGTTGTTGAAAACCGCATAAACGGTGCCGATAAATCTGACAATGAAGTTGTAAAGAGGAGGCATTTTGTTGCTGTGTCCGCCGTCCTTGCTGCTCTTTTCAATTGTGAACGAGCTGAAGCAGGCATCGCTCTCAATCGCATAGGATTTAACTGTTATCGAATCCTCCGTAAAGTCGATAAGGTTATATATTTTATCCTGCGTAAGGTATTCTATGCCTACGTTTTCCCCAAGAGAAATATCATCATCGTTTCTGGGTCTGTTGAGCGAGCCTGAAACCATATAAACGGTGCCCTCGGGGTCTGTAACAGTGCCGCCGTTTGTAACGGTAGCAACGGTTTTGTTGTTATACATTACGTTTGAAACGGTGTAATAATGGCTGTGTCCCATCAGAACAAGGTCGATGCCGAATTCATCGGCAATGGGTGCCCAGAGAATGCGAAGAAGTGCGTTTTCGCTCTCTCTGTGAGGAATTCTCCCGCCGTAAAGGTCGTGGTGGAACATCATAACCTTCCAGTTAACGTCGGGATTTTCTTTGACAGCCTTTTTAACAAAATTCCTGTGGTCAATTGCGCTTGCATTGTTGCTGTCCATAACAAGAAAAAGTACGTTGTTCTTGACAAAATAATAGTTAGAGCCGACGTAGGATGAAACCAACATATTCTGTTCATTGGGCAAATTGGTGAAGGTTTTGTATTCAACGCCCTTGCGGTCATGGTTGCCGATTGTTGTTGCAATGGGAATGCTTTTTACGTTGGGCGTTGCGGCAAGACCGATATATTCACTCTGCAGACCCTCGCTTGCCTGGTCACCCGCCGAAAGAATAAGCGAAATATCGCCGTTTGTTTCAAGCGCTTCGTTGACGGTCATATCAAAATTATAAGCAGTTTCGGGCAGATGAGCAGGATTTTTTTCATCATAGCTGACGTGTATATCGGTAACGTACATTGCAGTGAAAGAATCGTCGTTATCGG
>JAZNBM010000158.1:0-6546 GCA_045587045.1 Acutalibacteraceae bacterium | reverse complement strand
ATAATATTGCAGGCCATTAAAGCCTTCTAAAAACTTTTTAGGCCAAAACAGAACTTTCAGATTTTTGTCGGGATGTTTGGTTCGGTATTTCAATGCGAAACCACTCAGTTTTTCTCTGACAGTTTCTCTGGATTCATCGGGGAAGAAATTCCAGCAATACTGATTCTTGAAATAATAATAGACGAAATCCTTTTCCACATCCTGTAAAAGGAAATTATGGCAGACAGAGGATAAATCCTTGTAATTGTATGTATTATATCTTCTTTCGCCCCAGCTTGAGAAGAACGGAGGGTCTTCCAATATTAGTTTGGTGCATCTGGGAGATTGTGCTGCAATGTATGCTGCAATCAGTCCACCTGACGAATGACCCAACACGGCAACAGAATCACAAATCACATTTTCAATAAAGTCCATGATGTCGTTGCCGATACTGACCAGATTGTATTTTTCTGGATTGTGGGAACTCTTTCCGTGTCCGTAATAATCTACCATGTACACATGGTAGTACTTTGCAAGTTTTGTAACAACATTATCGAAGCTACAGGAGTTTGTCCCCTGGGCATGAAGCAGTAGTAATTTGTTTTTTGCGGTTCCAACCTCATAGTAGTTCAAAATACTGCTTTCATCAATTTTATACTGTGCATTATGAATCTTCATATTGTATACTCACCTCGTCAAATTCCAATTTATCACATTATTCAGATATTTCATAAGTGTTATTATCCAGATCGATTATAACCGAAGTACCGTCGGAATATGTAGCTTTTTGCTTGCGATAACTTCCGAGGAATTCGTGCTTCATCATTTCTTTGTTGTAAAGCTTAGCCTGAAGCTTGCAAAGAGGTTCAATGCGTTCCAATTCCTTTATTATCTTTTCATCGCTCATCATTTCAACATCAGCGGTTCGGTTATCCGTACCTATTTTACGCAGTTCATTGCCATAAGGATGAATATACGGCATACCTGCATTGAGTGCTCCGTATAAATCGCCGTCATCACCTTTGGGAATACCCCAGTTATTGAACCAATTCCAAGGCACCATTATGCAATCATGATAAACCAGATTGCCGAGAGGAACGGGAATACCCACTGCTTTTCCGTTTTCCTGCGGAATAAGTGCGTGAGGACCGTGATGAACAAGCGCAAGATGATTGAGCATCTGCATTCCCGGCTCTTCCGAAGACATAATAAAGCCTTTTTCATTGAGGTAATCGAAGCATTCTCCACGCAGCGTCATGCTTTCTTCTCTTGTGATTCTGTGGTCCTTGTGGAAGCACTCGTCACCGGGCATAATTGAAAAAACATCAAGATATGCACCTTGAACATCTATCCCGTTTTCTTCAAGCTCAGAATATGTTTTCCTGACCGCATCAAGAGCAAAGCAGGAACAAAGATAAGTGTGCTCACCACCATCCCAGATTGAACAGTAAGGATTTGAACCGTCTATATTCGTTACGGCTTTATTTTTATCAAAAACGGGACTGTCATAATAATAGTCTCTGTATTGGTCATGGAGTGCAAAAACATAGCCGAGCTCACGGCTGACACAGGAAAATTCTTTGAAGCCTTCCCATCCGCCTGCCTGCTCGCAGGGTGGAAGAATATAAGGATGATTGTTATCATATCCGTCCTTACCCCAACCATCAGTATGTATATACAGCTTATCAAGACCGAGAGACTTCAGCTTTTTGATTTGTTCAGCTCTTTCAGTGAATGTAGCACAAAGAATTTCGTTAGAGCCTTTTTTATCATAAAACTGGGATTTCTCATTTATTTTAGAGAAAATTTTGTGATGAAGAACAGGTGCACCGATAATGTTTTTTATATTGGGATTCTTTGATATTTTCTCATCAATGGTAACAAGCTGATTATTTTCAATCAGATAATTGCGGTAATCCTTTGCAACGGTGTTGTAATCACCGTTTTCATGGAATATAAAACGGATTTTTCTTTCGTAAGATAAATTACCTAAAGATGAAAGCCAATAAACAGAGTTAATAAATGCTCCGTGTTTTCCGAAAGAGGAATACATTGAAGCATCAAAGGGCGTTTCAACAATGGCAGTAAAGCAGTGAGAATCGCACACTCTGCCCCAGACAGGCATATACACATCTCCTGAATTTATCTGACGTTTCATATGTGTGTAGCCTATCATTGGTATAATGTGTTTTATCTGACCATCAGGCAAGATAAATCCCTGACGCATCGAGTCAACGTGATACGAATTCTTACCTTTACGTTTTGAATTAAATGGTGCAGGGAAATACACAGCCTGAATATCATAACCTGTTTCGTTTTCTGCCTTCAACGAAAACTCAACTGTGTTTTCATTTATAATTTCAGCGGTACATATAAGGCGAAACGGAAGAATCTTTCCGAATGCAACAAAATCCGAATAAACAGTAACTGTTTTGCTTTCGGATGTTTCTGTTTCTTTTTTCCTTGCAGATTGCAAAGAACAAACCTTGCTGATATATTTACCTTTTTTATTTTTCCCGCGGATAGTTATTTGCGGTTTTCTACCGTCACTTACCCACGAAAAACCGTTGTGAATAATTTCATAATTTCCGTTAAACTCGTTAAAATTGAGTTTCATTATATACACCACCAAATTCTTGTTTTTTTGTTAAATCTTACTTTTTAATAACTTCATACAGCTTTTCCTGAAATGCAGGTAGCCACCATTCTTTGTAGCATCATTGGTGGAAAGCTGACAAACAAATGCATCTGCCACCTGCAAATCTTCAATTGTCGCCTTCTCCGATTTCATTGCCAACAAAATCGGGTCATGTATAACTTCTTTAATCATATTTTTCACCTTAGTTCCGCAATCAATTGATTTGATTATACCACTCTCACAGAGCAAAAAGCAACCCTGCTTAATATTACAATAATCAAACATTATACTCTTGTTTTTATCGACCCTAGGTGTTAAAATCGTAATATAAAATATCTTTTTGAAGAGCGTGATAGTATGAGTTTATTTAGGTCAATAAAAAAGATAAGTTGTGTTTTAGTTGCGGTGATGATTTTGAGTTTAAGTGCTTTACCTGTTTTTGCCGCAACCACTATTGAAGTTAAGCACGTAACTGATATTTCTGTTTCTGAAGATAACTGGTGGGACAGAGGCGTTCAGTACGGACGAATTCTCGTCTTGAATAATCAACCTGAAGAAGAAAACAACGTTCTTCTTGCCACTCATTGTGAGCTTAATTCAGGGCTTACAGAGAATGCACCCGGTTATCCAATTTACCGAAGCACTGATAACGGAAAGACTTGGAAGGTTATCACCCGTGTTACCGATACTCTGACAGGTGCAAATTCCGAATGGAACCCTACCCTTTTTGAGCTTTCCAAGCCTTGCGGTGATTACCCTGCAGGAACAATAATTCTTGCGGCTTGTTCCATTGATCCGGAGCACAATAAAGAATCTCACATCAGACTTTATTTCAGTCTTGATGGCGGTTACACCTTTGACCAGGGTGTTGTGGTTGCGAGTGCAGGTGGTCTTGAAGAAGGTGTATGGGAGCCGTTTTTAACTCAGCTTGATGATGGCAGTCTTGTGTGCTTCTATTCCGATGATTCAGACCCCAAGCATTCACAGACAATCGTTTATAAGCAATCAAAAGATGGTATAAATTGGGACAAGGCAGTAACTGTTGTAGCAAGTGAAAATCCCGAAGAAAGACCAGGTATGCCCATCGTTACAAAGCTCTCTGACGGCTCATATTTTATGGTTTATGAGATATTTAATAAAGCAGATATTGAAGGTGAACCCATTTTTTGCCGTTATTCAAAAGATGGTCTTGACTGGGGTGACCCATCATATCTCGGTGAAGCGGTTGAAACTACAATTGGTAAAAAAGCCTTGGGTGCTGCACCCTATTGCGCATGGACACCTGTTGGCGGTGAATACGGTACATTGATTGTAAGCGGAACTCATATGAGAAAAGGCAAAAGCAAAACGGGTTCCGATTATTTTATAAGCTATGACAACGGAAAAACTTGGGAAACTGTTCCCCACATAATTCCCTACACTTCCGATGACCATGTTGGTTATAGCAACTCTTTCACCTTTTCAAAAGACGGCAAAACAATGTATGCCATCAACAATCCACAAAAGGATAATAACCCCGAAAAATCAAAAATGGTTGTTGCTGTTGCAGAGCTTCAGGAAACAACCCATACTCAACCTAACACCACCATTGTTATTTTGATAATCTCAATTATTGTTTTACTCGGTACAGTTGTTGGCATTGTAATTACAGTTAAGAAAAAGAAGCAATAAAATATAAAATGAGCCACTCTGATTAGTCGTTAGAGTGGCTCATTTTAATAATCATTCGGGTCAAATATTAAATTAATTCTCCTGACATATACAGAAATCGCATCTGCTACAAAATCGGCTGTTATACCGCTCATACCAAAATATAAGAAAAGCTTTATTTTTCTTTGATAAGCACCATGCTGTAAAGCTCCAGTTCAAACGAAAGGTTATCTGTAACTGCTACAAGCTCGCCGTTGTGCTCGTTATCAACCTTATATATCTCATACGTCGCATTTTCACCTAAATTCAACGAAAGCCCTTTATTGGGCATAGCGTCATTATCGCTATAATAAGTAAGTATAATTGTTGCTTTCCCGTTTTTATCCACACCGCAAAGAGAATAGATATTTTCAACCTCATTTTTTGAAGCTATTTCCTTTTCGCAATCATAAAGGAAGCCATACCAATAAAAAGCATAGTAACCCTTTAATTTTTCATACGTGTAAAAATCAAAAACACCGTTAAAAGCCGAGGGACGAGTGTCATAATACATAAGCATATCAATGGGAGAACGCTGAGAAGCGCACATACAAGCCAATGTGAACGATGCGCCCTTAATTCCGTGGATTGCTTTAAGAGAGTAAACGAACTCTTCTTCCCACCCTTTTACATAATTCCATTCATTGAGTATGCTTTCTGAATTTTCATAGCCGTATTTGTTTAAAAGAGCTTTTATTCTTTCTGCTTTCTGAGCCATGTGTGCAGGCTCTGTGCAATAAATATGCCAAGAAAAGAAATCAAGCGGTATTTTTCTGCTTTCCATTTCCTGAAGGAAATCCTCTGCCCATTTTTCGTTATGCGCAAGTGCAGGACCACCTATTTTCAAATCAGGAAAGCATTTTTTAAGATGCATTGCGGTAATTTCATACAAATCAAAAAATTCTGCTTTTGTTCCGCCCCAGGTGCGCTTGTTGGATGAATCATCAGGGTCAAGGTCTGCCTCGTTCCAGATTTCCCAATATTTAATATTGAGCTTATATCCATCTGCCCAACCCTCGTTATAATGACGAATAATATGTTCACAGATAACAGCCCACTTTTTAAAATCCTTAGGTGGAATAGTGCCATGCTTTTTTATCTGATGCTCAATTGTCTGACCTAATCTGAAAAACGTTTCGGTTCCGGCATCAAGACAAACTAAAATGCTTTCATCCGTACAAGCGAAATCATAGGACTCAGCATCATAAGGGTCAGCATCAAAGTTCGGGAAAATATATGTAATATCATGGCTATACGGCCCACCGTAAATACCGCAAACTGCAGAATCGTGATTTCTGCTATATGGAATACGAGCAGACTTATAGTCCGCAAAATTACTGCGGAATTGGTCGTTTGCATAGCGTCTGTGCCAAGGTCCGCCATTTGTGGCATTGAGAATTTTAAACTTGCTTCCTGAACTATTCAAATCAAATTTTAATATTTCCATTGGAGCCTCCACTTCTACCTACACTAACAAGGTCAGGGCGTGAATGATATTTTGATTATATTATTTCTCCTGACAGAATACAGAAATCGCTTCTGCTACAAAATCTGCTGTTCCTTCACCGTATTTATCAATATTGTTTTTAAATCGCTCGTCGGCAACATACATTTTCCCAAGACCTGCGATAATCTCGTTGGTGCAGGTGTAGTAACTGTCGGTAATGTGTGCCTGAAGCTTTGCCACAAGCTCCTGTACTTCGGTAGAATCCGCACTCGCCCCGTTATTCTTACACATAGCAAACTCAGCAAAAATTGCCATCAATCCATCATTGGCTTGAGTCCAATCTTCCTTTGTGTAATTCTTAGTTTTTTGTTTATGCTCACGATATGCAGCGGTGTTCCCCCATCGCTCACGAGCTTCATTTTCATAGTTTTTCATTTGCGCACCTCACAATGAATTAATTATACACCATTTTTGTGTGCATATCAATCGTCTGGAAAAGATTTGAAATTCAATGTGCCATATAGAACAAACACAACTCCCACCTACTGTTTTCTGACATAGTAAGTGGGAGTTAGAATTTAATATGTTTTATATCATAGATATGATACTGAAACCAATGTAAAGTTTTCTTCTACAGGCTCGTCTGCTTCAAGTGTTTCATAGGTGATTGAACGCTTGTCCGATTTGCCTGAAAATAAAATTTGAAGCTCAAAAATGGACCCTTTCGTGTCGTAAGTAGGTTGGACAAGTACCAGATTTTTGAGGCTTATTATAGGGCATTGTTTAGCCATTT
>JAZNBM010000157.1:0-22230 GCA_045587045.1 Acutalibacteraceae bacterium | reverse complement strand
ACCTTGTACTGCTTGCCGCCTGTTTCGATAATTGCGTACATTCGGAATATCAATCCTTTTCTTATAGACTCGCTATTCTTGTAACACTTATAAGTGGGTTACCTGAGGCACAGAGAACCTGTTTTTGGGCATAACTAACCCGCCCCGAATATGCGGCATATAGGATTATAGCACAACAATCAAGCCTTGTCAAACGTTTTTTTGGCTTTTTTGAAAATATTTTTGATATAACCCTATTTATATTAACATCATTATATATTGCGGTTTAAGCTATGCCGTTCTGCTCCTTACAGGCTGTGAGAGTATTCTGCATAAGCATTGCAATGGTCATGGGGCCAACACCGCCGGGCACGGGAGTTATCATTGAAGCCTTGTCCTTGACAGCTTCAAAATCAACGTCGCCGCAAAGCTTGCCGCTTTCAAGTCTGTTGATGCCTACATCAAGCACGATTGCGCCATCGCCGACCATATCTGCAGTAACAAAATTGGGAATACCAACCGCTGCAACAAGGATATCTGCCTGCCTTGTGATTGAAGGCAGGTCTACTGTTTTTGAGTGACAGATTGTTACGGTTGCGCTCTTTGAGAGCATAAGCATCGCCATAGGCTTGCCTACGATATCGCTTCTGCCGATGATTACGCAGTGCTTGCCTGCCGGGTCAACGCCTTCGTACTCAAGCATTTTCATCATGCCCATAGGTGTGCAGGGCATAAGCTTACCCATACCCGTTGAAAGCAGACCTACGTTTTCGGGGTGGAAGCAGTCAACGTCCTTTTGAGGAAGAATTCTTCTGAGCACCTGATTTTTGTCAATATGTTTGGGCACGGGAAGCTGGCAGAGAATACCGCTGACAGAGGCATCTGCATTAAGTTTATCAATCAGAGCAAGAAGCTCCTCTGTTGTGGTTTCTTCAGGCATTGCAAACTCGAGAGAACGCATACCCACTCTTTCACAGGCTGTTTTTTTGTTGTTTACATAAACTCTTGATGCAGGGTCGTTGCCGACAATGATAACCGCAAGAGCAGGCTCAACGCCTTTTCCTTTAAGTTCGGCAACCTCTGCCGCAATTTTATCAAGGTTATATTCTCTTATAGCCTTGCCGTCAATAAGCTTTGCCATATTTATACCTCTTTTTCCGCAGGAGCTTCGTTTGCTTCTGCCTTTTCTTTATCTTCTGCTTTTTCAGCAGCTTCTTCAGTCTTTGTAACTTCTGTCGGTTTTGTTTCCGATTCTATCTTTTTGCCTTTGACAGCTTTGGATTCATCCTTAACGAAAAAATCTACGCCCTCAATGGGTTTGGGATTCTTTATGTGTTTAATCAGAAGAGCTATAAGAAGAGCCGTGCAGACAACAACAATTGCTGCCGAAAGAGCCTGCGAAGTTCTGATTTGCGTGCCTGCAATGTAAAGACTGTCTGTGCGCAGTCCTTCAACTATCATACGCTCAAGACCGTACCAGATGCCGTAGCAAAGGAAAATCTGACCGCTGAATTTGCGTGCCTTGCGTGTGATGATATAGAGCACAAGCACACCAAGCAAGCACCAAAGCGATTCATAAAGAAACGTGGGGTGAACAAATTTATCGGGGTCAACGCTGAAACCGTTAGCCGAAAATTCAGCCTGATTTGCAATTACGTAATCACGTACCTTGGGGCTCCACATACCCCAGGGCATATCGGTGTTTATGCCAAAAGCTTCCTGGTTTGTGAAATTGCCCCATCTGCCGATACCCTGACCTATCAGAAGGCTCATACTTGCAATATCAAGCAGATTCCAGAAATTGAGCTTGCGTACCTTACACACAATGTAAGCCGCGGCAATACCGCCGATGATTCCGCCGTAAATTGCAAGACCGCCCTCCCAGATTTTTATGATATCACCGGGATGTGCCGAGTAATAACCCCACTTTGAGAAAACGTAATAGAGTCTTGCGCCGACAATGGCGGCAAGCGTGCCGTAGATAAGCACGTCAATCATCTTATCAAGGCTCATTTTCCATTTATAAGCCATTCTGCCGCCGAAAAGCACGGCAAGAGCGAAGCCGAAAGCGATGATTGCGCCGTAAAATTTAATTGATATTTCGTTGCCGAAAAGAGTGAATTCGGCAAGAGTGCTGGGAATTTCAAAGGTTTTTTCAAGTCCTTTGAACGATACCGTTGTAAAGTCGCCCATAATTCAACCTCCTCATTCTATCGGAACGATAACGGACAAAGCCGAATATTCGTTTTTGATTTTTGCAAGTCGTGCCTGTGCCTTTTCAAGAGTAACGTTCTTGCATGCTTCGATTTCGGCAAAGGGTTCATAGCCGTTGAAATAAAGGTTCATAAGCATATTTGCGGTGTCATCTATATCGTTATAGTTCATAACCATTCTGCCGTATAACTTGCGCTTTGCTCTTTCAAAAGCAGCGGCATCAATCCCCTGCTCACTGAGCTTTATAAGCTCTTCCTTGATAATTGACGAAGCCGCTTCGGGATTCTTGCTTGTGCCGCCGAACATTACACAGGAAAATCCGAAGCCGTTGAAAAGCTCGTTGCCGAAGCCCATATCGATAAGCTCTGCATCAAGCAATTTTTTGAAAAGCGGCGAGGATTTGCCTGCAACCGCTTCAAGCATAATCTGCGATGCAAGTTCATCCTCGAGCGAAAGCAGAGGCTCTGCAAGGTCCTCTTTGAAGCCGAGCATAAATTGCTTTTGCGCAACGGAAAGCTTTTGCTCAATATAATTCTGAACGGGAACGGGGTTTTCTTTTTCAAACTTGCGTTCACACTCAGAGCCATCTGCCTTTTTGACGTTGTTTTCAACGATTTCGGCAACCTTTTCGGGTGTAATATCGCCGACAACGCAAAGCACCATATTACCGGGGTTATAAAAGTTTTCATAAAGTCTGTAAAGCAGGTCCGCATCAATCCGAGCAATAGATTCCTGTGTGCCTGCAATATCAATGCGCACAGGATGATCACTGTAAAGCGCTTTGAGAAGATTGAACATCACCTGCCAGTCGGGCAAATCCTGATACATACGGATTTCCTGACCGATAATGCCCTGCTCTTTTTCAACAGTCTGCTGTGTGAAATAGGGATTCTGGACAAAGTCGAGCAGAATTTCAAGTGATTCTTCAACCTGTTCCGAACCCTTGAAAAGATAAGCGGTTTTTTCAAAGCTTGTGTAAGCGTTTGCGCTTGCTCCCGTTTTGGCAAAGCGTTCAAAGGCATTCAGGTCTTCACTTTCAAAAAGCTTATGCTCAAGAAAATGTGCCGTGCCCTCGGGGATTGTTTCAAACTCGCCCGATGCATTTTTAACAGCGGTATCGATTGAGCCGTATTTCACACCGAAAACAGCATAGGTTGAGGAATAACCGGCCTTGGGTAAAACTCTGATTTCAAGACCCGATGAATGCTTGCCGCAATAAACGGTTTCGTCAAGCTTTATATCTGTAAATTTATTAAACGTCATTTTCTTCTGCCTCCTCCTGCGCCGAAAGCATAAAGATTGTGTCAACGGAAAGCTTTTTGGCCGCCGCACACACGTCATCCATTGTTACCTGCTCAATGCCGCTCACCATCTCTTCGGGGGTGATAATTTCGTCACAGGTTACCTGCGATGAATACCAGCCGAGAATACCCTCGGGAGTTGTGAAGGTGTGCTTTTCACGCAGAGCACGTTTTGAGGATTCAAGCACCTCGGGGTCAGTTTTGCCGTTTCTTAAATCGGAAAGCTGACTGAGCACTTCGGCAGAAACTTTTTTCTCTTTATCGGTATCAATGCCGCCTTCAACAAGCACAATTCCCTTTGCCGCAACAAGTCTTGACCAGCAATAATATGCAAGGCTCATTTTTTCACGGATATTCATAAAGAGTTTGGAATAAGTTCCCATGCCGAAAATATCGTTCATAACAACCATTGCGCAGATGTTATCTCTTCTGTGCTGCATACCTGCTCTGAAGCCAATAACCAGCTTGCCCTGATTGACGGGAAATTTTTCTTCATAGCGGTTAAAGCATCTGCTGCGCTGGATGAAAACAGTTTCAAGCTGTGTGGGTTTACGTTCGATATCGGCAAAGCTCTTTTCAAAAACAGACGCAACCTTTTCTGCATCTGCCGCACCGACAACGGTTATCTGGAAAACCGCAGTTGAAAGCAGATTATTCCACGCATCGTAAACATCTGCCATTTTCACTGCTTCGATTTCTTCGATTGTGCCGTATTTATCCTTGCCGTATGCTTCGTTTTGGCACATATAGCTGATGCACTTGTTAAAAGCATATGAGCGTTTATCATTAAGCTCCTCTTCAATGCGCTGAATGAGCAAGCGCTTTTCCATAGCGAGCGAATCGGCACCGAAAGAACCGTTTTTAACGTTGGGCTTGAAGATAATGTCACACAGAAGCTGTGCCGCCTCAAGCTGAATGCTTTCGCCGCCAAGAGCGAATTTATCGGCAAGGCTGGTTATGCTCAGGGTAAGCACCTGTGCTTCGCCGTTTTTTGAAACAGCCGCACCGAGGATTGCACCGTAAAGCTCGTCAAGCCTGCCGTTGAGCAATGAAAGCTCGGGGTAAGCCTTGCAGGAACGCTTGAGAAGATAAACAAGCAGTGAGTTTGCCGCCATTCTGTCATCCATAGGCAGAGCCATTGAAACAGAAATGCAGCCTGTTTTGAATTTATCGGTAGGCTCCGAAACAAGCCTTACCTTATCAGCGAGCATTTTAATCTGAGGCATTGAATCACTTCCTTAAAAAATCAGATATCGCAAGCGGCGACCATTTCATAAGTTTCTCTTTTGACAACCGTTCTTGCCTTGCCGTTATCAACCATAATAACGGGAAGCTTCGGGATACGGTTATAGTTTGATGCCATTGAGTAGTTATATGCACCCGTTGAAAGCACCGCAAGGATATCCCCTGCCTCAACCGTCTGCACGGGTGTGTTTTCCTGAATAAGGTCACCGCTTTCACAGCATTTGCCTGCTACGGTAACCGTCATATTTTTATCTTCGTTTGCCTTGTTGGCACAGACAACCTGATAATCCGCCTGATAAAGAGCATATCTGGGGTTATCAGCCATACCGCCGTCAACAGAAACAAAGGTGCGTATGCCCGGGATTTCTTTGACTGCACCAACCGTATAAAGCGTCAGACCTGCCGCACCGACTACGGAACGACCCGGCTCAATAAGAATAAACGGCATTTTAAGACCGAGCTTTGTTGTTTCTGCCTTGACAACGGCTGAAACGTTTTTCATATATTCGCCGTAAGGAATAGGTGTGTCACCGTCAACGTACTTTATACCGAAGCCACCGCCGAGATTGAGTTCATCAAGCTCTGCACCTGTTTCGTCTTTAATTTGCTTATAGAGGTTAAGCATAACCTGAGCCGCAAGTTCAAAGGGGTCAATGTCAAAAATCTGCGAGCCGATGTGACAATGCAGACCTCTGAGCTTGAGGTTAGGCATTGCAAGAGCCGTCTTAACAGCTTCAAGCGCCTCACCCGTTTCAAGGGCGAAACCGAACTTGGAATCAATCTGACCCGTCTTGATGAAATCGTGGGTATGAGCATCAACTCCGGGCTTGATGCGAAGCATAATGCCGACGGTTTTGTTTGCCTTGAAAGCTATATTATTGAGCTGTTCAAGCTCCGTGAGGTTATCAACAACAATTCTGCCTACACCGTTTTCAACAGCCATCGCAAGCTCGTCGGGCGTTTTGTTATTGCCGTGAAAAACAATTCTGTCGGCAGGAAAATCAACCGAAAGAGCTGTGTAAAGCTCACCGCCCGAAACAACGTCAACACCTGTGCCTTCCTGCTTGCAGATGCGGTAAATTTCTTTGCAGCTGAATGCCTTGCTGGCATAGCACACAAGACCGTTGCCGCCGTAATATTCATCAACAGAATTTCTGAATTCGCGCAAATTGGTTCTGATTTCGTTTTCGTCAAAAACATAAACAGGTGTGCCGAATTCCTTCGCAAGCTCAACGGTATCCGCCGAGCCGATGGTCAGATGACCCTTTTCATTTATCGAAATACAGTCTGAAACAAACATTATTTATCCTTCTCTCATTCAACCGCTGAAATTATTTCAGCCTTGATTTCTTCAACGCCCGTGCCTTTGACGGATGAAAACTCAACCTTTGTGATATCCGCATAATCCGCAAGCTCCGATTTAAGCTCTTCCCTGCGTTTTTCAGTTTCGGTTTTATTCAGCTTGTCGCATTTTGTGAGAGCAATCACAAAGGGTATTTCCATCTGGCGCAGGAAATAAAGCATATCCATATCATCGGCAGAGGGAGCGTGACGCATGTCGATAAGCTGAACAACAAGCGCTATGTTTCTGCCCGATTGGAAATAGCCCTCCATAAGCTCTGCCCAGCGCTTTTTTTCACTCTGCTCGCGCTTTGCATAACCGTAGCCGGGTAAATCGGCAAAAACCACGCCATCGCCTTTGAAGAAATTGACTGTTATTGTTTTGCCCGGCACAGAGCTGACTCTTGCAAGATTTTTGCGGTTAAAAACCTTGTTGATGAGTGAGGATTTTCCCACGTTGGAGCGACCGGAAAAAACAATTTCGGGAACGCCCGATGGCGGAAGCTGCTTTGAAGTACCGTAAGAGGCGCTGAATTCTATTTTATCAAATCTCATATTATCATTCCTGTTGGTTTATTTACTGTGCGATGGAGGGGCGTTTACCGCTGTCGCTGACGGTAATGCGGCTTTTGCTCTTTTCTTCCTGCACTTTTTCGAGGGCGATATCCCAGACGGCACTTACCGTTTTAACAGGCATAAAGGTTATGGCTTCCTTGACCTTGGGGTCAACCTCGTCAAGGTCTGCGATGTTATCGTAAGGGATAACAACAGTTTTGATGCCTGCCCTGTAAGCTGCCATTGATTTTTCTTTAAGTCCACCAATGGGAAGCACTCTGCCGCGAAGGGTAATTTCGCCCGTCATTGCAACATCCTTGCGCACTTTTCTGCCCGAAAGAGCGGAAACAAGAGCCGTTGCTATTGTCACACCTGCCGAAGGACCGTCTTTAGGCGTTGCACCCTCGGGCACGTGAATGTGGATATCTTTGTCTTTATAAAAGCTTGCGCTGACAGGAAGTTCATCTGCCTTTGAACGAATATAGCTGACCGCCGCCTTTGCGCTCTCCTGCATAACGTCGCCGAGTGAGCCTGTGAGCTCAAGCTTGCCGCTGCCGTCAAGCACCGCCGCCTCAATCTCAAGCATATCGCCGCCAACAGATGTCCACGCAAGACCGTTGACAACGCCTACTTCGTTTTCTTTGATAATTGAATCGTTTTTGAATTTGCGTGAGCCGAGAAGTGTTTCAACATCTTCGGGTCTGACGGATACTTTTTCCGCTCCGTCCGCAATAATCTGCATTGCGGCTTTTCTGCAAACGGCGGCAATCTGCTGTTCAAGCGCACGCACACCTGCTTCGCGAGTATAGCCCTCAATTATCAGGCGCAGAGCCTTATCGGAAATTTTAAGCTGTTTTGCCGTCATTCCGTGGCGTTTTGTCTGCTTGGGAACAAGATGCTTTTTAGCAATGTTGAACTTTTCTTCAAAAGTATAGCTGCCCAGCTCAATAATTTCCATTCTGTCCTGAAGCGGTTCGGGAATATTGGTCCTGACATTTGCTGTGGTTATAAACATAACCCTGCTCAGGTCATAGGGCATTTCGATATAGTGGTCTCTGAAAGTTGAATTCTGCTCGGGGTCAAGCACCTCAAGCAAAGCGGAAGTGGGGTCACCCTTGTAATCCGACGAGAGTTTATCAACCTCATCAAGCAGGATAAGAGGATTGTTTGTGCCTGCCTGCTGCATTGCATTGATAATTCTGCCCGGCATTGATCCGATATATGTTTTTCTGTGACCTCTGATTTCAGCCTCATCCTTGACACCGCCAAGTGAGATGCGGGCATAATTTCTGCCTGTTGCTCTTGCAACGGAGCGCGCAACCGAGGTTTTACCAACACCGGGAGGTCCCACAAGGCAGATTATCTGACCTTTGATGTCGGGAGCAAGCGCTCTGACGGCAAGGTATTCCAGAATTCTCTGCTTGACCTTTTCAAGTCCGTAATGGTCATCGTCAAGCACCTTTTGAGATTTTTTGATATCTGTGTTTTCTTTGCTGAAATTATTCCACGGCAAAGCAAGGCAAGCTTCAATATAATTTCTGCTGACCGCCGCTTCGGGAGATGAGGGTGAATATTTTTCAAGCTTATCGCATTCTTTGAAAAGCTTTTCTTTGATATCGTCTGATGCTTTAAGATGGAAAATCTTTTCTCTGAATTCACTTAATTCTTCTTCGTGAGAAATACCGCCGCCAAGCTCGTTGGAGATAACCTTCATTTGCTCGCGCAGATAGTATTCTCTCTGGTTTTTATCGATGGCTTCCTGCACCTTGTCACCGATTTCGGCTTCAATTGAAAGCAGGTTGCCTTCGTTTGCGAGCAAAACACACAGCTCTTCAAGACGTTTGATGGGATTAATGACGTCAAGAATGCTCTGTCTGTCTTCATACTCAAGCATAATGTTGCCTGCAACGTAATCCGCAAGCTTGCCGGGATTGGTTTCCTGCATAACGCTTGTCACAAGGTCGGCAGGCATCTGGGGTGCACAGTCGGCATAATCGGCAAAAATATCCTTTGCATGGCGCACAAGCGCCTTGGCGTAGTCTGCTTTGTCGGCTCTGACAGAGGGCTCTTTAATGGGAAAAATCATCGCCTTGAGGTGGCTTGAGTTTGCGGAAAGCATACCCTCAACAAGTCTTGCTCTGTAAAGACCCTCAACAGCAACTCTCACGTTGCCGTTTTTGCCGGGAAGCTTGAGCACCTGTTTGACACTTGCCACAACGCCGATTTCATAAAGATCGCTGAAATCAGGGTCATCAACGGTGATATCTTTTTGTGTTACAAGAAAAATTTCCTGATCGGTATCCATCGCTTTTTTGAGCGCATTGATTGATTTTTCTCTGCCCACGTCAAAGTGAATGAACATCTCGGGAAAAACGACAAGTCCCCTGAGAGCCACCGCAGGCATAAGTCTTAAGCTTTCATCTTTCATATCTATATAACTCCTTAAAAATAAAGACTGTATTTATAATAAACATTTGGTTAGTTTAATATTATATAATATTATATACAACCCGTCAACTGTAATAAACACAAAAAAGTTATGAAATTGAAAACTTAATATTAACAAAAGGGTATAAATTCTGCGGCTTGATTCAATCGGCATCAGGCAAACAAAAAAGCCGCTCCGCAAAAGCGGAGCAGCCGTGTCTTTTTACGATGTTTTATTTGAGCCTTGAAATAAGCTGGCAGGCAACGTAGATATTCTGGATTTTCTTTGCCTGTGCGCCTGTGGGGGTCAACGTAACGGGTTGAGTTTCTGACGGAGTAACATAGAGCTTGAAAGCTATTGCATCCTGTCCGACACGCATATCCTTGACGTCTTTGTATTCATAATTTCTCTCTTCAACGTTGAGATATTTGAATACGATTTCTTCAAGGTTGCGCCCTGTGAAAACTTTGATAACGTCATCCTCATCGTGCATATCAACTATAGCCTTTGCCTCTTCAAACGTAAGGCTTGTGCATTTGAATTCACCATCGTTGAGAATTGTCATAACGTTTTGGTTATCAACCAAAAGAAGAGGAAGCTGTGTTCTTGCCATAAAAATCACCCTTTTCTGTTTAATATTAATGAAAAGTGTTCACATTTTTGCCTTTCCATTGTTGATTTTATAATATAATATGATTGTCATTTTGTCAATATGTCAATTGAAATTTTTTCAAGACAGAAAAAGTCGCCCCGCGGAATCATATCTGCAGGGCGAACTGTTTTTATTTCTGATTAAGACGGATAACCGTTACCGAATAGGCAGGAACGGTATAGTTAAATTTGTTTCCGAAGCCGTTGACGGTCATTTCTTCAATCTTGCAATCCTCGGGCTGACCCAGAATATTATCGTTTGCAAGGCTGTCGCCTGCCACCTGAGAAACCTTTGCGGCAGATGTAATTTCTGCGTTATCCACGCTGACCGCAAGAGTTTTTGCACAATCCGTAACGTTGACAATTTTGACGATTATGTCACCGTTATCATCGGTGCTGACAACGTGATAAGCCTCAGACTCAGCCTTTGATGCGGTGTCAAAATCAACGTAAAGCTCGCCGTCGATATAGCACTTAACGTTTGTGCCGCTTATTTCAACCTTAAGCTCATAGGTCTGTCCCTCAACCGCCGTGAAAGGTCTGACCGTACCGATAATTCGGTTGGATTTGATGCCGTTCTCTATCTGCTGAAGGCAGGAAACCGTGTTATCCCAGCCGCCGATATTCCAGAACCAGCAATTATCGTGATCCTTGACGGCAAAGGGAATTATAAAGCCTTCGTTACCGCTAACCTTGGTTGCTTCAACGGTGTAGGTATAATCAGCCCACTCATCAAAGCCTGTGTATGCAACCGAGCCTGTAAGGCTGTAAGGCATAGCCGTTGCATCGTTTATGAGAGCACCGTCTTTAACGGTTATTTTACCGCCATTTGCCTTGTTCCAGTTCCACGCAAGAGTATTCGGTGAAAAGTCATCAGCATAAATTGTTTCACCTGTTTTGTTATCCGTTACAAGCACGTTATCAAACTCGGCAGCAGTATACCAAGCGCCGACTCCCACTCTGCCACACAGTTCTTTTTGTTCAACCGAAGCACCGCCGAGTTCAGATTCAAGAATTGCAGTACCCGTGTTGGTTGAAAAGATTTTCTGCACATAGTAGCTGATTGAGCCTGTTACCTGATGATTATTGAACCATATTAGGTCGGGCGACCAATGGGTTGCCGTAAGGTTGCCGAAAAGCGGAGCATAAGCCGCCATTCTGACGATATCGCCGTTGCGTTCAAGACCTGTCATATATGCAGCCTCTGCAAGTGCCGCTTTAAGAGTGTTTGACCTTGCGGCATATTCGCCGAGAAAAACCTTAAGACCTCCGCCGTAGATTGAATCGGTCATCGATTCAACATCTCTGCTGTAATTTTCGGGGTCATAATAATCTGTGTTTTTAAGAAACCATTCGGGTTCGTTATAGTAGTGTTGGTCTGTTGCGCCTGCAAAATCAGCCGCCTCGCCCGAGCCTATCTGCTCTTTTGCATATTCATATGACGGCAAATAATTTTCGCCGTGGGTTGCATCAAAAGCACCCGAAGAATAAATCAGCTCTATGCCCTCATAAAGCTCGGGGTTCTCTGCCTTTGCGGCATTGAAGGTGTCGAGGAATGCCTGATAGCGTTCAAAATAAACCTCGCCCTCATTCTCGTTGCCAATGCAGATATAAGGAAGCGCAAACGGTTCTTCGTGACCGAGAGCCGCTCTTACCTTGCCCCACTTTGTATCTGCGCCGCCCCTGCAGAATTCAACGAGGTCAAGCATATCCTGAAGATATCGCTCAAACTCGGGTGTATACATCTCAACGGGACCCTGACCTCTCATCTGGCAGTAAAGACCGCAGTTGATAACAGGCACACCGACAGCACCGAGGTCTTCGGCAAGCTGAAAATATTCAAAGAAACCAAGACCGTAGCTCATAAAGCTCGGATAAGGATCTTCTGTCATAGAAAGATTAGTCCAGAGGTTTGTTCCCTGTTTTCTTGCTGCAACATCACCGTAAGTGCCGCCGAATTCAAGCGGCTTGCCGTTTCTGTCCACACCGATTGAATCTTTCCAGTTATAAGCGGTTTCGGCATCATACCCCTCGATTATGCAGCCGCCGGGGAAGCGAAGAAATTTAGGTTCAAGCGCTTCAAGCAGCTCGCCCAGATCCTTGCGCATACCGTTTTTGCGGTTTTTGAATGTGTTTTCAGGGAACATTGAAACCATATCAAACGCCGCCGAGCCGCCGTCAATCAGCACAGCAAGGGTAACACCGTTATATGCGGTCTGCGAAGCTTCAACCGAAAGCTCATATTTCTGCCATTCAGCCGAAACCGAAGCAATCTCACCCTGACCGAGAACGGAATCACCGCAGAGGATTTTCACATAAACCTTGCCGCCATAGCCGTCAAGTCCTTTTGCATAAAAAGAAACATTGTATTTCTCCCCTGCTTCAACGGCAATACCGTCAAGAAAGCCGCGGTTTTCAGCACCTGCAAAAACGGTGCCTGCGTTATTCACAACAAGGTAATTGAGATTGTTTTCGTTAAGCTTATCATCAGCATTTTTTACAACGGTAAGCTCTGCACTGTTGACCGCACTCCAGCCGTGGAGCTCGTCACCGCTTGCAATCCGGGTGAATTCAAAAGAGCGGTTCACAATTTTTTCCGCATACAGACCGCCGTCAGCCGCAAAATTGATATCCTCAAAAAAGATACCAAAAAGCAAATCGCTGATATCATAAAGTTCTTTTCCCGCATCAATATCAAGGCTGTAATCTGCCGCCGAAGCATCGTAAGCGGTTACAGTGTTTGCATCGGGGGATGTTACAGGCAGCTCCGGCGAAGGAAAAATCATTCCGAACAGCACCGTGAATGCCGAAATAATTGCAGCAAAAGCCTTTCTGACAAATGTAATCAGAGTATATTTCATCCGTTTTTCTCCTGTGTCTTGTTTTATTCAACAATTTTTAAGGGACCGCTCCACGCAAGATGAAGCAGTCCCCAATCCTTTTTATTCAGCGTTCAATGCAATATCTTTAAGGATTTTTACGCATTCATCAATGCCTATGAAAGAGCTGTCAAGGCAGACGTGATAGTTGCGGCAAGCACCGAATGTCATATCGGTGTAGTGATTGTAGTAAGCTGCTCTGCGCTTATCCTTATCCTGAACACGTTTTAACGGTGTATCGGCTTTTTCACCGTAGACTTCAACAATCCTCTTTGCTCTTGCTTCAATATCAGCTCGGATGAAAACGTTCATCACGTCGTCTCTCTCACGGAGAATATAGTCTGCACATCTGCCAACGATAACGCAGGGACCTTTTTCAGCAAGTTCTTTTATGAGTTTGCACTGGATAATCCAGATTTTGTCTTCGTTGGTGGGGCCTGTGTAAATTGTTCTGTTTGTGAAAAGACCGTAGAGGAGGCTGGGATGAGAATGCTCACCCTTTTCTTTGATATATTCTTCGGCAAAACCGCTTTCTGCGGCGACCTTTTCGATAATTTCGCTGTCATAGCAGGGTATGCCAAGTTCTTCTGCAAGATGCTTACCGATTGTTCTGCCACCGCTGCCGAATTCACGGCTGATGGTTATAATCTTTTTCATATGGGTCTCCTTTCCTGATTCAAGTAAAACTCAATTATCCGATATGCATTTTCACATTGCGGTCATAGTGTCCGCTATCCTGAAAACCGTTTTCGGTGCGGATGCATTCGCCCCATTTGCGGGCAATCTCTTCGTAGCTGTCGGTTTCCACTTTGGCTCTTTCAAAGCCGTCTTTACTGCCTCTGAGGCACCAGTCACTCGACCACATTCCGTGACCCGACGCTTTGTAAGTCCAGAGGAACCAGCTGTAGCCCAGAGCATCAAGAGTTTTGAAGGCATTATCCCATGTTGCGGTGCCGTGAGGGAAGAACTCACCCATCATCATCGGGATATTCATAAACATTATGCGCGGCAAAAGTGCCATAAAGTTGAATGATGCGCTTGAGGTATCGTAAAGATGTACCTGATAAACAACGTTTTTCCAGCCCTTAAAAACGGGGTTGGGAAGCGCAAATGCCGACCAGATGCATTCCATTGTAATTATGTGGTCTGCATCAACCGCCCTGACGGTGTCGTAAAGGCGCGAATAGATGAAGGTGTTGTTTTTTCTTCTCTGAAATTCGCCTGCAGACACTTCACACATAGGCTCATTGAGAAGGTCATACATTGCCACGGCAGGGTTACCCTTGAAACGGGTTGCAATTTCTCTCCAAAGCTCATCTGTGAGCTCACGGTATCTTTCGCCCTTCTCGCTGTTGTCATAAAGCGCACAGGAATCTGCCTTGCCTGCATGGGGTGCATCGCCCTGATAGCCGACGGCACCGTGCATATCAAGCACAACGTAAAGTCTGCGTTCTGCACATTCCTCAACAATCCATTCAAGACGGCTCATATCCCAGTTGCCGTTTCCGTCAAGAATCTTTCTGCCGTTATCGTCATAATAAAAATTGCGAAACCAAAAAGGAACTCGGACACAGTTAAAGCCCATAGCCTTGATTTCATCAAGGTCTTTTTCGGTTATCCAGTTATCCATATAGGTGTTAAAAAGCTCATATGCCTTTTCTTCACCAAAGCGTTCTGTAAGTGTTTCAAGAATGTCATAATGGTCGGTTGCCTGCTCATAGGGGCAGAGCCAGTCTTCCCATATCATCCAAGCACCGAGGTTTACGCCCTTGAGCCTGACCTCTTCGCCCTTTTTATTGACGATTTTTCTGCCCTTTGCAGTAAGAAAATCATCTGCCGTAAAGCCTTTCTGCGGCTGTGATTCGGCGGATGAAGTTACCGAAAAGCCAAAAGTTGAAAACAAGGTTACTGCCGCAAGTACAACTGAAACAAATTTTTTAATATACAAGGTTATCCTCTCCTGTCAATTAAAAATTCTTAACCGAATCCCAGTCTGAAACCTTATCGGTTTTTGACCAAAGAATTTCCGCTTCCTTTGCCCAGGCTTCATAGCCTTCAGGCGTTTCGGGGTATTTTTCATAATGTGCGGTAAGCTTGCCGCTTGTTACTATAGCTTTGATTATGGATTTAAGCTCTGACGACTTGATTTTGCCCGTCACAAGACCCACAACAACAAAAATCAGGGTCTTTGCGTAATCGGAAAAGCTGAGCTGAATACCGTTACCCATACTGCTGAGCAGTTTACAGCTGAAGATAACGTCTTTTTTGAAAAGGTATTCGTTTGTTTCCGCACTGTGGCGCACGATTGAACCCAAAAGTGCCATAAGGCTTGCAAACTCCTTGCCCTGTGTGCTGTTATATCTCTTATTTATGCTCCAGAGAGCTTCCCTTGTGGGGTAAGCTCCGTTTACCATAACCTTTGAAGCAACGTCAACCGCAATATCCGTGAGTACAAGTGCAGATGTGCAACCCTCGCCACAGTTGGGCTTTGTGAGGCAGGCGGCATCGCCCATAGCGATGAATCCGTCCGAAACAAATGAATAGGGTGCCCTGTGATACGGCGTTATACCCTTTTCGATTCTCGTTACCCTGTGGGCAGGCAGACTGACCGTTTTTTCAAAAAGCTTATAGACGTTTTCCGCAACATCAAATCCGCCGCACGCTCCAATGCCGATAAGCGCATCACTGCCGCCGCTGGGTGCAAGCCAGGATTTGAAATAGAGCCAGAAATCTGAGCGCAGATATCTCTCGTCTCTTTTTTCTTCAAAGTCAATGTAGCGAAGTATTACGTGAAAAATATCGTCGGGCTTAAGCTCAAATTTTTCAACACCGTAATCATCGGGCAAACTCCGTCTGACAACGGCGGGTATACCCGAGCAATCGGCAACAAGGCGGCAGCTGACTGCGGTTTCTTTGCCGTCTTTTTCATAAACAACACCGTTGATTTTGCCGTCTGCGCCGTAGGTGAGCCTTTTGAAAGATGCTTCGTACTCAAGAACTGCACCTGCCTCAACCGCCCAGTCATTCATCAGCACGCAGTATTCGTGCTTATGCATACCCACAACGGCAAGCGCCGAGGGCTTGGGATGATTACCGTAAACCGAGCATATAGCGGAATCCTCAAAGGTGAATTCATAAATTCCGTCACCTTCTTTGACTTCAGGCAGACCGAACTGCTTCATTTCATCTCTGCTCATATGGAAAATATCGTATGAGGGGCTGAGTCTGTCTCTGCTGTCTTTATCTATAAGCAAAACCGAAAAGCCCTTTTCCGCCATCCTTCTTGCAAAATAGCTGCCTGCGGTTGAAGCACCGACAATAACAATATCGTGATTTTTCATTTTCTCACCCCAAAAATATTAAAGTTTAAGCTCTGCATTATTATCGGAATAGCCTTTGTTATTGTAAATTGTGTTGAGAAGCATTTCAGTCAGGTCAACCTCAACACCGTTTTTGGAGAGCTTGGGCTCAAATTTTTTAACAATAAAGCGGAATCTTTTGAGCACCTTGGCAATAGCTTTACCCTCGGGGGTGTCGGGCGAATAAGGCATATCGCCCTTGAAAATCGCTATGCCGATATCACACGCAAAATCCATAAACTTTGTTTTTCTTAAAGGCTTATCAACTTTAATCCACAAAATTCTGCCGAGACCGCCCATTGAAATGCGCGAAAGAATCTTTTTGCCTGCTTTTTTAAGTACTTTTTCAATACCCTTGCCGCCGCTCAGCGCACTGAAAATGCGGTGTCTGATTGAGCATTCAAACTGTTTATCAAAAAACTCCTGCAGTTCAAGACCCTTGGTATCAGCGCCGAAATCGGGCACGTCGATTGTTTCAACGTTCACGGTGTCGCCGCCAATGCTGATTTTTCTGTATTTTGCAGGGCTGCCGATAAGACAGGAAGTGCAGATGTCTGTTATCTTATTGTTGTTTTCAGAAACATATTCGTTGATGCTCTGGATGTGCATATGACCCGTCAGGATAAGCTCAACGCCGTTATCGGCAAGGAAAGATGCCGTTCTGCGCCAATCCTTGAGTTTGGCATCACCTACAAGGTCAAAAACGGGCACGGAGGGAATCATGGGATAGTGGCACATTGCCAGAACGGAACATCCGTCCTCTTTTGCCTTGTCAAGCTGAATTTTAATCCAGCCTTCGAGCCTTTCATCAACCTTGCCCTTGGGGTTACCGTCACTGTCACAGTTGATTGCAAGCAAACGCACACCGGGCGCAATATCAGCTATGTAAGAAAGGGTTGGTTCATCAACGGCAAGTGCCTGTGAATATCCGTAATCAGCATAAAAATCACGCAATTCTCTGAAAGGCGTGCCGTCAACCTCAATTTGCTCGTCATTGACAAACGCCCTTGATTTTTCGCCGTAATCGTGACCTGCGGTCAAAACAAAAATCCTTTTGCCCGCATCTCTGAGCTTATCAAGCTCTTTTACAAAACTCTTGTGGCTCTCATATTCGCCGTTTTTGCTCAGGTCACCGGGAATCAGCACAAGGTCAACCGTTTTGTCGGCAGCAATCTGCGCAAACGTTGCCTTGACAATATCGCTGCTCTCGAGCATAAAATACTGCTCTTTTGACATATACTCTTCAAAAGCCTTGCCGCTTGCACCAAGCGAAGGCTCAAAATAATGGGTATCTGTTACAAGATAGAATTTTACGGGATTCATTTTTATCACCCTTTTAATTATAATCAAGATTATATTAACACATATTATATAACAATTCAACCAACCGGCCAAGATTTTTTGGTGATTTTGTTGTTTTTGCTTCAACAAAAACATCGGATTTTATTGGCAAAAAAGCCCCGAAGCCGAGCAAAATCGGTTTCGGGGTTTGGTTTTTATTAAAGCTTATCTTTGTACTGATAGCATTTTACGTAGTCAACCTTGAACTCGGCAGGCCAGTTTTCGGCAGGCGTTTTGCTGATTTCGCCCGTGCCGTGTCTGTCTGAATGCTGAACACCGTTTTCACCTGCAAATTCACACGAAACAAGAAGGTATTCGGGATTCTGCGAAACACCGCCTGCATTAAGCCTGCCCGTTTCGTAGCCGTTTATATAGAAGATATATTCGTTTTCATTCCATTCAACGCCGTAAGTATTGTATTCTTTGTAGGGATTGTTTTTGATAAAATATTTGCCGATTGATGCATTTTGAATTTCAGGACCGTAGCCGTCATAAATAATGCCTGTGGTGATGCAATCGTTGCCCCACCAGTTATCTTTATAATAGAACGACTCAAAAACGTCAACCTCCGTGCCGTCTTTACCCGAGCCGTCAACGTTGGTAACATCGCCGTTCATCATCCAGAATGCGCTCCACATACCCGTTGCGGCAGGCAGGATACACCTGATTTCAAAATAGCCGTAGGTCTGATCGTATTTGCCCTGGGTTGTTATCTCGCCCGTATACCAGCCTGCTTTGTATTCTTTGAAATCGATTTCATCGTGCCATTCGTCATAATAGCGGTTTTCAAGCGGCTCATCCAAATACTGCGCCGTGATAATAAGATTGCCGTTTTCAACCCTCACCATATCCTCGTGCCAGTAGCCGCCCTTGCGTTCGGTTATCCACCAAGATGAACTCCATTTTGTTTTATCAAGCTCCGTGCCGTTGAAATCGTCACGCCAGACCTCTTCAAATTTGCTCATATCAATCTGCTTTGTTCTGCTGGGCATTTTGCCGATATCCAGCAAATCCAGAAATTGCGGACTGATAAGCGTCATTATCGAAACAAAAACGCTGAGAATAGCCTTTAACATATTATCCACCTCTGAAAATAAAATATCACAGAGGAAAAATATTGTCAACATATTGATTTGTTTTTAAAACGGTTGTATAATTTTAAAAAAGTACAAATACAAAAGAGATGATTATATGAAAATTATTGATATACTTAATAACAACAGCCTTATGCTTTCGTTTGAGGTTTTTCCGCCCAAAACAGAAACGGCATTTGACAGCGTTAAAACCGCAACGGAAGAAATCGCAAAGCTCCGCCCCTCTTTTATGAGTGTTACTTACGGCGCAGGCGGCGGCACAAGCAAATATACGCTTGACATTGCAAAAAACATAAAGGAACGCTACGGCGTGCCGAGCCTTGCTCACCTGACCTGTGTTTCTTCAACAAAAGAAACGGTCAGAGAAAAAATAAGTGAAATCAAAGCGGCAGGTATCAGCAACGTTATGGCACTCAGGGGCGATATACCTGCAGACCTTGAGGGTGCCGACAGAAGCGTTTGGGATTACAAGCACGCAACAGACCTTATCCGTGAGCTCAAGGAAGTCAACCCCGATTTCTGCATCGGCGGTGCTTGTTACCCTGAAATTCATCCCGAAAGCACAAATCAAAAGGAAGATATTCTGCATCTCAAAGAAAAGGTTGACGCAGGCTGTGATTTTCTGACAACTCAAATGTTCTTTGATAATAACCTGCTCTATAATTTCCTTTACAAAATCCGTGAAGCAGGCATAACCGTGCCCGTTATTCCCGGCATTATGCCCATCACAAACGCAAATCAGGTTGACAGGGCAATCAAGCTTTCGGGCTCGTTTATGCCGCAGAGATTCAAGAGCCTTGTTGACAAATTCGGCTCTGACCCTGCCGCAATGAAGCAGGCAGGCATTGCCTATGCAACCGACCAGATAATTGACCTTTATGCAAACGGCATAACCAACGTTCACGTTTATTCGATGAACAAACCCGACGTTGCAATGAAGATTCAGAGCAACCTGAGCGACATTTTGGGTAAATAACAAAAACAAAACCTGCCTGTACGAAACCGTACAAGCAGGTATTTTTTTATTTTGCAGCTCTCTTCTGTCCGTAGAGAACGTCTACGTTCTTTTTGAAGAGCAGCCAGTCATATTTGGGTTTCCAGTTTTCGCCGATTTCTGCGGATGATTCAAACGCATCTTCACTTGCATCAGCAACGTTGATTACGGTGATGCCCTTAAGATCGCCGCCGTCTTTATAAACGGTATCCCAGAATGCGTGGTGACCGATATAGGTCACGCTGTCAGGAATATAAATATATTCCATTTCTCGGTTATAGCTGAAAGCATCGGAGCCGATATACTTAAGTCCTTCGGGCAGTGAAACGTAAACTTCACCGAGAGTATCTTCGCCCGTGAAATGTGAATCGGCAACGTTTTCGCCCTTGTAGGAATAAACGTTTTTGAGCGGCGGAATCTTGAAGAAAGCAAGAGTTTCGATTTTCTCAAGACCCTCGGGCAGGTAAACGTTTTTCATATTGGCATAGTTAAAAGCCATTTCGCCGATAACCTTGACACTTGAGGGTACAACAAAGGTCATAACGTCCTTTTCGTACTGTGCGTAATACGGCGTAAAATACTTATCCTTGTAAGAGCCGTAGTTCTTTTCGTCCTCAAAATACTTATCAAACTTTTGATTGTTGGTCAGCGGCTTATTTTCTTCTTCCTTATCTTTATTGAAGAGAGCTTTGATTTTGTTAATCAGACCTCCGAAAAAGCCTTCCTGTGCATCTTCTTTAAAATATTCATTAAGAGCTTTCTGGTTTTCTTTGTCTGCAAAATACTTATCTACCGCGGCGACGTCAGCAAAGCCTTCGTCGGCCTTTACAACGTTACGGTAATAGTAGCGCTGTTTAAAGCTCAGGTCATCTTCTGCAGGCTCAATTCTCCAGCCGTTGTCGTCGTATTTTGCAAAACCGTATTTTTCTGCAAGATACGCATCGTGGTCACAGGGGCGGAAAATGAGTGTGGTTTTATCTTTGTTATAAAGAACACCGTCAACGTCGCAATAGTTTGGGTTGTTTTCGTCAACCCTCACTTCACGCAGTGCCCAGCAGGAATAGAAAGCCTTGGGGTCAATCTTTTTGACACCTGCGCCGATGTTGATAACCTGCACCTTTTCGTCGCAGTTGAGCACGTATGCGCCAACCTCAACGATGGGCTTTTTGTTATCCTTAATCACCTTATAGTTTGTGTTGGGGTCGGAGTTACCGAGTTCATATTCAACCGCAAGAGCATAGTCGATATCCAGCTCCGTTATGTAACCTGTGTTGCTGAAACGTGAGAATTTGTAGCCGCCCGCAACCTCATCGTATTCAAAAGTTTCTTTCATAAGAGCCATAATACTGAAAGCAACCGAAAGTGCGACAGCAACAACAATAACCAAAATAAAAATTATTTTTTTAATGTTATAGTGTTTGGGTGTTACGCCGATTCTGGGAGCGGCAAGGCCTTCAACCTGATAAGTCCAGATTTCATCTTCGGGAATATCAAGCACAACCGCTTCGACCTGCTGTGTTTTTTTTGCTTTTTTGAGCTTCTTTTCGTTTTCATACTGCTCTGATTTTTTGCTCACTGCAGACTTTTTTGCTTTTTCTTTCATTGCGCAACACCTCCTTAACCGACATAGCCGCCGCTGACCTTTTCGCCGGCTTCTTGAGCCTGCTTTTCGGTTACTTCGGCACGGCGTTTAAGGACTTCAATAACCATATTCTGCTTTTTACTGTCGTAATCCCAGAAGAAATAAGGAATTGTCATAAGCAAGAATCCGACAACGTCAACAAGAAGCGGAACGATGATTATGTTTGTTCTTGAGGCATCATAGAACAGGATTTCCCAGTTGCTGTTGAAGCCGTAGATAAGAAGCCAGAGAGGGATGATAAGACCCACAAAATTCTTTATGGGGTCTGTAAACCAACCCATAACGCTTGAAAAGTTTTCAAGGCGTTCACCCGAAAGATACATCTGATAGTCGCCGATTCGGGCATCCATATCGTGACCTGCGGTTGTGGGAACGGTTTTTGTCATTTCCATAAGGAACAGAATTATAACGCAGATTGTGCCGCAAAGATTAACGTTATCACCGCAGAAGAACATCGCCGCCGCAACAGCTGCGTTGCCGAGCGCTCTTGTGAGCTGATAGAAAATCATAATCTGCTTGTATGAGAATCTCTTGAGGAAATACGGTGAAAGCAGATCGGGCGGTGTGCCTGCAAACGAAATGAGCATAACGATGAGCGTATAAGGCAAACCGCTGAGGCGGAACGTGTAAAGATAAAGAACCGTTGCAAACGGCAGCATACCGTTGCCCAACGCATCAATCAGCTCAACAAGCTTTTTGATGAGCAGATATTTGTTTCGCAAAACGCCGAACATACCGTCCCAGAACTTGATCTGAACCTTCTTTTCGATAGGCGGCTGAGGTATTCTTTCTTTTACTCTGCCTGCAAAAATCAGGGTCAATGTTACAAATAAAATGAAAGAAATCGGAATAACGAATCTGTAAACGTTGATATCCGCCCACTCGTCCTTAAGGGCACCGATGGCAACCGAAATCAAAGCATTTGAAACCGTGTGGAAAAAGTGCGAAAGCTTAACGGGATAACTGCGCACAAGAATTCTTTCCTGCATATTAGGGCTGATGGTCTTGGTGCAGGTTTCAAGGTTATTTGCAAACCCGAAAACGTTATAGGTTGCAAACAGAAGGTTGCCGACCCATACTCTTGTTGCAACGTCAGGAATGTTATAAACGGGAAGCCAACCGATGAGGATAACCATTATGCACTTGGGAATGGCATCGCAATAGAGAGAATACTTATATCTGCCGAATTTGGGCAGAAGCTTTTTGC
>JAZNBM010000156.1:0-8121 GCA_045587045.1 Acutalibacteraceae bacterium | reverse complement strand
GAAACCTGAGCGCCTGTTCTCTTAGCTGTTTCTACGATCTTTTCTGCTGCTTTATCAACAAGGTTGTGATCGTAGCCCTTGAGCCTGATTCTGATTTTTCCCTTTACTGCCATTTGGAACGCCTCCTTAAAATTGTGGCGGGCCGCAAACTTTGTGAAAACCGACCCGGGTGTTTCAACCCGTCCGATTTAAAAACCGGAAAAACATATTTCCGGGTTAGCTTTCGCTCATTTGCACATAAGTATCCCACACCAAGGCCGCCCGGGAATGGCAGACCTTTCGTCAGGACACAATTCGCCCGGTTTAAAATCGGACATACTCCGCAGAAATTTCCCGCTTCAGAGAGCGGCCACCTCCTGCATCAACGCATATCATGCTTGCTTTCGGTTGAGTTCAGGGCATAATTTACCCCTAGTCCGAGAGCGTGCTCGATTATGATAACATAAGACCCCCTGCTTGTCAATAGTTTTTTTGTGATTTTTTCAAAAAATTTTGCAACATCCAAAACCCTCAATCTCAACTGTATCAAGGCTTTTGCGCTTTAACTGAGCAGAGTGCATCTTTTCGCAGATGACATATATATAAAAGGTATAGTAATATAATATATCACCACCGCGCACCGAAACACAAGATACTGTGGTTATCTTAAAAATCAAACTTACATATTGATAATTCCATATTTATATGGTAGAATATCCTCATAATGGTTCTGAAAGGAGTTTTTGTTTATGATAGGTTTGGGTAAATGGGCATGCAGCGTCAACACAATGATTTATTCAGGTGACGTTGAATTTGAAATTTTCGATAATAACGGCGAATACGGCTTCAATCTTGACATTCCGGGCGTAAAGATTCCCGATATTACGGTTAAAGAAGTTGAAGAAGATGACGACACAATCACTGCGACGGTTTCAACGAGTATGCTTGAAGACAAGGATATAACTCTCGTTGTTACAATTGATGACGATACCTTCGACGGCTACCTCAAAGTCCCCTACTTCGGCAAGGTAAAACTCAAGAACGGAAGAAAAATAGGTTAAAATGATAACCGCGTTGCTTTTTACGGCAACGCGGTTATTTTAATTGTTGTATAAAGTTTCGGTTCACCTTTCGTTGGCATATGCCAATCAAGAAAATTGTACGATCTGCCTTTTATTTCGCCTGATTCTTGGAAACGTCGCCGCAACACTTCTTATACTTCTTGCCGCTGCCGCAGGGACACGGATCGTTGGGGCCGACCTTTTCTTTCTTTCTGACGGTTCTGCCCTTTTCGCTGCCGTCTGCAGCGCCGCTTGTGCCTGTGATTTTGGCCGTCTGTTCACGCTTGGTTTCTTCCTTGCTTCTTATCATAACGGTAAGAATCTGTCTTGCGGTATTCTCGCGGATTTCCTCGTTCATTCCGTCAAACATATCGGAACCAACCTGTCTGTAAGCAACAACGGGATCGGTCTGACCGTATGCACGCAGACCAATACCTCTGCGGAGCTGATCCATTGCGTCGATGTGATCCATCCATCTGCTGTCAACGTTTCTGAGAAGAATCATCTTCTCAAGCTCACGCATAACGGGTTCGCCGTTTTCGGTTTCGCCAAAAAGCTCTTCTCTTTCGGCATATCTGGTTTCGGCTCTTTCAAGAAGGGTTTCACGGATTTCTTCTTTATTTGTTGTGTTCTCAAAATCGCCTTCCTCAACAAGACCCCAGCTCTTGAACTTTTCTTTAAGACCGTCAACATTCCAGTCTTTCTTTGAAGCCTGGTCGGAGCAGAACATATCAACGGCTTCATTGATGCTGTTTTCAATCATTCTGGTAACAACGGGCTTAAGCTCTTCGCCGTCAAGCACCTGATTACGCTGCTTATAGATAAGCTCTCTCTGGCGGTTCATAACGTCGTCGTACTGAAGAACATTCTTTCTGATGCCGAAGTTTCTGCCTTCAATCTTCTTCTGTGCGTTTTCGATTGTATTCGAAATCATCTTTGCTTCGATGGGCATATCTTCAGGTGTCTTGAGAGTATTCATAACAGAGGTGATTCTTTCACCGCCGAAAAGACGCATAAGATCGTCTTCAAGCGAGAGGTAGAAACGGCTTGCACCGGGGTCACCCTGACGGCCTGCACGGCCTCTGAGCTGGTTATCAATTCGTCTTGATTCGTGGCGTTCCGTACCGATAATGCAAAGACCGCCTGCATCCCTTACCTTGTCGGCTTCGGGGGCAATTTCGGAATCGTATTTCTTCTCGAGTGAAGTATAAAGAGCTCTTGCATCAAGAATTTCCTGATTATCTGTTTCTGCAAAACCCGTTGCCTCTGCAATAAGCTCCTCTGTGCAACCCATACGGCGCATTTCGGACTTTGCAAGGTATTCGGCATTACCGCCAAGCTTGATATCGGTACCACGGCCTGCCATATTGGTGGCAATTGTAACGGCACCGTATTTACCTGCCTGAGCAACGATTTCAGCTTCCTTTTCGTGGTGCTTTGCGTTAAGGACTTCGTGCTTGATGCCCTTACGCTTAAGGAGAGCACTCAGAAGCTCTGATTTCTCAATTGAAACGGTACCTACAAGCACAGGCTGACCCTTTGCGTGGCACTCCTCGATTTTTTCGATAAGAGCAAGATATTTTGCCTTTTCCGTTTTGTAAACAACGTCGGGCATATCGTTTCTTATCATCGGCTTATTGGTGGGGATTTCAATAACGTCAAGACCGTAGATCTGGTTGAATTCAGCCTCTTCTGTCATCGCGGTACCCGTCATACCGGAAAGCTTTTTGTAAAGACGGAAATAGTTCTGGAAAGTGATTGTTGCAAGAGTTTTGCTCTCGTGCTCAACGCTCACGTTTTCTTTTGCTTCAATTGCCTGATGCAGACCCTCATTATAGCGTCTGCCGAGCATAATTCTGCCCGTGAACTCGTCAACGATAAGAACCTGGTTATCCTTAACAACGTAGTCAACATCGCGTTTCATAACGCCGATTGCCTTGATAGCCTGGTTGATATGGTGCTGAATGGTCATATTCTCAGCATCCATAAGGTTTTCGATGCTGAAGAATGACTCCGCCTTCGCAACACCTGCTTTTGTGAGAGTTGCGGTTTTTGCCTTTTCGTCAACAACGTAATCGCAGTCTTCACCTACAAGGTCTTCGATGTTTTCTTTGGAATTGACTTCCTTGATTTTTACGCACTTGAGCGAGGTTGCAAAACGGTTTGCCATTTTATAGAGGTCAGTTGATTTTTCACCTCTGCCCGAAATAATAAGCGGTGTTCTGGCTTCGTCGATAAGGATTGAGTCAACTTCGTCAACGATGGCAAAGTTATGACCTCTCTGAACCTTATGTTCCTTATATACAACCATATTGTCACGCAGGTAGTCAAAGCCCATTTCGTTGTTTGTGCCGTATGTAATGTCGGCAGCATATGCTTCCTTGCGTTCGGGATTTTCTTTTTCGTGAATGATAAGACCAACAGTAAGACCCATAAAACGGTATACCTTGCCCATGCATTCGCTGTCGCGGCGTGCAAGATAATCGTTGACGGTAACAATGTGAACACCGTCACCTGAAAGTGCGTTAAGGTAAGCAGGCAGTGTAGCCACAAGAGTTTTACCTTCACCCGTTCTCATTTCGGCAATTCTGCCCTGGTGAAGAATGATGCCGCCGATAATCTGAACGGGGAAATGCTTGAGACCGATAACTCGCCAGGATGCTTCGCGGCAAGCGGCAAAAGCCTCGGGCAGAATATCATCAAGTGTTTCACCGTTTGCAAGACGTTCTTTGAATTCAGGTGTTTTTGCCTGAAGCTGTTCATCGGTAAGCTTTGAATATTCCTCGTCAAGGCTGAGAACCTTATCGCAAAGCGGTCTGATGCGCTTAATTTCTTTTGTTGAGTAATCACCGAATATTTTGGTTAAAAAACCCATTTTAATCACCTCATAGGTAGTTTTATAAGTTTTCTTTTTGCAATTTTTTTGTTTTTTGTTGTAATATCCGCCCCGATATGCTAAACTTTCAGTATTGAAATAAAAAAGGAGTTGTAAATATGCCTAAAAGAGAGGACTATATTTCCTGGGACGAATATTTTATGGGAGTTGCCATGCTCTCCGCACGCAGAAGCAAGGACCCCAGCACACAGGTTGGCGCCTGCATAGTCAACAACCATAAAAAGATTATGTCTGTCGGCTATAACGGATTCCCGAGAGGCTGTGACGATGACTGCTTCCCCTGGGAAAGAAGCGGCGACGAATATGAAACAAAATATCCTTACGTCTGCCACGCAGAGCTCAACGCCATTCTTAACAGCGGCGGCTCTGACCTTGAGGGCTGCAAAATCTATGTTGCTCTCTTCCCCTGCAACGAATGTGCAAAAGCAATCATTCAGTGCGGAATCAAAGAAGTTGTTTACCTCTCCGATAAATATAAGGACACCGTGGGTGTTCGTGCATCAAAAAGAATGTTTGATGCCGCAGGCGTTAAATACACCGCTCTTGAACTTGACCACGATGAAATCGTGCTCGATTTCAGAAAAGAGAATATTTAATAGGCATAAATCACACTGCCGACTTTTGCGCCTGTGCCGTCAAGTGCACGCACGCTCATAACTCTACCGGCATCAATCCATACAAAGCCTGAACTCTCATTAAAGAGAAGAGGTTCGTTATAAGCAACGGGGTTCTTTGATCCGTCGGCTGTGCAGTAGATAACCTTTTGAACAGTTACACCGTTTTCGTTTTTTGCACCGTTTCCGGCAAAAACAAACTTTGCACCGTCTGCTGAAGCATAAACACGGTCAAAACCTGCAATATTTATACCTTTAAGAGTCTTTTTGGCACCGGTCATAAGGTCGGTAACAACAAGGCTCTTTTTATTTATAAGCCATCTGCCATCCTGAAGATAGTCGGTGAAATAATCGCCGTCAAACTCATCAAGAACGGTCTCGGATTTTCCCTGATTGATAACGTTGGAAAAGCCCTTGCCTGTTTTGCGCAGATAGTGCATACCGTTTGCATCGTTCACAAACCAGGTGCCGAGAATATCCTTGGCAACAATTTCAGGTCTGTAGGCATCGGAAAGAACCATAATATCTGCCCTTGTGCCTTTTTCGGCAGAGGTGTAATATCTTGAGGATAAGAAATACTTTGCACCGCCGAGGTTTGCAATGAAATCATCTGTCAGCATTGTCCAGTCTGCTCTGAATGCACCGTTTTTATCGATAAGACGTGTGTTGTTTGAAACGTAAGTGCTTGTTTTGCCGCTTGCGAGGTCAAAGTTATAGATTTCGGAATACGTTTTGTCCGCACTGTAGAAATTATGCTTTTCAAAATCAGCAAGCAACAGATGACCTGTACCGTATCCCGAAGGCTTATTTATAAGCTTGACAAAAGCATACGAATAAACCTTGACATCAGCGCTCATATCAGACGTAAACACGCCGATGCCGAATGTTTTGCCGTCTTTTTCAATATAATTGACGGTAACGGGAATTTTTTCGTATGTTGCGGCAAGATTGGCTTTAACCTGCTTAACAGGTAATGTGCTTGCAGCAAAAGCACCGTCGGCGCAGTCATAGAACTTAACGTTACCTGCAAGGTCCGCGGTAAAATAAACGTTGGCTATATCAGAAGGCAAAAAGATTTCACCGTTTGCGCCACTGACAGAAACTGCCTTGGTGTAAGCCGAATCACTGAACGAATAAACGGGTGCAGGCTCCTGCAACTTATCTTTGTCTTTGTTTTTGCTGCCGCTGCAGCTTGCAAAAACAAGAGCAACGGTTGTCAGTACCAGCAAAAGTGCAATTATTCTGAATGTTTTCTTTTTCATTTCAATTTCCTCACAGTTCTATTGTAAGTTCCACGGGGCAATGGTCGGAGCCGAAAATCTGATTATGAATCACTGCACCCTTGAGGTTTTCTTTAAGTCTTTCGGAAACAATAAAATAGTCGATTCTCCAACCGGCATTCTTTGCTCTTGCAGAGAATCTGTAGCTCCACCAGCTGTATGCCCCTTCAAGGTCGGGATAAAAATATCTGAACGTATCAACAAATCCGCTTGCAAGCATTTCGCTGAATTTGCCCCTTTCTTCGTCTGTGAAGCCGGGGTTGCGGCGGGTGGTTTTTGGGTTTTTGAGGTCAATTTCATTGTGGGCAACGTTAAGGTCGCCGCAAAAAATTACGGGTTTTTTCTCATCAAGCTTTTTGATGTATGCCCTGAACGCATCCTCCCACTCCATACGGTAATCAAGACGCACCAGACCGTCTCTTGCATTGGGAACATAAACTGTTATAAAATAATAGTTTTCAAATTCAAGGGTTATTACTCTGCCCTCTGTATCATGCTCGGGAATACCCAGACCGTAAAAAACAGCAATCGGTTCCTCTTTTGAAAAAACAGCGGTGCCGGAATAGCCCTTTTTCTCTGCAAAATTCCAATACTGCTTGTAGCCGTCAAGCTCAAGCTCTGCCTGACCAAGCTGCATTTTTGTTTCCTGCAGGCAGAAAATATCGGCATCAAGCTCTGCAAAGCTCTCATAAAAGTTTTTACCAAGACAAGCTCTTATGCCGTTGACGTTCCAGGAAATGAATTTCTTTGTTGCCATTCCGTATAATCCTCCATTATAATTAAGGTCATTATAACACAGTTTTTGCGTTCTGTCACTATTAAATAATTAATAAAATGTAAATTATACAATTAAAAGATACTTCGCTGATGTTATCAAATACTGTCTTGACAAATTGCGATTAATGTTGTATTTTTATTATAAGCGGATGTGCGGAATGCATATCATCTGTGCATTCCGCCAAACACTATATTTTTTCAGGAGGAAAAACCATGAAGAAAGTTCTCGCACTCTTACTCGTATTTACAACACTCTTCGCATTTGCAGCTTGCGGCGGCAAAGATGAAGAAGGCACAACAGGAACACCCGAAACAACAGTAGACCAGGCTGCTCTTGACAAAGAGTTTGAAGAAGCTCTCAAGAACACACAGGCTGCAGTAACAGAAATCGCAACTGACGTTGTTACAAACGCAGAAGGTCAGACAGAAATCGTTACAGAAGTTGTAACAGAAGAAGCAAAGGGTCTCACATCACAGGATCCCGCAGCTATCGCTGATTTCTACAACAAGGCAGTAGCAGCAACAATCGTTGAAGATGCTAACGGCAACGCTTCCTACATCCCCAAGGGCAAGCAGACAATGGTTCTTTCCAAGCCCATCGACGGTGACGGCGTTCTCGGTGCTATTCTCAAGGTTCTTCAGCCCGCAGTTGACAAGGCTCTTTCCAACAACTCCAAAGAAACAAACTGGATCCCCGGCGGCAAAGAAGGCGACCTTCTTGCATCCGACATCACAAAGGCAACAGCTATCTCCAAGGACGGCAAAACCACTCTTACAATCCAGCTCAAGCAGCAGGTTGACGGTCCCGACTGCGACGGCAACACAGCAGGTCCCGTAGCAAGAGGTATCAGCACCCTCGGTAACATCGACGGCGCTCTCAAGGAGCTCGGCGCAGAACTCACCGAAGGCAGAGACACAGTTAAGCTTACATACAAGAACGCTCGCATTAAGTGCGTTATCGACGAAGAAACAGGCCGCATCATCAGCGGTGAATGGTTCTACACTGTTGACATCTTCATCGGCAATGCAAAGGCAAAGCTTGGTATTTCAGCTAACCTCAAGAACCTCACAGCTGCTATCGACTACAAGGTTGTTATCTAATCGTATCTGATAGTATTTCAGGCGCTCTCCGCAAGGAGGGCGCTTTTTTTATTTTTTATGCACACAAATTGTTTGGCAAAAAAGAAAGCGGTGTAGTTTTATCTGCACCGCTTTTGCCTTATAAAGCTTTTCTTGCACTGTTTCCGTCCACAGAACTGTTACGTACGCCGTCAGTATAAACGCTTTATCGGCTGCACTTTGGAATCAAAACCCCTTGCTTCCGGCGGATAAAAAAGCGGAGTCGGTTGAAGCCGACTCCGCTTTAATTATCAGGGTGAATTATACTATCAAGTGCAACAGTTTAAGAAAATAAAGTAACTCATATAAATCCATGGTATAATGTGATTGCTACAAAACAAAAACCAAGGAGGATTCATATGAGTTATACCCATCTTACCATAGAAGAACGCTGT
>JAZNBM010000155.1:0-49723 GCA_045587045.1 Acutalibacteraceae bacterium | reverse complement strand
ACAATCCGCAAAAAATAACCCCCAATGGCGGGATACGCCATTGGGGGCATTCTTCTGGTGCCGATGGCGGCGGTCGAACCCGCACGGTATCGCTACCAACGGATTTTGAGTCCGTCACGTCTGCCAATTCCATCACATCGGCAAATCAGCTTTTCCATTATAGCCGAATGTTTTGAAAAAATCAAGAGAAATATGCCAACTATTTAAAATTTGTTTCAGCTATGCATTTAAACGGTCTTTGCCGCAGAATATGTATCCTCAAATCTGATTCATGTTGGAATTGCTTCTTTTTTTGAAACAACAAAGGCACTGAGTTCCGCGCCTGCCTTGCCTGCTTTTTCGATATCGCCGCTACGCAGGTATTCGCAAAGAAAAGCGGCGGAATAGCTGTCGCCTGCACCGACGGTTGATACAACATCAGCTTTAACCGCTGATATTTCAGCAAATTTTTGGTTTACGGCATCGTAAATCAGCGAACCGTTTTCGCCTTTTGTGAAAAGAATCAGGCGGATGTTTTTATATTTTTCCGCAATATTCTCAAGCAGGGTTCTTTCATTTTTATTTGCAGCATAAAATCCGAATTGAGCAAGCAACGGCTCCTCCTCTTCGCTCAGCTTGAGTACGGTTGCATATTCAAGACACATTGCACAGCTTTCCCTGTCATAGCAACCCTCACGAAGATTTATATCGCAAAAAATCTCGCTGAAACTGCATTCATCAAGGATTTTTCTCACAGTGCTTTTTGAAATTTCTTCCCTTTGAATAAGTGTGCCGAAAGCAAAAACCTCGGCACCATATTCTCTGACAGCGGCAATATCCGCCGTTGCCCTGTCATAAGCGGCAGGTCGCAGCACGTTATAAGACGGATTGCCGTTGCTGACGGTTACTATGCATTTACCCGTTTCAAGGTCATTTTTGCCGATGAATTCCGTTTCAACACCGAAATTTCTGATTGCTTCAAGCGCTTTTTTGCCGTATCCATCATCACCTATGCCCGAAACAAGCGCCGCCTGTGCACCGCAGGAAACACAGTGAGCGCAAAAATTAAGCGGAGCACCGCCGATTGCCGCTTCACTGCCGAAAATATCAAAAATAATTTCTCCGATTGCAAGAATTTTCATTTAATCACCGCTATTATTATATATTTGTTTTATCTATAAGTCAAACACATATAAATTTTATATTTAATATTGAAAAATCGCACCGCTTGTGTTATCATTTTTTTAGTTAATTATAATGGAGGTATAGTATGATTAACAAACTCATCGAACTTGACCCCAAATATCTGTTCATCCTTGCCATTGTTTGCTCGGCTGCACTCTGTGCGCTTTTGCTTAAGCTTTTCAAAGGCAAGCTTCCCAAAGACCAGGGCAGAGAATTTGCATTCAACGGCAAGCTTTCTGCAGGCAAGGTCAGAGGCGCAGGCATAATTTTTGTTTTGTCTTTCATTGCCGTTGCTCTTCTTTTTGTTCCGTTTTCACTTGAATATTTATTCTATTATATTCTTCTCTTTCTCGGTATGCTTTCGGGATATCTTGACGATGCTTCCGAAAAACCCTGGGGCGAATACAAAAAAGGTGCTATTGACCTTGTTATTTCAGCTCTCACCGCCGCAAACTTCGTTTACTTTAATCCCGAACTTCTTAACATAAGCTTTTTCGGATTCGCCCTGAAAATAAACCCGATTGTTTTCGGAGTTTTAGGCACTGTGCTTGTATGGATGCTTATCAACGCAACCAACTGCTCCGACGGCATTGACGGCTTCTGCGGCAGTCTTTCAATTGTTTCGATGGTTTCAATCGCAATTGCAATTTACCTTGCCGGCACAGACAGCAACGTTACCATGCTCGTTCTTCTTATGGTTGTTACCCTGCTCCCCTATCTCTGGAGCAACTCCGAGCCCAGCACAATGATGATGGGCGATGCAGGCTCAAGAGCTCTCGGTCTTTTCCTTTGCATTCTTATCTTCAAAACAGGCAACGTTTTGCTTGTAATTCCGCTTTGCTTTATGCTTTGCCTTGACGGTCTGCTCGGCATTCTCAAGGTTTCTCTTATCAGATTCCTTCACATCAATGCCTTTAAAAAAATCCGTACTCCCCTTCACGACCATTTCAGAAAGAACAAAGGCTGGTCAAACACACAGGTTATTTACAGATTCTGTATGATTCAGGCTGTTATTTCCGGCGTTACGATAATGGCGCTGAAATAAACCATACAGTCCGCAACAATCAAAACCCGAAAGGATTGATTCCCTTGAAAAAAATATTTGCACTTTTACTTGTTACCGCCATCACTTTTTCTTTTGCAGGCTGCCGTGTTAAGGAGCGTGTACTGGAAGAAGAGATAACCGAAGAAACATATACCGCTTCATATGACCCCAACATTGTTGTTGAGGATGCATTAAAAGAGACCCTTCTTAAATCCTATCTTATGCCCCACGCAGAACTCGTTGAAGAGGTTTTTGTGCTTTCACATCTTCCTGTTGACAAGTCTGCCGCAATCACACACAACGGCGTAAAATACGCCCCGGTCACAGACAAGGCAAAATATAAAACCTATGGCGAGCTCCTTGCAAAGCTTGAAAGCTTATACACAAAAGAAGCTATTGAGAAGCTGCTCGGCTCCCCCGCTATCTACACTGAAATTGACGGCAAATTATACTATAACCTCGATTATTCTTCAGGCTATTTCACGGGTGAAGATGTCTACCCTTACAAATGGGAAAACATTGAAATCGACGATGATTTCACAACAATGGGTGATGACATCGTTTATCTGCGTTTTTACGTTCTTGATTCATTGACAGAAAATAAAATAATGATAAGCACAATGAATGCTGTAATGGTTGACGGCGAATGGAGACTTGATAATTTTGTTGCCGTTCAGAAATAACCGACATAATTGCCGATATTTCAAAAAAAGACAAGCATTGTCACAAAAAAATACACGGTTCGGATTATTCCGCCTAACTGACAGGAGATTTGATTATGAAACATATCACAACAGAATGGTTTGACAAAGTAGACAGAAATTGCCCGCTTCCCGAATATCCCCGTCCCCAGCTTGTCAGAAAAGACTGGCTCAATCTCAACGGCGTTTATGAATATGCCATCACAAGCATAAACAGCGCTATGCCCAAAACATACGATGGTGAGATTCTTGTACCTTTCTCGGTTGAATCCGCTCTTTCGGGCGTTGAAAAGAAAATTGATGAAAACCAGCTTCTGTGGTACAGAAGAAAATTCACTCTCACAGATGCTTTTGCAGGCAAAAGAACCCTGCTTCATTTCGGCGCTGTTGACTGGCAGTGCAAGGTCTGGGTAAACGGTGAAATCGTAGGTGAACACACAGGCGGCTACAACCCCTTTACTTTTGACATCACAGATGTTCTTATTGACGGCGAAAATGAGCTTATTGTTAAAGTTTTTGACCCCACTGATGCAGGTCACCAGCAGAGAGGCAAGCAGATTCAGAAGCCTGTCGGTTTTTGGTACACCGCAACATCGGGCATTTGGCAGACGGTTTGGCTTGAACCCGTAAGCAAAGCAAGAATCGATAATCTCCGCCTTACCCCCGATATCGATAAAGGTGTTATTAAGGTTGAAGTTGTCGGCAGAGGAAACCGCGGCGGCAATCTGACCGCAAAAGTTTTTGACGGCGACAACACCGTTTTTGAAGGTAAAATAGGCTATTCGGCTGAAATTGCCATTCCCGACGCAAAGCTCTGGAGTCCCGAAACCCCCTTCCTCTATGACATTGAAGTTTCACTTGATTGTAACGGTGAAACAGACACCGTCAGAAGCTATTTCGGTATGCGTAAATTCTCAATAGTCAAATCAGCTGACGGCTATCCCAGACTTGCTCTTAACAATGAGCCTTATTTCCAGAAGGGTCTGCTTGACCAGGGCTATTGGCCCGATGCACAGCTTACTCCGCCCACAGATGAGGCAATGATTTTTGATATTCAGAAAATGAAAGACCTCGGCTTCAATATGCTGCGCAAACACATCAAAGAAGAGCCGCTTCGCTGGTATTACCACTGCGACAGACTCGGAATGCTGGTATGGCAGGATATGATAAGCGGCGGCAAACCCCTTAATCCCATTCTTGCAGGTGCTCTGCCCAACATCAACGTTCACGTTAAAGACAATATGTATTCCGCATTCAATCGCGACCTGCCCGAGTGGAGAGAAGAATTCAAGGCAGAGCTTTTTGAAATGATTGATAACCTCTATAACTGTGTTTCAATCTGCTGCTGGGTTCCCTTTAATGAGGGCTGGGGTCAGTTTGATGCACTTGAAATCGGCAACAAAGTCAAAGCTTACGATCCCACCAGATTTGTTGACCACGCAAGCGGTTGGCACGACCAGGGCGGTTGCGACTTCAAGAGTATCCACAAATACATCACACCTATCCACAAGCCCACAAAGCACAGAACAAACGGCAGACCTTTTGTTATCAGCGAATACGGCGGATACAGCTGGAATATCAAAGAACACGCATGGAATCCTCTGCGTTCATTCGGCTATATTCCCTACACAAGCAAAGAGGCAATAACCAAAGCATACGTCAATCTTCACAAAAAGCAGGTTATTCCGCTTATCAAGAGCGGTCTTTGCGCCACAGTATACACTCAGGTAAGTGACGTTGAATTTGAAGTCAACGGCATTTATACATATGACAGAAAAGTGCTTAAAATCGACGAACAGGCCATCATTGATATCAACAGCAAGCTGACTTATTAAGTAAAGGGAGCTGATTCAATTGGAAGAAAACATCGGTGCACGTGCCCGTCTGCTTCATATTGTGGACATTCTTAACGTTTATTCAAATGAAAGCAACGTTTTAAGCATAGAGGAAATATGCTCTCATCTCGAAAAATACGGTATAACTGCTACAAAGCGCAGTGTTGTTGCCGACATCAAGAGCATCAATTCCACAACGCATAAAATTATATACGTCACCAACCCCAAAAAGGGTTATTATATTGTCAGAGACTATACTCTCTCATCCGTAGATGCAATGCTTACCGCAATTTATTCATCGGATATGCTGTCTGTGGCAGAGAGAAACAATGCTTTGAGAACGCTCAGACATATTCTGAGCATATCAACGGGAGACCTGTTGCTCAACACAACAGAAAGAGTTTCTGCCGATATTCCGCGTGAACCGGTATCGTGGGAAAACGTTATGGCTCTTCGTCATGCAATCCATAACAAGAAAAAAGTGCTCATAACCTACACGGTAACGTCACCCGGCGACAGTTTTTCATCTGTTGAAGCAGAAGACAAAATGACAGTCAACCCAATCAGAATTGCAATAAGTATAAACAGCACGTTGCTTGTTTTTTCACAGGTCGATTCAAAAACAGCTGAGTGTATACATATGTGCCGCATAAAAAAGGTCGAGATGCTTAACGAAGCTGCACAACCTTATTACGGTGACATCAACGATGCCAAAGGCTTTTTCACAGGCAGCACAATCAAAGAACGTCACAGAATAGCTGAATGGGTTTTTCTGAAATTCAGACAGGAGCACACTGAATTTGTCAAAAACTTTTTCGACTCACCGATTAAGGTCAGAAAAGACGAAAACGAAGGCTACTGCATTGCAAAGGTTTTTTCAGTTCTTGATGAACGCCTTATCGGCTGGCTCTTAAGTTTCAACGATAGAGTAGAAATAATTGCTCCGCAGGACCTAAGGGATTATCTTACTGAACGTGCGCAAACGGCAGTTCAAACCTATTCCAAACCCGGTCAATAACATTAAAAGAGGTTATTTTATGGCTAAAAAAATAACAGCAATCATTATGGCTCTTATGCTTGTGTTTACTCTCGCTTCCTGCAGCAGATTCGGAAAACCGCCTGCAGAAGAAGAAACCACAGTAATTGCCAAACCTGTTGTTTCGGAAGAAATATCAAAAACCGATAAAAAAATAGTTGTCCTTGTGCCCTCGGGCAACCAGTTCAACGAGAGTATTATGGCGGCAAAAATGCTTCAGAGCAGCTACCCTGATAACGTTGTAATAAAGGAATACAGCAACTCATATTCACTTGCCGAAAACCAGGAAAACAGCATCGTTACCGCTGCCGCCGATGCCGCAAGTGACAAATCCGTTGGCGCGATTGTTTTTGCAAAAGCAACCCGTCTTACAAGCGAAGCAATGACAGCGGCAATCGGAAATAATCCCGAAATAAAAATCATCTGCATTGAGCCCGAGGATTCGATTGACAGAATTTCAGTTAAATGCGATCTCGTTCTTTGCATCGATTGGGCGGCGGCTGCAGCAGACATTGTTGCTCTTGCTAAAAGCAAGGGTGCAACACAGTTTATGATGATGTCTTTCAACCGCCATCTCGGCAACACAAGCAACCCCGATGACACCTCTCTTGCCGCTTCAACAGCAAAGAGCGCAATCATTGCAGAGTGCGAAAAGCAGGAGATTCAGTTTGTTTATCATAACTGCCCCGACCCGATTTCTGCAGGCGGCACAAATGCCGTTAAAAAGGATATCAGAGACAGCGTTACAAGATACAAAGAAAGCGGTAAAATTGCAGAAGAAAACGTTGCGATTTTCTCTACGGATTACTTCATTCAGAGCGAGCTTATAAACATCGCAAGTGAAAACAAATATATCTATATTTCCCCCGCTTTCCCCTCTGCATATAACGGAGTCAATGACCTGTATTCCGTTGCACTGCCTGCTAACCCTTATGAAACGGGAAGCTTTAAAACAGCATTGTCAGGCGCAAGTGCTTCGTGCAAAGCCGGTCTCGGCTTCTACAATTATCCGCTCGAAACGGTTCTTCTCACAGGTGCGGTGCATACAGCATTTGATATGCTTGCAGGCAAAACAACGTCAGAAAACCTTACAAGCAGAACCAATATGCGTCTTAATGATGCCGCCGCAAACAAAGATTTTACCTATAAACCCTTTGGCAACGCAGGCAACGTTTACGTTGCATACTGCCCCGCATTTGAGACTCTTCACTAAAACAAAGCAAACGGCTTGCCCCGGATTTATTCCAAATGCAAGCCGTTTTATTTTTAGTTTTTGCGGTTTTGCAATTGACAACGAAGATATATATAATGTATAATTAATGTGTTAATTGCAACAAGGATGTGACAATATGCGCAAACATTTGCCTATTTTAAAAATGTGCGAACTTTTTGACGGAATTGATGACAATATTCTTACCGACGTTCTCACCTGCCTCAATGCAGAGGTCAAAAGCTTCCGCAAGGGTGATACCGTTTGCCGTGCAGGTGAATTTGTAAACTCTGCAGGAGTTGTTCTCACAGGCAGAATTTACCTTGAAAGCAACGACTTTCTTGGCAACAAATCAATCGTTACGGAATTCACGCCCGGCAGATGCTTTGGCGAGAGCTACGCTTTTGCCAAAAACCTGACTATGCCGTTTAACATTGTGGCAAAAGAGAATTCGGACATTCTTGTTTTTGATATGCGCCGCCTTGCCGCACCGTGTGTTAAAGACTGCGTGAATCACCGTCTGCTGACGGACAACCTGCTCTGCTCAATGGCGGCAAAGCACTGCGAACTGAATAACAAAATCACTCACCTTTCACGCCGAACAACCCGTGAAAAGCTGATTTCTTATCTTTCCGAACAGGCAAACCTGCAGAAAACTATTATTTTTACAATACCGTTTAACCGACAGGAGCTTGCCGATTATCTTTCAGTTGAACGCAGCGCAATGTCAAAAGAGCTTGCACGAATGAAAAATGACGGTCTTATCGATTATGACGGCAGAACCTTCAAGCTTAAGATATAAAGGCTAAGAGCGAAGCTCTTCCTTAAATATTCACTATTCATTAGTTAATCATTTAAAAAGGCTTACACGAAATGAAAACGTGTAAGCCTTTTTAAAATTATTTCTTCTTATTTGCTTCACGAAGCTCAACTCTGCGGATTTTGCCGCTGATGGTCTTGGGAAGCTCGTCTCTGAATTCAACGATTCTGGGATACTTATAAGGAGCAGTGTGCTCTTTAACATAAGTCTGGATTTCTTTCTTGAGAGCATCTGTTTTTTCTGTGCCCTTTGTGAGAACGATATCCGCCTTAACAACCTGACCTCTGATTTCATCGGGTGCAGCTGAAACTGCACATTCAAGAACGTAGGGAAGCTCCATGATAACGCTTTCGATTTCAAACGGTCCGATGCGGTAGCCTGACGATTTGATAACGTCGTCAACTCTGCCGACATACCAGAAGAAGCCGTCTTCATCTCTCCATGCCGTATCGCCTGTGTGATAGATATTGTCGTGCCATGCTTCCTTGGTCTTTTCTTCGTCAAGATAGTATTCCATAAACAGACCGCAGGGTGAACCCGCATCTGTTCTGACAACGATTTCGCCGACCTCGCCGACCTTGGCGGGATTGCCTTCCGATGTGATGATATCAACATCAAACAGCGGACTGGGCTTACCCATTGAGCCGACCTTGATTGATGTGCCCACAAAGTTTGCAAGAGCAAGGGTTGTTTCTGTCTGACCGAAGCCTTCCATAAGTCTGATGCCCGTTGCCTTAAGGAACTGCTGGAACACCTCGGGGTTAAGAGCCTCGCCTGCCGTTGTGGCATATTTGATTGAGCTCAGGTCATAGTTTGCAAGGTCTTCTTTAACAAAGAAGCGGTACATTGTGGGCGGTGCGCAGAAAGTTGTTATCTTATGCTTGCCGATCATTTTGAGAATATCGTCAGCAACAAAGCGGTCAAAGTCATAAGAGAAAACGCATGCTTCGCAGAGCCACTGACCGTAAAGCTTGCCCCAAAGTGCCTTGCCCCAGCCTGTATCTGAAATGGTAAAGTGCAGACCGTTTGGGTCAACGTTATGCCAATATTTCGCTGTGATGAAATGACCGAGAGGATATCTGTGGGTATGAAGTGCGATTTTGGGATATCCTGTTGTGCCTGATGTGAAGAACATCAGCATGGGATCATAGCCGAATGCGCCTTCTTCGGGTGAAGGTCTTTCAAATACATCGCTGAAATTGCAATACTCTTTATCAAAATTAAGCCAGCCTTCGCGTTCGCCGTGTGCGATAATCTTTGTCTTAAGACCGGGACATTTTGCAGCTGCAAGTTCAACCTGGTGAGCAACATCACCGTCAGCTGTGCAGACAATTGCGCTGATTTTACCTGCGTTGAAACGGTATTCAAAATCGTGCTCAACAAGCTGGTTTGTCGCAGGAACAACAATTGCGCCAATCTTATGAAGAGCAAGGATTGAGAACCAGAACTGATAGTGGCGCTTGAGAACAAGCATAACCTTGTCACCCTTCTTGATGCCGAGTGACTTGAAATAGTTTGCTGTCATAGAAGAATGACGGCTCATATCGCTGAAAGTGAAACGTCTTTCAACACCGTCTCTGTCAACGTGAAGCATAGCCGTTTTATCGGGAGTTTTCTTTGCTATTTCATCAACAACGTCAAACGCAAAGTTGAACTTGTCGTCATCCTTGAACTTAATGCCGTTGAGAACACCGTTTTCGTCAAGGGTTGTTTCAATGAACTTTGCCGAAACGGGATTCGGAATGTTTGCAAGGTCAACGTTTGTTGTGCTTGCAGTTTTGATTTCTTCAACGTAATCGCTCATTTCGGTTGAGCCGTCGGGTGCGATAACGATTGCATAGAATTCGCATTCCTGACCGCCGACAGCGATTTCGTTATGAGGAACGGATGAATCAAAATAGATGCAATCACCCTCGTTGAGAGTTTCTGTTCTGTCACCGATTATCATTTTGAGTGTACCTCTGATAACGATGTTGATTTCCTGGCCCTCGTGACTTACGCAGTGGTAAGGAGGATTAAGAGCTTCTTCGGAATAAGGGATAATTACTCTGAAAGGCTCCGCGATTTTATTTTTGAAGAAAGGAGCAAGGCGGTTATAAACAAAGCCCTCTCTTCTTGTTATAGGCATACCCTCGCCCTTTCTTGTTACGGTGTATTCCGTAAGGCTGGGGCTGCTGCCCTCCATGATATCTGTGATTTCAACGCCGCAAACCTGTGCAAGGTTATAAATAAAAGTGAAGCTGAAATCACGGCTGCCTGATTCGTAGAAGCAATATTCTTCTTCACTTAAGCCGATTTTCTCTGCCATTTCACGCTGTGAAAGACCCATATCAAGTCTGAGCGCAATAATTCGCTGAGCAACCTCCATGATTTTGTTTTCAACTGAACCTTGACCAAAAGTTATCATCATTCATTCTCCTTTCACGATGATTTTGATTTGCTGCTTTGGGACAATAAAAAAACGCCCCAAAACAGATTTGACTCTGCTTTGAGACGAGTAAATTCTACCCGCGGTACCACTCAAATTGCGCATTAAGCGCCACTCAACAGGCTCCAACAAGCCCTATGCCTTAACGCGGCATTCTACGGAAGCTGTCTACTTACCCTGCGGTTTTCGGAGCTTCGGCTCGGAAGGGATAGCTATTGAACTGCTTTGCTGACGGCTCGCACCAAACGCCGCCTCTCTGAAAGCGCTGCAACTCAGCCTTCTTCGTCATCGCTTTGTTTTTTAGACTATGCTAATAGAATAACACCGCATTTCCTGTTTGTCAACACTTTTTTATCGGCAATATAAACAAAAAATCAGTCTGCACAAAAACGCTGATGTGCAGACCGATTTGTTTTACAGTAAAAACTAACCGTAAATATAGTTTCTGGGATTCTGGGTTTCACCCTTATAAATTACCTCAAAGTGAAGGTGGGGACCCGTAGAGTTGCCGGTTGAGCCGACTCTGCCTATTGTTCTGCCTGCCTCAACGTAATCGCCTACCCTAACGGTTATTGAGCCGCTTATCATATGGGCATAGCGTGTTTTGTAACCGTCGCCGTGGTTGATGAGCACCATATTACCATAGCCCGAATTACTGCGCTGAACAACCTCAACCGTGCCGCTTCTTGAAGCGACAACGGGGGTGCCGTTTGCTCCACCGCCCGCTTTAATGAGGTCAATGCCGTTGTGCCAGCCGCTGTTTCGCCATCCGTAAGGCGAACTGACATAATGACAGCTCGGTGCAGGCCAGAGGAAACCTGACTCTGACGGTGAGCCGACGTAAACGCCGTCATAATAGGTTTTTGTGCCTACGGTAACAATTTCATCAACAGGCTCAACTATTGTTTCATAGTCATATTTTGTGTCAACATGTTCCCCGTCGATATAAATCATTGTTTTGATTACACGCTCGGAGCCGTCAACACCCTGTTGCTCAACCTTTTTGTATCCGCTGTATTTTGTTGAATCCTTTTTCTTTACGGTATCAAACTTTATATCTCTGATTTCAGTGGTTGTAACTGTCTTTTTGATGTTTATTAAACCCTTTGCCTGTTTAACGGTAACACGGTCGCTCTCGAGCATATTCTCGAAATTGTAATCAGGATTCATTGCTGCAAGTTCGGATTCATCAAGTTCATATTCAGCGGCAATCGATTCAAGAGTATCTCCGTCGCTTACAGTGTGAATAACCGCCTCTTCCTTGGGCTGTGAAAGCTTATCCGCAAGGGTTACGGCATCCCACATGACACTCTTATCGTCTCTGTAAAGACCCTGAACGTAATCAATATTCTGTGCAAAGCCTACAACGTAACCTTCTTCCTGTGCCTGTGATTCATAAGGCTCAAGAATGGAATAGAAAACGCTTTTCGCATCGGCTTCGTTTTTAACTGCACAGATGAATTTGCCATCAATGTAAACACCGCATGCATTGGTAAGATTATCAACCGAATTCTCAATCATCTTATCGGAAATTGTCTGTGCGTCGTTAAGCTCTTCTATTGAAACAACCGCAATTTTATAATCCGCTCGCAGGTTTGCGGAGAGTGCGGCGGTAGCTTCTGTTTCGATTGAAAAGTCGCCTGTTGAGAGTCTGTTTTTAACTATATCCTTTGCTTCAACGTAGACTGATTCATTGCTTATGTAACCGATGCTTTTATTATTATAAACAACCTCAAGCGCAAACGTTACACCGCTCCAGTAATTGAGCGTAATCACCAGAATAATAACGGATAAAACGGGCATAGCAACGTTTGTGGCGGATTTGAGAAGCTGTTTGTGATTTACATAAGCTTTTTTGATATAGTGAACGATTATGCCCGGTATGCTGAAGGGTTTGCGTAAAGCTTTTCTGACAGACCGGAGTGCAGATTTGATTTCTCTGCGGAAATGCACAATCTCACGCAGGGTGGCTCTCACACTGTCTCTGAATCTGTTTTTGTTTCTTGCCGCAGCCTTGCCGAAAATGCGTCTGCATATTTTGAAAGGCAGGCTGATTATTCTAAAAATCAACAGAAATACGGTTCTGACCGCCTTTGAAACAGCATCACCCATGCCGTAAATGAAAGCATAAGCGGCGCTTGTCTGCGACAAATCAAAGGTCTGGTCCTCATCGGAATCTTTATCTCTTTCGGATTTATTATCTTTTTTGCTTTTCTTTTTATCTTTACGGATTTCTTTCTTTTCGGCTTCAACTTCTTCTCCGGAAGGCATTGTTACACTGTCTGTGCCGATAAGAGCTTCCATTCTTTCAATTTCTTCTGAAACGACAGAAGTATCAGCTTCAAAATCGAGAACGGATTTTTTGCTCTGCTCGCCGCCGGCTGATGCTTCTGCATTACTTTTGGCTTCTTCAAGGTGAATTGTGTATCTGCGCTCAATATCTTCAAAAATTGCCTGCAACTCGGACTCACGGCGTTTTTTATCTCGCTGAATAAGCTCTTCTTCTCTGGTGAGCTTTTTGGGCGCACCTGAATAGACCTCTTTCAAATCATAGAAACCGTCTGTGATCTCGTCAAGAGGCTTACTCACCTGAGCATTATCAACTTTTCTTTTTTCTTCGCTCATATATCCGCTCCGTTAAAATATAACGCCGTTGATTATAATATATAACATTAATATTTGCAAGATTGACAAAGTAAAAAATCTGTTAACAGCCCAAAGCGGCAATATATCTTGCAAGGGCATCCTGCCACGAAGGAAGTCTGCCAAAGCCGTTTTGGTCAAGTGATTTTTTGCTCATTCTTGAGTTGAGCGGTCTTACCGCAACGGTTTTGTATTCTGTGCTTGTGACGGGAATTATTTTTGTGTTTTTGCCTGCAAGCTTCATTATTTCTGCCGCAAACTCCGCCCAGGTGCATAACCCTTCGTTTGTGGCATGATAAACACCGTATTTTTCGGTTTTAATCATATCACAAATAAGAATTGCAAGGTCGTAAGTATAAGTGGGCGAACCTGTCTGGTCATTGACAACGGTCAGCTTATCACGGGTTTCGGCAAGGCGAAGCATTGTTTTGACAAAGTTTTTGCCGTTGATGCCAAACACCCAAGAAATTCTGACAATAAAGCATTTGCCGCAGCTTTGCAATGCCGCTTCTTCGCCTGCAAGCTTTGATACACCGTAATGGTTACAGGGTGCTTTGGGTGAATCTGTTTCAAACTCTGTTTCGCCCTCGCCGCTGAAAACGTAATCGGTGCTGATATAAATCAGCTTGCTGCCGCATTTTTCACAGGCCTCGGCAATATTACGTGTACCTGTTTCGTTGACAGCAAGGCAAAGCTCTTTTTCTGTTTCCGCATTGTCAACGGCGGTGTAAGCCGCACAGTGAATAACTCCGTCGGGCTTTTCGTTAAGAATAAAAGCATCAACAGCCGCTTTGTCTGTTATATCAACCTGAGGCAAATCCATACCGACAGCCTCAATGCCGCAAAGCTCAAGTCTTTGCATAACATCATATCCGAGCTGACCTGCAGCACCGGTAACAATAACTTTCATATCCGCTCCTGTTTAAATAAGCATATTTTCGTTTTATTTTAACATATTTAAAAAAATAACTCAAGATTTTTTTAATTTGGACTTTTTTATTTACAAAATATGTGGTAAAATAAGTTTAAATACGCAGCAGATGCGCATTATTTATAATTTTCTGCACATTATTGGCTCTTTGGTCAGTAACGGCATATACGATTCAGAGGTGACTTCCCCATGGCTTTCAAAAACATAGTTGACCTTCACACCCATACCGATAATTCGTTTGACGGCAACCACTCCACGATGTTTCTTTGCGAAACAGCATATATGAAAGGTCTGCGTGCCGTTGCATTCACAGACCATCTCGAAATGGATGCATTCTACAAGGGCAATTTTGACAAAACCGCAATCCACTCGTTTTTTGAGGTTTCAAAAGCACGCTCCGCTTTCGAAGGCAAGCTGATTGTCTGCGTGGGTGCAGAGCTCGGTCAGGCGGTTTATACAAAAGAGCTTTCAGAAAAGCTGACATCAACAATGAAATATGACTTTGTTATCGGCGCCATTCACAACCTGCCCGACAAAGAAGATTTTTATTATATGGATCTTGATGACGAAAGTATTGATTACAATGCTCTGCTTCGGGAATACTTTGAGTGGGAGCTCAAACTTGCTCAATGGGGCGGCTTCGATACGCTCGCTCACCTCACCTATCCCCTGCGATATATTGTAGGCAAATATAAAAAACCTGTTGATATGAGTGAATACACAGAAATCATTGACGAGATTCTTGTAACTCTCATCAAAAACGAAAAAGCACTTGAACTCAACACCGCAGGTCTGCGCCAGCCTATCGGCGAAACCTCTCCCAACGAAAAAATCCTGCGCCGCTACAAAGAGCTTGGCGGCAAACTTCTGACCATCGGCTCCGATGCACACTTTGCCGAGCACCTTGGTGCGGGCATTGAGCAGGGCTACGAGCTTGCTCTGCGTTGCGGATTCGACTCAATTGCAGTTTATCAAAACAGAACACCCACACTTATTCCGATTGAATAAAGAAAGTGAGCGGCAGATATGATTAACGTTATTGCACCTGCAAAAATCAATCTTTTTCTTGATATCCTCGGCAGGCTTGAAAACGGCTTTCACAGCCTTTTTATGGTTATGCAGTCAGTTGACCTGTGTGACGAAGTAACGGTTGACAAGGGCGAGGGCGGCATTTCGCTGACCTGCTCCGACAAGCGTTTGCCGCAAGACGAAAGAAACATTGCATACAAAGCTGCGGCGGCGTTTTTTAAGGCAACGGGCATTGAACCCAACGCAGTTATAACCGTTACCAAAAAAATTCCGTTTGAAGCAGGTCTTGCAGGCGGCAGTGCGGATGCGGCGGCGGTTATAGTCGGTCTTGATGAGCTTTACGGCACAAAGCTTTCAAAACAAACAATGTGCGAAATCGGTCTTACTGTCGGCAGTGACGTGCCTTTCTGTATCAAAGGCGGCACCTGCATTGCACAAAACAGAGGCGAGGTGCTTTCAAGAGTAAAACCCCTGAGAGACTGCTTCATTGTTATTGCAAAACCAGAAAAAGGTGTTTCAACCGCACAGGCTTTTGCCGCGGCTGACAGCACTTATATTTATCACCCCGATAACCTCAGTATGCTTGACGCCTGCTCAAAGGGCGATTTTGAAGGTATATGCAAACACGCAAGCAACGTTTTTGAGCAGGTTATTGAGGTTGTTGAAAGAGTTGAAATCAAAGACGTTATGCGCAACTGCGGAGCTTTGCTCTATCAGATGAGCGGAAGCGGACCAAGTGTTTTTGCTCTTTTTGACACCAAAGAAGAGGCAGAAAAATGCGCAGAAGAACTTAAGAAAAACTGCAAGGATGTGTTTGTGACCAGACCTGTTTCCTACGGCGCAAAAGTTATATAAACAAATAGAATTTACCGCACGGCGAAATTTTGCTTCGCTGTGCGGATTTTTATTGACCTTATCGGCAAAAAGTGGTAAAATTCTCGTTTGGAAGAAGGTGTCTCTTTTGAATATTTCTAAAAAACGGGAATCAACGATAATTTTTATATGTTGGCTTGCCTACACCACCGCTTACGTGGGCAGACTCAATTTCAGCGCATCAAACGTTGCCATCATGGAAGCGCTCGGGGCAACAAAGCCCGAAGTTGGTCTTGTAAGCTCATTCTTTTTCTTTGCTTACGGTGCAGGTCAGCTTGTAAACGGAATCCTCTCAAAGCATTACAATGCCAAATATATGATATTCGGTTCGCTGACGGTTTCGGCTATATTCAATCTGCTTATGCCGATTTGTGCAGACGTTTCGGTTATGAAATATATCTGGCTCTTCAACGGCATTGCTCAGTCTGTTTTATGGAGTACTCTGATAAAAACTCTTTCGGATTTTGTATCCGACAAAAAACTGCCATCCGCAATTATCGCCATGAGCACTACCGTTGCCGTGGGCACACTTATTTCTTACGGCATATCCGCAATTTTCGCAAAATCGGGAATGTGGCAGGCTGTTTTCTATGTTGCAAGTGTTGCACTTATCATCTCTGCTGTTATCTGGCTTGTCCTTTACGGACCTTCAAAGAAAAAAGAAACCGTAACGGCAGAAAACAAAACTGAAAAAGTTAAAATGAGCAAGGCAGTCGGACTTGCACTTGCTCTTGCAGCAATTGCAGGAATTGCAAATGGTTTCATCAAAGACGGCACAACCACCTGGGTTCCTTCCGTGCTTTATGAGGAATTCGGTCTTTCAAAATCTTTTTCAATTCTTCTTGCTCTGTTTTTGCCCATGGTATCAACTCTTGGAGCAACAATCGCAAAGAAAACTCACGATAAAATCAAAACCCACGCAACAATGAATATGATTTTTTACGCAGCCGCTACGGTTTTGTGTGCAGGCATCATATTTTCACTGCGCATACGCAGTCTGCCTGCAATTATGGTTTGCTTTATCGGTCTTGCCTGTGCAATGGCAATGATAAACAATGTTATAACAAGTATGTTTGCGCTTGACCACCGCCGCAGTCTGAACGCAGGTTTTGCGGCAGGTCTGCTGAATACTTTCTGCTATATCGGAAGCACTGCCACAACTTACATACTCGGTGCGGTTTCACAGTCAAGAGGCTGGAATGCGGTCTTTGTGATTATGCTTATTGTTTGCTTTGCCGCCGCCGTTATCTGCCTGACAGGCATTATTGCTGAAAGAAAGGGAAAGAAACAATGATAAGATTTGACTGTGACTACCTTGAGGGTGCGCACCCGCTTATCCTGAAAAAATTAAGCGAAACAAATATGGAGCAAACCGCGGGCTACGGCTGTGACGGACACTGTAAAAACGCAAAAGCATTAATCAAAAAAGTCTGCAACGCACCGGAAAGCGACGTTCATTTCCTTGTTGGCGGCACACAGACAAACACGGCGGTAATATGCAGTATCCTGCGTCCGCATCAGGGTGTTATAAGCCCTGAAACAGGTCACATCAGCATCCACGAAAGCGGAGCAATTGAAGCAACGGGTCACAAGGTGCTGACTCTGCCTGCCGACGAGGGAAAATTAAGCGCCGCCGCAATTGACAGTTATCTCACTGAAAACGAAAATGACCCCGTCAGAGAGCATATGGTACAGCCGGGTATGGTTTATATTTCATTTCCTACCGAGGGCGGCACTCTTTATTCAAAGCAGGAATTGACCGATATTTATTCGGTTTGCCGCATCCACGGAGTACCGCTTTATATTGACGGCGCACGCTTGGGATACGGACTTGCGGCTGAAACAAACAACGTTGACATAACCGATTTTGCCAAACTGTGCGATGCGTTTTATATCGGCGGCACAAAAATCGGTGCCCTTTTCGGCGAAGCACTTGTTATCAACAACGATAAACTCAAAAAAGATTTTCGCTATATAATCAAACAAAAAGGCGGATTGCTTGCCAAGGGCAGACTGCTCGGCATTCAGTTTGAAGCTCTTTTTGAAGATGGACTTTATTTTGAAATTTCGAAGCACGCAATCAGATGCGCAAAAAGAATACAGCAGATTTTTGAAAGCAAAGGCTGCAGTTTTCTTTTTCAATCCGAAACAAATCAGCAATTCCCGATATTGCCCGACAGCAAAATAGATGCAGTATTTGAAAAATGTGTGGGCGAAGTCTGGTGCAGCGTGGGCAACGGCAAAAGCGCCGTAAGATTCTGCTCAAGCTGGGCAACAACAGAAGAAAACCTTGAAATACTTGAGAAAACAGTCAACGAAATTCTTTAACAAGAGGTATTGAAATGGCATTTGATACACTGAATTTTGAGATTAAACTCAACAAAATTATAAACAAAAAGTATTTTGAATTTACAAAAAACGAAACCAAAAAGTTGCCCGATGGCTACACCGTAACTTTTCACGCAGGTGCCTTAAAAACAAAGCCCAACACAATTGAATCAATCAAGGCCGCACTTGATTACGGCGCAAAAGTCGTTGAGTTTGACGTTTCATTCAGGCCTGACGGCACGGCGGTTATCATTCACGCCGATGCACCCTCAGCAAACGATGGCGTTTTACTTGACGATGCTCTTGCCGCAGTTGCTAAAAACAAAAAATGCAAAATCAATCTTGATATCAAATCAACCGCAAATCTGCCCGAAGTGGACAGGCTTGTTAAAAAGCACTGCCTTTTTGAGCGTGTTTTCTATACGGGCGTTTTTGAGGACTGGGTTGAAACGGTCAAAAACACTTCTGCTATCCCCTATTATCTCAACCACAAGCTTACTAAAGATGAAACAAACAATGAGGAGCTTCTGCAGAAGCTCGCAGACAAGATTAAATCACTCGGTGCAATGGGACTCAACAGCAATTTCAGCAATGCAAGTCTGCTGGCAACGCAGGTTATGCATAAAAATGGTTTGCTTGTTTCGCTCTGGACTGCCAACACGGCTCCCGATATGGCAAGAGTAATTGCCTGCCTGCCCGATAACATCACAACCAAAAAGCCACACATACTTTTGAATATGATATAAAAAATGAGCATCGGATTTGCCGATGCTCATTAATTTTTTGAAATTACAGACCCATTGTTTCCATAAGCTTTGCGGAGATTGCTTTCTGTCTTGCCATTGCAACCTCTGAATTTTCACCCTTGACAGAGAAATAAAGTTTGAGCTTGGGTTCTGTGCCCGAGGGTCTTGCCGCCGCCCAGGAGCCGTCATTGAAATCAAAGCGAAGAACGTTTTCTTTGGGAAGGCCGTCGATACCCTGTGAGTAATCCTTGAGGTCATCAAGGTCGTCAAATACCTTTGTGCCGTTTTCTCTGAGAAGCTGCATTGATGCCTGAATCTTTTCCGCACCCTCTTTGCCCTTGAGAACGATTGTTTCAAGGCAGTCAAAGTAATAACCGTATGCGGCATAGATATCGTTGAGAGCATCAACAAGTGTTTTGCCCTGATTCTTATAGTATGAAGCCATTTCTGCAATAAGCATTGAAGCCGAAACAGCGTCCTTATCTCTTGCGTGTGTGCCTGCAAGGTAGCCGTAGCTTTCTTCATAACCGAAAAGGAAGGTCTTTTCGCCGTTTTCTTCCCAGTTGCAGATTTTTTCGCCGATATATTTGAATCCCGTGAGAGTCTGAACGGTTTGAGCACCGTGGCTCTCTGCAATTGCCGCACCGAGACCGCTGGTTACGATGGTTTTGACAACAGCCGCATTTGCAGGCATTGTATCTTTTCTGAATTTAAGAACAAAATCAACAAGCAATGCGCCTGTCTGGTTGCCTGTGAGAAGAAGATATTCGCCGTTGTGGCAAACACCCACGCCGACTCTGTCGCAGTCGGGGTCTGTGCCGATAACGATATCTGCACCCTCTGCTTGAGCCTGTTTAAGAGCGTAGTTAAGGGCATCTTTTTCTTCGGGGTTGGGTGAGCGAACGGTTGAGAAGTTACCGTCGGGAAGCTCCTGCTCTTTTACGATTGAAACGTTTTTGCCTTCAAGCACCTTTCTGACAGGGATATTGCCTGTGCCGTGAAGTGCGGTATAAACGATTTTAAGCTCACTGCTTTCATTATAAACACTCTGCTTTTTAACCTCTGTAAGGAAAGCGTCAAGTGTTTCGTTGCCGATTTCAACAAGCAGACCTTTTGCCTTCGCTTCGTCAGCATCCATAAAAGGAATTGCCTTGAGGTCTGTAACTGCGTTTACGTATGCGATAACCTTATCTGCATATACGGGCACAAGCTGGCAGCCCTTTGAATCATAAACCTTATAGCCGTTATACTCTTTGGGGTTATGGCTTGCGGTAAGAACGATGCCTGCGGTGCAGTTATGGTATCTGACGGCAAATGAAAGAACGGGTGTGGGCATAAGAGTGGTGAAAAGATAAGTCTTTATGCCCGCGGCGTTAAGAACCGATGCGGCATCCGATGCAAAAGCGGCAGAATTATTGCGTGAATCATAAGCGATTGCAACGGATTTTTCGCCGATGAATTCTGCGTTAAGATAATCTGCAAGACCCTTTGTTGCCTTTGCAACGGTGTATTTATTCATTCTGTTGGGGCCTGCGCCCATAATGCCTCTCAAGCCGCCCGTGCCGAATTCCAGCTCCTTATAGAACCTGTCCTCAAGCTCTTTTTTGTCTGTGATTGCCTCAAGCTCCGCCTTTGTTGCTTCGTCAAAAGTGAGCCAATATTCGTAACCTGTCATATTATTTTCCTCCCAGAATTATAATTCAAAACCAAGTGTCAGTATTTCGAACGGTGCGTATTCAATTTCGCTTGCCGTTCCGGTTTCATCCTCAAGCATATTGAGAATTTTTGCTTCACGCGGCAAAGTGAGAACACCTCGTTCGCCGTTTTGCTCGCTCAAACGGGCAACTATCATTCTGCCGTTTTCAGAGAGCTTGAGTGCCTGGAGCCAAAGCTTGTCATTAAACTCAAAACCGCAGTCGCAGTCAGCTTTGCCAAGCGGAATATTATATTCAAATGCCGTTTTGTTTATGCCTGCATCAACCGCATCGCCCGCGTGGGGATAAATCATATAGCAAAAATCGTGCTTGCCCATATCCGATGTAGGATCGGGGCGGATTGTTGCACGCAGAAGCGAAAGTGCCATAACGCTGTTTTCTGCAGAAACGCCGTATTTGCCTTGATTGATAAGGGCAACACCGCCGCCGTGCTCACTCATATCACACCATTTATGGTGGCAGACCTCAAAGCGTGCCTGCTGCCACGACGTGTTGCGGTGAGTTTCGCGGCGGATAAAGCCTGCCGAAGTGTCGCAGACAAGCTCTCGCGAAAGCACGTTGCAACCGAATTCAACCTTTGCAAGACGGTGCTTTTCGTTCCAGTCAACAATGTTTTCAACCTCAATTCCCCTTGAGCGGCGGAAAAGACGAATCAACATCTGCCATGTGCTTTTTACCGTTGCAAGTGTAACGGAAAATTCCGCACACTCATCATCGCTTCTTATAAAGGAGAACGGACTGACAACGAAAAGCTGTTCCTGCTTGTCTTTATAGTTTGGCAGGATATCCCAGGCATCATAGTTGCCGGGGGTATCGTGATATATTTTAAGCTTATTGAAATCGCCCTTTGCCCATTCGCGGCAAAGCTCTTTATCACGGAGTGAGGTTATGCTGCCGTCAGGAGCAAATTCAAGTGAATAAAACGGGGTTTCAACCTTTGTGCCGCTGAAAGCAAACCAGTTTTCGGCTTCCTCTTTTTCGATTTCGCCGCAGGAAAACGGCTCGATATCGGGCACAGCGTAACAGCCGTTAACACCGTTTCTTGTAAATAAGCCGTTTTCATCGGGTATAAATGTGAGCGAATTTCTTTTGAAATTAAGAGAGTTGAAATACTTTTTGCCGCTGCCGATAATCCCTTTAAGCTCCGTTTCCATCTGCTCATAGTCAGCCATTGCATCGCGATAAACAGGCGTAATGTGGCTGCCGGGGATGATATCATGGAACTGGTTTATCATCAGCTTTTTATATATCTCACGAAGCTTTTCTGCAGGATATACAACACCCTGATTCATACGCAAAACAGAAAGAAGCTCTGCCTCACGCAGCATAAACTCAAGCTTTCTGTTGAGCGCCTTGAGGTTTGATTTGGTGGTGAATGTTCCCCTGTGCATCTCAAGATAAAGCTCGCCGTCCCAGACGGAAAGTTTTTGATTGCCGTCAAAGTTTTTATGCAGAAACTCTTTACCTGTTATATGCTCGGTTTCGGGCATAACGGAAAGCTTTTCAAAACGGTGCATCAGTTCAACCATTTCTTCGGTTGCACCGCTTCCGCCGTCGCCGTAGCCAAACATCTGAAGGGTTGCACTGCCCGTTGCTTTGTCCTGATATGCTTCCCAGTTATCCATAATCTGGCTTGGCATATTCCACGAAATAAAGTGCGTGGGCGGCACACAGGCATAAACCTCAGAGCCGTCAATGCCTCTCCATATGAAATTATTGTGGGGAAACCTGTTTGTATCATTCCACGTTGACATTTTGTTTGAAACAAAATAATCAACGCCGCTCTTCTTTAAAATCTGCGGCAAAATCCAGCTGTTGCCGAAAACGTCGGGTAACCAGCAGTTATCAACCGTCATGCCAAATTCTTCTCTGAAGAAGCTCTGTCCGTAAAGACACTGTCTGATTAAGCTTTCGCAGGCGGGCACGTTACAATCCGGCTCAACATACATTGCGCCCACAGGCTCAAACCTGCCCTCGGCAATTCTCTTTTTAAGCTCTTCAAAAACTTCCGGATAATATTTCTCAACCGTTTCATAAGTATATGCCTGTGTGTGGGCATACTTGAAATCGGGATATTTATCCATCAGGCGAAGCTGAATCAGTACGGTGCGCAGATTCTTCTGAACGGCGTGAATTCTGCGCCAATAATAAGCAATGTCAAGGTGAGAATGTGCCACAAGAGCAACCATGCCGCTGCCTTTATAATTTTTATTTGAGAAGATGTTTTTTTCAATGTAATCTGATGCTGCTCTGACGTCTTCATTTTTTATATCGTCAAAATCAATGCAGTTGAGTGCTTTATCGAGCGAGTCAATAACCGCCGCAGAAAAATCTTCGTTGAATGCGCCGCTGAGAGCCGCATCAAGAAGCATTTCGATGTCATAAACAAGCGACTGCACGGCTTCGTTGACAACGACAATATAGCCTCCCTCAAAAATCTGCCTGCATCCTCTGACGGAAAGGCTTTCGGGGTTGCGCTCATCGTCTGGCTTTGAGCGGTTATAACCCATTATCTCAAAACGGAGTTTTCTGCCATCAACGTATTCGGAAAGGTTCATTCTTTCTCTGTTTGGATCAATACCGCCGACATATTTTCCATTGACCCTGACTATCATTTCAGCCGCGGTTTTGAGCGCAAAGCAAAACTTTTTGCCCTCCAGCTGCTCGGGCAATTCATAGTCAGCCTCAATAAACGCCGTGCCGTCAGGGGTGAAATACATATCCCCTCTTTTGAGCGGTCTTGGTGTTTCGTCATAAAACTCAAAATTCATCTCGGAGGTCTGGCGGGCTTCACGGATAACGAAACTTTCTATCTCGTATTTTTCGGCATAAATCGCTCTTTTCAGCCAACCGAAGCGAAGCTTTATCCACTCCTCGGGACGCATACTGCGGCGTTCAACCTTGATATGTGCCATTCCGCCACCTCCTTAAACGTCTTGAAAATAAGGTTTTTTGCGTATGCCGATAACCTTTACTTTTCGGCCAAGGTCTGCCTCAATTCTTTCTTCAATCCACTTTAAACAGCGGTCAAGAATAAGGCATTTTGAACATTCGCCCTGCAAAAGCACCGTCACTTCGTTTGCATTTTCCGAAACAAAAGTGATTTCGCCGCCGTCGCCCTGCAAACGTGGTCTGATATATTCATTGATATATTTTTCCATAGCTTTTGCATCCTTTTCTAAAAATATCCATTTTAATTATATCACCGTACTTTTTCAAGTTCAATCTTATTTTGGAAAAAATTACAATAAAAATTAAATTTATCTTTAAATAATAACAGCGGTGTGATAAAATAAAAATGTAATCACATATTTATCAGCCGCATATCCTTGCGACTGTTTATCGGGGTGAAAATATGCACGTTTTGACAAGCAAACAGATGTATGCGGCAGAGTGCAATGCCGTCGAAAGAGGAATCAGTTTTCCTCAACTTATGGAAAACGCAGGCACCGCCTGTGCTGAGCTGATAAAAAAACATTTTTGCATATCTGAAGATAATCCGCAGAAAGTTCTTATTATCTGCGGCAAAGGCAAAAACGGCGGTGACGGCTTTGTTATTGCACGCAAAATGCGTGAATACGGCTGTGCAGTCAAGATTATTCTTGCCTGCGGTGAGCCGAAGGATGAAATTTCACAGAATATGTTTGCTCTTGCCAAAGATATGGACATTGATATTCTGACTTATGAAAACGACCCTGCTCCCCTCGAAATCCACATCAAAGAAACAGATATTGTTGTTGATGCTGTTTTCGGCACAGGGTTTACGGGAGCTCTCAACGAGCCGCTTTCCGAGCTGGCGAATGCCGTTAATTCATCTGAAGCCCAAACCGTTGCCATTGATGTGCCCAGTGGTGCAAACTGCGATGCCGCAACCGTTGACGGCGCTGTTTTCAAAGCGGATATAACAATAGCAATTTCTGCCTGCAAACCCATTCACGTAATTAAACCTTTTAATGAATTCTGCGGCAAAACGGTTATTGCCGATATCGGAATGATTGAAAGCGATTTCACAAAGCTTGACAGTGTGACCTGCTTTACTCTTGATGCAAAAGATATCAAAAAAACGCTCCCCGAACGCAAGTCTGTTTCAAACAAAGGCACATACGGAAAGGCATTATTGGTTTGCGGCAGTATGAAAATGACGGGTGCCGCCACACTTGCCGCAGGCGGTGCACTCAGGACGGGTGCAGGTCTTGTTACTCTTGCTTTTCCGCAGAGCGCATATCCTGCAATTGCACCGAAGCTGACAGAGCCGCTTCTCTTACCGCTTGAATCAAATTCCGAAGGCACGGTTGCATTTTCTGCCCTTTCCGAAATAACCGATGCCGCAAAAAAAGCAACCGCCGTACTCATAGGCTGCGGTCTCGGGTTTAATAATGACACCGAAAAACTCGTTCACGGCGCAATAAAAGAAATAAAATCACCGATGATTATTGATGCTGATGGCATAAATGCGCTGAGCACCAATATAGATATACTGAAAGAAGCTCAGGCTCCCGTTATTCTCACCCCTCACCCCGGAGAAATGAGCAGACTCTGCGGCAAAAGCATTCCGGAAATTCTTGCGGCACCTGCCGCCGTTGCATACAAATTTGCGCAGGAATACGGCGTAACCGTTGTACTCAAGGGCGCAAACACTGTTGTATGCAACCCCGATAATGCGGTTTACATCAACACAACAGGTAACGCGGGTCTCGCAAGAGGCGGAAGCGGCGATTTGCTTGCAGGAATGACAACCTCGCTTGTTGCACAGGGAATGAAGCCTTTTGATGCAGCCGTTTGTGCGGTTTATCTTCACGGTCTTGCCGCCGATGAGGTTGCCGCAAAAACATCCATGAGAGGTATGCTCCCCAGCGACGTGCTCAACGAGTTGCCCGTGCTTTTTTCAAAATTTGAACAGCAGGTGATTTTCTGAAAAAAGTTTTGTTGCTCTTTGCGGTGTTTGCAACTATACTCACCGCAGGATGTGAAAAACAAAGCAAAACGGATTTTTCATCACGGGACATCTGCAACGCCTTCACGGCAAAAGCAGAAATAACTTTCAGAGAGCTGTTTATGACAGCACAAATAACGAGAAGCGAAAACGGTGAATTGAAAATACAGTTTCTCACACCCGAAGCACTTTCTCCCCTTGAAATTGCCTGCCTTGACGGAAAATGCCGCGCATCCTTTGACGGCATTGAATTTTCCACCTCCACAAACCGTTTTCCGCAGGTTGAATTTGTTTCAATAGCTGCGCAGGCTTTTGATTATGTGCAGGCTAACATTGACCTGAAGAAATCCGTAAGCGACGGTAAAACAACGTATCAGGGCAGCACAGACAGCGGAGTTTTCATTCTCAATCAGGATTCTCAAAGCGGTAACTGGCTTGACCTTTCAATCGAAGGCGCACAGTTACACATAGTGTTTAAAGAATTCAAATCAGAATAAGCAAAAACGGCTCGCAAGGTAGATTCCCTGCAAGCCGTTTTAATTTTTATAATTCCGCTATTATCTGCCAGTAATCATAGGAATAATATTTTGTAAGCCGTGTAAGAGCATCGTCTATGCTTTTAAAATATTCCTTGTCAAAAGCACCCTCGGGGTCTGCATAAAGTCCCCACGCCGCCGCTTCACTGACACTGGGAAAATATTTATCCCAAAGCAGTTTACCGCCTGAATTGCGGTTGAAATTAAGATATTGCCAATCCTCTTTGAGCGAATCGCGGGTTGAAACATAATCCGCCGTCAGCTCGTTTCTCTCTTTTTGAGGGCACTCGCCTGCAGAAAAATATTCCGCCCTGATTTTTATGCTCTCGAGCATCGCTATATATTTTGACATACGCAGAGCAAGCTGCTTGTCCGTCATTTTTTCAAGCTTTACCATAGCATCACCATTCATCGCTTTCATCAAGCAAAACAGCGTGAGCACAGCGGATACCGTCAACCGCCGCAGAAACAATTCCGCCTGCATAGCCTGCGCCCTCGCCGCAGGGATAAAGACCTCTTATATTCGCCTGGCAAAGCTCGTCACGCAGAATTCTGACAGGTGAAGAGCTTCGGGTTTCGGGTGCGGTGAGCACACCGTCGGGCAAAGCAAAACCGTTGAGGCTCTTATCCATTTTGACAATCGCTTTTGCCATAACACCAGTTACCTTTTCGGGCAACACCTTGCGGATATCGGAAGGAGTAACACCCGTTGCAACGGTGGGTTTGACGTAAGAAAGCTTTGTTGAAGGTCTGTCGGCAAGGAAATCGCCGATTGTCTGGCAGGGCGCACTGTAATCACCGCCGCCGAGTTCAAAAGCCGTTCTTTCGATTTTTCTCTGAAGCTCAATGCCTGCAAGCGGATGTTCTGAGCCGAAATGCTCGGGCTCAATTCCCACAAGCAGTGCCGCATTTGAATTTTCGCCGTCACGGGCATATTCGCTCATACCGTTGACAACAACGGCGTTTTCTTCAGATGCCGCCGCAACAACCGTGCCGCCCGGACACATACAAAAAGTGTATGCACCTCTGCCGTGGTCGGGGTGACAGGCAAGTTTATAATCAGCAGCTCCGAGAGCAGGATGACCGGCAAATGCGCCGTATTGCGCTTTGTCAATCATTTCTCTGGGATGCTCAATACGCACACCCACGGAAAAAGGCTTCTGAATTATTTTAATTCCCTTTTTATAGAGCATCTCAACTGTATCCCTTGCGGAATGACCGATGCAAAGCAAAAGTGTATCTGTTTCAATATCCTCACAGCCGCCGTCAGGTCTCTGACAGCTTATGCCCTGAATAACACCGTTAGCAATTATCAGGTCAGTCAGTTTCCAGCCGAAACGCACCTCACCGCCAAGCGAGATGATTTCTTCTCTGAAAGCTTTTACAACTGCGCCAAGTCGGTCTGTACCAATATGCGGTCTTGAAGAATAGCTGATTTCGGGCGGAGCACCGTGAAGCACAAGTTCCTCAACAACCTTGCGGCAAAGAGGGTCTTTGATACCCGTTGTGAGCTTGCCGTCGGAAAAAGTACCTGCGCCGCCTTCACCAAACTGAACGTTGCTTTCTGTATTGAGCTTTTTGGAACTCCAGAATCCGTTGACGTCTTTTGTTCGTGTATCAACGTCAGCTCCCCTTTCAAGCACAAGCGGCTTAAAGCCTGCCCTTGCAAGAGTGAGTGCCGCAAAAAAGCCTGCAGGTCCGAAGCCTGCAATAACAGGTCGCAGAGTGCTTGTCCTTTTGATTTCGGGCATTTCATATCTATATATTTCAGCCGCCTCAACACGCGGATTCTTTGCGTGATTGATTACGGCAGCCTCATCGCCGTCAACTTCAGCATAAACGTTATAAACAAAAAACACGTTCTCTTTTTTTCTTGAGTCAACGGCTTTTTTTGTTATCTGAATTGATTTGATTTTTTCCTCTTTGCAACGCAGAGCCTTTGCCGCCGCAGTAAGCAGTGCGCGCTCATCGCTATCAAGCGGTAATTTTATTTCACTTATCTTAATCATAAATTTTAACCTACCGAAATTTTTTCGCCTGCAAGCAGACCCGATGCAAATGCCCACTGCAGATTATAGCCGCCGCAGCCTGCATCAACATCAATTAATTCACCTGCAAAATAAAGACCCTTGCAGAGCTTTGATTCCATTGTTTCAGAGTTAATTTCATGAACCGCAACACCGCCGCTTGTTACCTGTGCATTGGCAAATCCCTTTGTGCCGCTGATTTCAAGCTCATAATTCTTCGCTTTCTTTGCAAGTGCAATTATGTTTTCACGGGACAGGCGAGATATCGTCTTGTCCTGCTTGTAAAGTTTTTCCGCTTTACAAATCTCAATTCCTATCGCTTTCGGTAAAACGCCTGCAAAAAGCATATCAACCGAGCACATTCCCTTGATATTCTTGATTTTAAACAAATAGTCAACAAGCTCTTTTTCTTTCATATCGGGCAAGAAGTCCACAAACGTAAAGGTTTTTTGCTTTACTGATTCAACTGACCTTTCTGCCTCCGCCGCAAGCTCCATTGCCGCTATGCCCGAAATGCCGTTATCGGTAAAAAGAAGCTCTCCGCAAGTAGTTTTTAACTCACGGGAATTTTTAAGCGTGAGCCTGACGTTTCTTGCTCTGACACCCTTTAGCGCCTTCACATTGCCATTCACCGTGAGCGGTACAAGCGACGGATAAAGCTCCGTAACACTGTGACCCAGACTTTTGGCAAGGACATATCCGCTGCCGTCAGAGCCCTGTGAGGGTGAAGCTTTGCCGCCCGTTGCTAAAAGAAGCCGACGGCATTCTGTTGAGTTATTAACAGCAAAGCCTGATTTTGTTTTTTTGATATCGGTCACTGCCGTGTCGCATATAACGTCAATACCGAGAGCTTCAATTTCAAAGCGCAGTGCATCAAGCACGGATGCCGCCATATTGCTTCTGGGGTAAACTCTGCCCTCGGAATCGCTGTAAGTAAGCAAACCCGTTGACTCAAAAAACTCAACAACCTTTTCGGGCGAAAATTTGCCGAACACTGTTTTAACAAACTGCGGATTTGTGTAATCCGCGCTTGTTGCGTTAAGATTTGTGAGATTGCATCTGCCGTTGCCCGTGGCAAGAATCTTTTTTCCAAGGCGCGGAAGCTTTTCGATAATAGCAATATTAAGTTGAGGATTCTTTCTTTTGGCGATTATCGCCGCAACCATACCTGCCGCACAGCCGCCGATAACCACCGCATCGTATTTTTTCATAATCTGCCCTCAAAAAATTCTTTGACATTTTATTTTAACCCCAAAAGCTCTAATTGTCAATTATTTATAACCTTGATATTGATTTGAATGTGTGTTATAATAACAACACTGTTTTCGAAAGGAAGTTTTTCAAATGAAAGAAATTACAAAAGACATGAAAATCGGCGATATTCTTGATGCTAACCGTGAGCTTGCTCCCTTCTTCCTTGAAATGGGTATGCACTGCCTCGGCTGCCCCTCTGCAAGAAGCGAGAGCGTTGCTCAGGCTTGCATGGTTCACGGCGTAAATGCTGACGAGCTTATTGCAAAAATGAATGCTTATCTTGCAGAAAATGCTTAAGCTTTCCGAAAGAATTATGATGGCGGCGAAGATGGTGCGCGGCGGCAGAATTGCCGCTGACATCGGCACAGACCACGCCTATCTTCCCGCCTGGCTGGTTCTCAATAACGTTTGTCCGTCGGCTCTTGCGTGCGATTTGCGCAAGGGTCCTCTTGATAATGCAAAAAATACGGTTGAGCTTTACGGCATTGAAGACAAAATAACCCTTCGTCTTTCAGACGGCTTTGATGAAATTGAACCGTTTGAGGCAGACGATTTTATTATGTGCGGCATGGGCGGTACACTTATGGCAGAGCTCGTTGCAAGAGCAAACTGGCTCAAAAGCCCCGAAAAACTTCTGATTCTTCAGCCGCAATCGCACGCAGAGGATATCAGAGCTTACCTTATTGAAAACGGATTTGAGATTTTAAACGAAGATGCCTGCATCGACGGCGGAAAGCTTTATTGCGCATTCTCTGCCCGTTACAGCGGCAAAACCAAGGAATTTTCTGAGGGATATAAATATTACGGCAGGCTTCCCGAATGCCAAAAAAACGTTGCAAAACAGTATCTCTGCAAAACGGTGAGCCGTTTAAAAACAAAGCTGGAAGCAGAAAAAATTCACGGTGACCCCGAAAATGCGGCTTACCTTGAACGCATAATCTGCGAAACGGAGGAAAAAATCAATGAAATGCAGACCGACAGTTAAAGATGTTTACGATTTTATTGACGGCATTGCCCCCTTCGGTGCACAGTGCGAATGGGATAACAGCGGCATTATCGTAGGTGAAACGTATAAAACGGTTGAAAAAATCGCCGTTGTGCTTGATATCACACCGGAAGCAGTAAAAAAAGCGGCAGAAATGAAAGCTGACCTTATCGTCAGCCATCATCCCGTTATTTTCAGAGCAGTCAAAAGCTTTACGGATAGCGACCCTGCATTTTTGCTTGCAAAGCACAGCATTGCAGCAATTTGTGCCCACACCTCGCTTGACATCGCAAAAGGCGGTGTAAACGATGCCCTGGCGGCGGCACTCGGCTTTGAAAACGCCACTCCCCTGACAGAAAGCGGCGAAGCATCAATGGTAAGGGTAGCTGTTATTGATGAAACAACAAGCGTTGACCTTTCAGCTCTGTGTGTTAAAAAGCTTTCAACAGGCGTACGTCTTGCAGACAGCGGCAAAACAATCAGAAAGGTTGCCCTCTGCGGCGGTGCAGGAGCTGACTTTATGCACGACGTTTGTGCCGCAGGCTGTGATGCATATATCACGGGTGACGTTTCTCACCACGAATTCCTTGACGCTAAAGCTCTTGGTATTACACTTATTGCGGCAGGTCACTTTGAGACGGAAAACCCCGTTGTTGCGGTGCTTGCCGAAAAGCTTAAAGAAAACTTTGAGGCAGAGGTTGTTATCATTGAGCAAACCTCCCCTGTTACATATCACATCTGATAAGAGGAAAAAACTATGCCCCTTGACGGAATTACCCTTAACCTGTTAAAGCAGGAGCTTTCACATTATATAATCGGAAGCAGAATAGAAAAAATACACCAACCCTCAAAAGACGAGTTGGTGTTTCATCTGCGTTCCAGAGAAGGTGCTTACAGACTTCTTATGTCTGCAAGTGCAAACAGTCCCAGACTTCACCTGACGGCTAATGCGCCCGAAAACCCCTCGACACCGCCTATGCTTTGTATGCTTCTTCGTAAGCATCTGACGGGAGCGGTTATCACGGATATCCGTCAGCTGGGTCTTGACAGAGTTGTTTTTATCGACCTTGCAGGCACAAACGAAATTGGCGATGCCGTTACTTTCACGATTTGTATTGAAATAATGGCAAAGCACAGCAATATTATACTTTTAAATTCAGACGGAAACATTGTCGACGCTGTAAAGCGAATTGACTTTACACAGTCATCAGTAAGACAAATTCTGCCTACCTTCAAATATGAATTACCTCCTCAGCAAAGCAAATTGAGATTAACGGAAAACGACGTTGAAACAATAGCGGCGGAAATCAGAAAATGCATCGGCAAACGCCTTTCGGGTGCTATCCTTGAAACCGTTGAAGGTGTTTCACCCTTGATAAGCCGTGAAATAGCATCATATGCTTATCCCGATGACGGACTTGCTTCAGAAATTAGCGACATTGCTTTTGAAAGACTGACAAAAAAGCTTTCACAAATAAAATCGGTGCTGGAAACAAGCAAAGCCAACCCCACGATGCTCATCAGGGAGGGTGTAAAGCCTTATGACTTTACGTTTATGGATATCACCCAATACGGCTTTGCGGTAACGGCAAAAGAATTTGAAAGTTTTTCACAGCTTCTTGACGATTTTTATTATGAAAAAGACCGCTTTGAGCGTACCCGTCAGAGAAGCCAGTCACTTCTGAAGCTCTTGCAGAATTCATCTGCGAGAGCCGCAAGAAAACTGCAGAGCAGACAGGCGGAGCTTGAAGCCTGTGCAGACAAGGATTCGTTGCGGATAAATGCGGAGCTGATTCTTGCAAACCAATACAGGCTTGAAAAAGGCTCACTTTTTTATGACCTTGAAAATTTTTATGACGAAAACAGGATTAAACGCATACCTGCCGACCCTGCGCTTTCACCCTCTGCAAATGCACAAAAGTATTTCAAAGAATACAGAAAAGCAAAAACCGCAGAGAATATGCTTGGCGAATTGATTGAGCAAAGCGAACAGGAACTTGCCTACCTCGAGTCTGTTATTGACAGTGTAAACCGTGCCGACGGCTATACGGAGCTTGCCGAAATCAGGGCAGAGCTTTACGAGCAGGGTTATCTGAAACGTGCAAAAAATGACAAGGGCAAAAAACCGAAGCCCCTGCCCCCTCTTGAATACGTTTCTGATGACGGATACACCATTCTTGTCGGTCGCAACAACGTTCAAAATGACCTGCTGACCTTTAAAACTGCCGCCAAGGACGATTCGTGGTTCCACACGCAAAAAATCCCCGGCTCACACGTTGTTGTTATAGGCAACGGTGATATCATTCCCGAGCGCACCTGCCGCCAGGCGGCAACACTTGCCGCTTACCACAGTGGCGGCAGAGAATCCTCACAGGTTGCGGTTGACTATACTGAAGTGCGCGCTCTTAAAAAGCCGAGCGGTGCAAAGCCCGGCAAGGTAATTTATCACACATACAATACAATGTGGGTTACTCCCGACAGAGAGCTCTGCGAAAGATTAAAGAAAAAATAACGAAAAAGCGGATTACAAAGGACGAACCTCTGTAATCCGCTTGATTTTATTTAACCTTGAATTCGCAAATGCTGTTTACAATGAATGCGCTGTCACTGTATTTTGTGGCGCCGGATTCAAATATACCGAAAACCGCATTGCCTTTTGCATCAATGCCTTCAAGCATCGGAGGCTCACGCAAAGTTGAGATTCTGCACCTTTTGCTCAGGTGGTAGGCAGGTACTTTTTTGCCGCTGTAATCAACCTCAAAATCACAGTCGTTCTCTGTTACGTCTTCGTAAACAAGCATAAATGAATCGTTATTTCTGCCGAAAGAAGTGCTTAATACAAAGTTGCCGTCTGCAAGTCTTGCAAAGCCCTGTACTCTGTTGGGAGTAGTCAGAACAAATTCAGGCACAAGCTCAGCACCGTCAAAAGCAGCCTCAAAATCACTCAGTTTGTATGCGTTGCAACGGGAATATGATCTTTCTGTGAGTGAAACGGAAACGTGATGCGAGGCATCCGTATCATAGCTGCCGTCAAAATCAAAGGTATAAAACTCACCTGCATAAAGATATTCGCCGTCGCTGTTGATATAAGAGCATTTCACGTCGGTCTGAACACTTGCACCAAGAGTAATCTCTCCGCCGTTTGCCGCACCGATAAGTTCGGACATTGCTACTCTGTAAATCTTGCTGCCGTGGCAAATATAGAGCCAACCGTTTTCCTGCGCAATACCGCCCGCGTGACCCGTAAAAGCATTACCCTTTGAGGTCTTTATATTAACCGCTTTTACCAAATCACCAAAAGAAACATCAACAAGTGCAATAACCGAAGGCTGATCACTGTGATAATAAGAAATAATATGATATTTGCCGTCTTCGCTCTGACAATAGCCCTGAGGCACGTAACCGCTGTCTGTTCCAGGAATTTTAAAATATTCAGTATAGGCGGCATAGTTGATTCGCGTTTCGGTTTTGGAACGGAATAATCTTTCGATATTTTCAAAAATGCCGTCAATTGTTCTGATTATATTGCTGACACCTGTTGCCTGCACGGCACTTGCCGCAGAAGCAGGCATGGCACACATAACACCAATCAAAAGTGCCAGAACAATTGCTGTAAATCTTTTAAATTTCATATTTACTCCTTAAAAATAAAGGGCGGTTCAGGTGAATCGCCCTTTTTGTTATTTAGTCGGGAAGTGCGTTAAGCATTTGGCACATTTCAAGATAAAAAGCTTGTGTTTCTGCTTCGTCGGCAAAAAGGCCGATTGCCGTGCCGTGGTCGCCTTCTCTGACGGGCATAACGTTCCACACGCCTGTTTCTACGTTTGATGCATCATATTCAACAAACGGCTCATCCAGAGGATATTTTGCGCTCTCTGTATTTACAAGAGCATCGTTTGCAAGCCAGGCTTCGTTATAAACAACACCTGTGTAAGGGTCAGTGAATTGCATAACACCCATCATAACCGCCGTAAGGAAAATTACGGGGTTGGTTTTAAGAATGGGAATCTGAACGTTGAGAAGCGGGAAATCACGGGTTGTTGAAAACGGATATGAGAAATAATAAACGTCCTCGCTGATATCAAGCTTTTCATTGAGCTGTTTTGTTCCCTCGGGAGTCAGATCGTGCTTGCAGGTATCACCATCATTGTCAAGAACATTTTTCAATGCCTTGAACAGAGGTTCTGACTCGTCACTGCCCGGCACTTCGGAAAGTCCGTACTGCTCCAGATGGAAATCTACCAATTCTCCGTTGAGAGGACCTCTGCCGACAACACCGGCATAGAGATAGCTTATAAACGTGACAAGATCGATGAGCCCGAGCTGATCGAGAGGATAAAAGACTGTTGCGCTGTTATGCGGTGTGCAGATTGCCGTTGCACTCTTGACCCAATCAGATTTTCCGCCTGTAAAGAGACCCGAAATTTCGTCCGACGGAGTAACCGCCATTTCTTCAGGACTTCCTTCGGTAAGAAGATGCACCAGCATTCTGACCGTTGTTCCGCCGAAACTGTGACCGATAAGGTGAATCTGCTTGATTTTGCCAGCTTCGTCAAGCTCTCCCCAATCGGGAACAAGTGCCGTGTAATAAGTTCTGCCGTATCTTGCGTGGTTGAACTGCTTTGAATGTGCTTCACCGTAGTCAACCGTTGCACCGATAATCTGGGCATACAACTCGCAGGCTCTGTCCCAAGCACTGCTGAGAGGTCCTACCGATGCAGAATAGCATTCGTAGCCTTCATACTGAAGATACTGCATAAGGTCGCCCGTTGTAGCTCCCCAATAAGGAACGATACCGTCGATACCCTCTGCACCGCCCCAGCCGTTCAGACCGTGAACAAATATGAAAGGCGCATCGTTTTTGGGCTTGCTGACGTTGTTCTTTGCGAAAGCACCGACACAGCAAGCGGAAAATATCATAACAAGTGCCATTATCAAGCTAATAAGTTTTTTAAGTTTCATTTGTCTCACCCTTATTTTATACAAGCAACCGTATTGACTGCTTATTTTGCGATTTTTCTGATAACCGCCATACATTCCTCAAGATCCATAATCTTCGGAACGGGATAAAGAGGATTGCCTTCTTTGAGCGCTCTCTTGGCGATTGTGGGAATATCCTTTTCCTGAATATCGAGTTTGTCGGGAATATTCATCTTTTTGTTGAATTCCTTAATTGATTCAATGAAGAGCTTTGCCTTCTGTTCGTCATTCATACCCTTTGTGTCAAGACCTGCGATATCAGCAAGCTTTGCAAGGCGTTCATATGCCGTTTCGCCGAAGTATTCAAGAACGTAAGGCAGAACAACCGCATTTGCAAGACCGTGAGGTGTGCCGTACATACCGCCGAGATTGTGAGCGATTGCGTGAACGTAGCCGACATAAGCTCTTGTAAAAGCGATACCTGCAAGGTAAGATGCTTCAAGCATATTTTCTCTTGCTTCGATATCCTTGCCGTTTTCATAAACCTTAAGGATATTGTCAAAAATCATTTTGGTTGCCTTTTCAGCTGCAAGAGCTGTTCCCTTTGTGTTGCTGTGGCCGATATAAGCTTCAACAGCGTGGGTAAGAGCATCCATTCCCGTTGTCGAGGTGATGTGAGGAGGAAGACCGATTGTAAGTTCGGGATCGAGAACTGCGTACTTGGGACGAAGAACGGGATCCTGAAGAGCGTATTTTTCGTGTGTGGTGGGGTCGGAAACAACAGCCGCGATTGTTGTTTCGGAGCCTGTGCCTGCGGTTGTGGGAACAGCATAGATTGTGGGAAGCTTCTTAAGAATCTTGAGTGTGCCTCTCATCTGCTGAACTGACTTTTTGGGTTTTGCAATTCTTGCTGCAGCAACCTTTGCGCAGTCCATGGGTGAACCGCCGCCAAATGCGATAACTGCGGCGCAGTTATTATCTGCATAGAGCTTTCTTGCTTCCTCGATGTTATCAATTGTGGGGTTGGGCTGTGTGCCGTCATAAACAAAGTATTCAATGCCTGACTTTTCAAGACCTTCAAAAAGACCGTCAAGAAGATGAAGCCCCATAAGTCCTTTATCGGTTACAACAAGAACTTTATTATGACCGTTTGCCTTTACAACTTCGGGAAGCTTCTTAACACTGCCTGCGCCCTTTACAAGCTTGGGCTCTGTCCAGTCAAGGAAATTGACCGCTACCCTGAAAACGCCCTGGTAGGTTCTGCAAAATGCTTTGTATAAAACTGATGCTGCCATTGTTTATTACCCCTATTCATTTCAGAATTTGCGTTTTATCACGCATAAATTTACAGAGTAATTTTAACACAAAAAGCAGACATTGGCAATAGTAAATTGTGCAATGTTCCGTTTCTTTTATAAAAATGTTTACAAAAAAGCGGTTGAAAACACTCCATACTGATGATATAATGTTTTTGATTATATTGAATTGCGAGGTTATGTTATGAAAAAAATCACAACATTCAAGCAAAAATTCATTGATTCGGACGGAAGAGAAAGAATATTCAACGGCATAAACCTTTGCGATAAAGGCTACAACAAAGACGGCGCTGAAGAAAGAACATACGATATGCCGTTTGACGAAGAACTCATCAAAAAACTCAGCCGAAACGGCTTCAACCTCGTCAGACTCGGCATGACCTGGGATGCAGTTGAACCCGAACCTTTTAAATATGACGAAGAGTTTCTTGACAGAGTTGAAAAAGTTGCCGACCTTTGCGCAAAATACGGAATATATTTTTACCTTGATATGCATCAGGATCTTTATGCAGGTTTCAAGGGTATGGCAGGCGACGGTGCACCCAAATGGGCATGCCTGACAGACGGTGCAAAATTCCGGAAAACCAGATTTGTTTGGGCAGAAGGATATTTCTGGGGCAAAGCAACACAGCGTTCGTTTGATAATTTCTGGAAAAACGCCGAATACAACGGTATTCCTCTGCAGACTTATTTCTGCAAAATGTGGCAACACGTTGCAGAAAGATTCAAAGATCATCCTGCCCTTTTCGGCTTTGATATGCTTAACGAGCCTTATCCCGGCTCAGACGGCGGCAAGATTTTCAGAAAGCTTATTTTCAGCGTTGCAAAAACCGTTGTCACAGACAAGCGTTGCAATATCGGCTGGATGGCAAAGCAGATTGTTACGGGCAACTCCATCCGTGTGCTCGAGCCTTTCAGCGACCCTGATTTATTCCGCAAGGTAACAAGTGCCGCAAACGGTCTTGTTTATAAGTTCGATGTGGGTGCATATTCGGAATTCATCAACAGAACCTCAAAAGCCATCAGAAACGTTACCGACAACGGAATTATGATAATGGAAAACAGCTACTACTCAAATATGGGCATTCCTTACAGCACACCCGTCATCAATTATGACGGCGTGCGTGAAGAAAAAGTATGCTTTGCTCCCCACGCATATGACCTGATGGTTGACACGCCTGCATATAAATATGCAAGCAACACCAGAGTAGGTTCAATTTTTGACCAGCACAGAAAGTCACAGCAAAGACTTGATGTTCCCGTCATCGTTGGAGAGTGGGGCGGTCAGTCGGAGGGTACTGACTGGCTTTTCCACATCAGATATCTGCTTGATAAGTTTGATAAAAACCATTGGAGCCAGACATACTGGGCATACTACGACGGTCTGCTTGAAAACCCGATTATGACGTGCCTTATCAGAACTGCTCCCATCGCAATCTGCGGCGATATCGTTGAATACACAACAGACCGCGAAAGCGACGTTTTCACACTTGAATTTGAGCAGGACAAAGACTACGAGGTTCCCTCGGAAGTGTTTATCCACAAGGCATTCGCTTCAATCGAATGTAATGCAGATTATGAAATTGAGCCTGTTGAAGGTACTGAAGCTTCAATCCTTAAAATCAACGGCAAACCCGGCAACAACAAGGTTACCGTTAAATTCTAAAACAACAAAACGGCAGGACAAAAAGGTCCTGCCGTATTAACTGTATTTACAAAAACATTTTTGAATATTTGTAAGACGTCGCAAACGAGAAGATATCCTCCCCTGCTACAATGACATGGTCAGCCAGTTTTATGCCGACTTTTCTGAAAAGAATCAGAAGCTCGCCGGTTACGTCAACATCGTCTCTTGACGGCGCTGCCACTCCGTTGGGGTGATTATGCGCCATAACAACAGTGTCAGCCTTGGCTCTCAATGCCGTTTCAAAAATCTGCCTTTTATCAAAAGCTACGGTTTCTGCCGAGCCTTCACCAAGCCTGAAGCAATTAATCAAGTTGCCCAGCGCATCAAGACAAACAAGATAAAGAACCTCTTTGTTCTCACCGCAATATCTGGATTTTATGTATTCATACATATCGTCAGGCTCCGAGAGATTGAGCTTTTTGCCGTAACTGCTCTCGATATATCTCCTGCACAAACCGGGAACAACAGAAATAAAAAGAGCAGAGCTTTCGCCCATACCTTCAACAGTAAGAAGTTGGTCGTAGGTTGCGTTAAATACACCGTTGAGCGATCCAAAGGTATCAAGCAATCTGTGTGCTGTTTCGTTTGTATCCTTTCTCGGTATTGTGTGAAAAAGCAGATATTCAAGCAGGTTTATATCGGACAAACCGTCAATACCCGTTTTACGGATTGTACTGCGTACCCTTGACCTGTGATTCTTATGGATATTTTCTTTTGACTGATCCATACCGCACCTCTCTTCAGGTAACCGTCGGGTTATAAATTGAGTTTCCGACGGATGCTTATTTATTATTACATAAAAATTTCGGTTTTTCAACCATATTTTATCCGCACTCTGAAACGGAGGCTAAATTTTGAAAAGCTTTTTAATTTCAAAAAACGATTCGGGTCAAAGGCTCGATAAATTCATCACCAAAGCCGTGCCGAATCTTCCGCAATCGCTGATGTATAAATATATCAGGATGAAAAGAATCAAGGTCAACGGCAAAAGGGGCGAGATTTCACTCAGGCTCTGCGAGGGCGACACTGTCGATATGTATATCAACGATGAATTCTTTGCACCCGCACCCGAGCATTACGATTTTCTTGCCGCCTCAAAAAAACTGGATATCGTTTACGAAGACGAAAACATTCTTTTGCTCGATAAAAAGGTAGGTTTACTTTCTCACCCTGATGAAACGGAATATAACGACACACTCATCACAAGGGTAAAACGTTATCTTTATGAAAAAGGCGAATATGATCCCAAAAATGAGGCATCTTTCACTCCGTCGCTTGTAAACAGAATTGACCGCAACACGGGCGGAATCGTTATTGCCGCAAAAAATGCCGAAAGTCTGCGCATTCTTAACAGGAAGCTGAAGGACAGGGAGCTTGAAAAATATTACCTTTGCGTTATCCACGGCAAGCTGACAAAAAAGAAGGGGTTGCTTGAAGGATGGCTTATTAAAGATGAAAAGAAAAACAGAGTTGCGGTTTTCAATCAGCCAAAAAACGGTGCCAAGCAGATACGCACAAAATATTCCGTGATTGCAGAAAACAAAAATCTGAGCCTTGTTGAGGTTGAGCTTCTCACAGGCAGAACTCATCAGATAAGAGCGCATTTTGCCAGCATAGGTCACCCACTGCTGGGTGACGGCAAATACGGCACAAACGAGCTCAACAAAGCAAACGGCGGTTACAAAAAGCAATTCTTATATTCATATCGCCTCGTTTTCGCTTTCACAACAGATGCGGGAGTGCTCAATTATCTTAACGGAAAGAGCTTTGAAGTTCCCGAAATCTGGTTCAGAACAGAGTTTTTGAACGGTAATTTGTAAACATTTATTGATTATTACATAAAATTTATAAAAAAACACTTGCTTATTTTATAAAAATAGTATAATATATATGCGTTATGCTGATTTAAAAAAATCAGCTTTTATCAAACACAGAAAAGGATGAACACAAAATGGCTAAAAACGAAAGCTCCAAAAGCAAAGCCGAAATCTACCGCGAGGAACGTAAAGAAAGGTTAGCTAAGGCAGCAAAGAAAAACGCCAAAAACGTTAAAACACGTAACCTTGCCGTTGCTATTGCAAAGAAAGCTGTTGCAGCTCTCCTTGTGCTTGCAATCGTTGGCGGTATCGGCTGGTTTGTTGTTGACCACTTCGGCATCTACGAAAAATATGCAACCGCTCTTACAGTTGGCGATTCCAAAGTAAGCGTTGCGCAGTATGAATATTATTATTCGATGTCCTATCAGTATTTCCAGCAGATGGAAATGAGCTATCAGCAGCAGGGTGCATCAATGGGCTTCCCTCTTGACAAATCACCCGACCAGGTTGCCACAGGTCAGAAAGATAAAGACGGCAACGAAATGTATTATGACCAGGCTATTGCCGAATACGCTTCAAACCTTGCTTTCCAGCAGTTTGCACTTTACAACGAAGCTATGAAAGCTAAGTACTCTTTGACCAAGGACGAAGAAAAGCAGATCAACGAAGCTATCGACTCCATCAACACACAGGCTGAATCAAACGGCTATTCTCTCAATGCTTTTATCAGAGAATATTATTCCAGAGGTCTTAACGAAAAGGCTCTTCGTGAGCTTCTTAAAATCGAACTTATCTCTGCACGTTACAACGAAGACCTTGAAGCAAAATCAGGCGACAACGTAACAGAAGACCAGATCAACAAAGAATACAAAGATAACGCAGATACATACAACTACGCAGGTATCCGTTATTATGCCGTCACTCTCCCCTCTGTTACAAAATCAGCATCAGAATCAGATGAAGATTTTGCAAAGAGAAAAGCAGAAGTACAGAAAGCAAAGCTTGACGAAGCAAAGGCTGTCTATGATAAGGTAACAGACGTTGAATCCCTTATGGTTGCAGCTATCGAACACACAAACAAGAACGTTAAGGAAAACACAAAGCTTACAGAAGGTGACGTTACCACAGTAAACAAGGGTATCACATTCACAGCTCTTAAAACCAGCCTTTCAGAAGATGCTGCAAAATGGGTATTTGCAAAAGACCGTAAAGCAGGCGACAAGAATTTCTTCCAGACAGACAAGGCTGCTTATATCGTAATTGTTGAAGCACCCGCATTCGCAGGTAACAGCGTTGACATCCGTCACTGTCTCATCAAGTTTGACGTTAAGGATAACGCAAAGCCCACTGACGAACAGAAGAAAACAGCTTACGAAGAAGCTGAAAAGGTCAGAAAAGAATGGGTTGCTGCAGGCGGCACAAAAGAAGCTTTCATCAACATTGTTAAGAAGTACAACGATGATACAGCTTCAACAGCAAACGGCGGCCTTTACGAGGACATCAGATTCAACTCAAATTACGTTACAAACTTCAAAAATTGGGCTCTTGATGCCGCAAGAAAAGAAGGCGACTGCGAAATCGTTGAAACAGAATACGGTTATCACATCATGTATTTCGAAAAGAATAACGGCGCTGACTGGAAGATCTCAGTTCGCGAAAAGCTTCAGCAGGATGCTTACGCCGATGCTTTTGAAGCAGTAGTCGGTGATAAAGGCTCATACAAGATGGAGAAGAACGATAAGAACATCGACACCGTCAAGAAGGATTTCTGCAAGAGACTCAAGAACAAGTTTGCTCAGCAGGCTTCACAAGGCAATACAGTATCACTTTAATATCAACCCCCGGTTAATTAACCGGGGGTTCTTTTTGCTTAATCAACAGTAAAAGGCTTGCAGAAACCAATCTGCAAGCCTTTTCTTGCTAAAGCGCTTGTGTTATTAACAAACAAAAAAGAAAGGCACAAAAGTGCCTTTCCTGCCGTGTATTATCGGAATATTTTTTTGAGATACTGTCCCGTATATGACTTGGGGTTGACCGCAACCTCTTCGGGCGTGCCTGCGGCAACAATTTCTCCGCCGCCGCTACCGCCCTCAGGGCCGAGGTCGATTATATGGTCGGCAACCTTAACAACATCAAGGTTATGCTCAATGACAAGCACCGTGTTACCCGAGTCAACAAACCGCTGCAACACGTCAATAAGCCTGTGAACATCGGCTGTGTGCAGACCTGTTGTGGGCTCGTCAAGAATATAAATGGTTTTACCTGTTGAGTACTTTGAAAGCTCTGTTGCCAGCTTAACCCTTTGAGCTTCGCCGCCCGAAAGGGTTGTTGCAGGCTGACCGATTTTGATGTAACCCAGACCAACGTCATAGAGTGTTTTGATTTTGCGGTGGATTTTGGGAATATTTTCAAAGAAATTCATTCCCTCTTCAACAGTCATTTCAAGAATGTCGTGGATATTCTTGCCTTTATAACGTACATCAAGAGTTTCACTGTTATAGCGCTGACCTTTACATACCTCACAAGGCACGTAAATATCGGCAAGGAAGTGCATTACGATTTTAACTATACCGTCACCTTGACAGGCTTCGCATCTGCCGCCCTTTACGTTAAACGAAAAACGGTTTGCCTTGTAGCCTTTTTTCTTTGCGTCTACGGTTGAAGCAAACAGCTCTCTTATATCGTTAAAAACACCCGTGTAGGTTGCAGGATTTGAGCGCGGTGTTCTGCCTATCGGCGATTGATCAATATTTATAACTTTATCCAGATGTTCAATACCGCTTATACCGTCGTGCTTACCTGCAATTTTTTTGGCATTGTTAAGCTCAGTTGCAAGGCGCTTATTAAGAATCTCGTTGATAAGTGATGACTTGCCGCTGCCCGAAACACCGGTTACGCAAATGAATTTGCCGAGGGGAAACTCAACGTCAATATTTTTGAGGTTATTTTCCTTTGCGCCGTGAACTATGAGCTTTTTGCCGTTGCCTTCTCTGCGTTTTTCGGGAATAGGTATGAACTTTTTGCCGCTCAGGTATTGACCTGTAACGGAATTTTCACAGGCAACAATATCGTCAACAGTTCCGCAAGCAACGATTTCGCCGCCGTGGATACCTGCACCCGGACCGACGTCAACAACATAATCCGCCGCACGGATGGTGTCTTCATCGTGCTCAACAACAATGAGCGTGTTGCCGATATCACGCAGATTACGGAGAGTTGCAATCAGCTTTTCGTTATCTCTCTGATGCAAACCGATGCTAGGTTCGTCAAGTATATAAAGCACACCCATAAGAGACGAGCCGATCTGCGTTGCGAGGCGGATTCGCTGGGCTTCACCGCCCGAAAGCGTTGCCGAAGAGCGGGAGAGGGAAAGATAATCAAGACCGACACTTGAAAGGAAACGAAGTCTGCTGCTGATTTCTTTGATTATCATGCGGGCAATCATTTCTTCACGTTCGGTAAGAACAAGAGAATCTATAAATTCTATTTCTTCGCCGATTGACTTGTGCACAAATTCATTGATATTGATGCCGCCAACGGTTACGCAAAGTGACTCTCTGCGAAGCCTTGCGCCACCGCATTCGGGGCAGTCATCGTTTATCATATAGTTTTCAATCTCGTTGCGTGAATAATCGCTTGTGGTTTCTTTATACCGTCTTTCAAGGTTATTGATAACGCCCTCAAAATCGGTCATATATGACCCCGAGCCGTATTCGCTTTTGCGTTCAAGTTTGATTTTTTTGCCCTTTGTGCCGTAAAAAATAATGTCTTTTGCCTTTTTGGAAAGTTCGTTGAACGGAGTGTCAAGCGAAAAATCATATGCATTTGCCAGACCTTCAAAATACATACGGGCAATTGTGCCGCCGTCAGCCGAGCTCCATCCGCTTGCTTTTATTGCTCCCTCGTTAATTGAAAGACTTCCGTCGGGCACAATCAGTTTCGGGTCAATATGCATAAACACGCCCAAACCAAGGCACTTGGGGCAGGCGCCGAAAGGATTATTGAAAGAAAACGAGCGTGGCTCAAGCTCTTCAATGCTCACGCCGTGCTCGGGGCAGGCATAGTTGAGCGAATAAAGAAGCTCTTCGGCGCCGATAACGTCAACCATAAGCAGACCGTCGGTCAGACCGACTGCCGTTTCGATTGAATCTGTAAGTCTTGAGCGTATACCGTCTTTAATAACAAGGCGGTCAACAATAACCTCAATGTTATGCTTGATATTTTTATCAAGCTTTATATCCTCCGTAAGGTCATAAGTTATGGAATCAACCCTGACCCTCGCAAAACCGCCTTTGCGGATGCTTTCAAGTTCTTTAACGTATTCTCCCTTTTTGCCTCTCGCAATGGGTGCCATAATCTGAATTCTTGTACCCTCTTCGAGCGCAAGAACCTGTTTTGTTATATCATCAACAGTCTGCCTTGCAATTTCTCTGCCGCACTCAGGGCAGTGAGGAATGCCGATTCGGGCATAGAGCAAACGCAGATAGTCATAAATCTCCGTTACCGTGCCGACGGTTGAGCGGGGATTTTTTGACGTTGTTTTTTGGTCAATTGATATTGCAGGTGAAAGACCCTCAATGCTTTCAACCGCAGGCTTTTCCATCTGACCGAGAAACTGCCTTGCATATGATGAAAGGGATTCAACATATCTGCGCTGTCCCTCTGCATATATTGTGTCAAAAGCAAGTGAGGATTTACCGCTGCCCGAAAGACCTGTAAAAACCACAAGTTTATCTCTGGGCACGGTTATATCAACGTTTTTGAGGTTGTGCTCCCTTGCACCTTTGACAGTAAGGTTTTTAATTGCCATTTTATTTACCTCTTCTGAGTTTTTCAATCCTGTCACGCAGATATGCGGCGTGTTCGAATTCAAGTATCTTTGCCGCCGCCTTCATCTCTGCAGTGAGCTTGATTATCATCTGCTCTCTTTCCTTTTTGCTCATCTTTGAAATCGACTTTTCTTCATCGGATTTTGCAGAAATTTCGATTATTTCGCGAACGTCCTTAACTATTGTTTTGGGCGTGATGCCGTGTTCCGCATTATATTTCATCTGCTTTTCACGGCGGCGGTTTGTTTCGGTTATCGCTCTTTCCATTGAGGGCGTTACGGTATCTGCATACATAATAACCGTACCCTCTGCGTTTCTTGCCGCTCTGCCGACCGTCTGAATAAGCGACGTTTCTGAACGCAAAAAGCCCTCTTTGTCTGCATCAAGGATTGCAACAAGCGAAACTTCAGGAATATCAAGACCTTCACGTAGCAAATTGATGCCGATAAGCACATCAAACTCGCCCAAACGCAGACCTCGGATAATCTCCATTCTTTCCATAGTATCAATATCGTGGTGCATATAGCGCACTTTGATATCAAGGTTTTCAAGGTAATCAGTCAAATCCTCCGCCATACGCTTGGTGAGAGTGGTCACAAGCACCCTCTCACCCTTTGCGGTGCGGATATTGATTTCTGAAACAAGGTCATCAATCTGACCCTCAACGGGTCTGACTGAAATTTCAGGGTCAAGCAGACCTGTTGGTCTGATTACCTGCTCTGCAACCTGTGCGCTTTTGCTCTTTTCAAATTCGCCCGGAGTTGCGCTCACAAAAATCTTCTGACCTGTTCTTTCATAGAATTCGTCAAAGGTAAGCGGTCTGTTGTCATAAGCTGACGGCAGACGGAATCCGAATTCAATCAGGCTGTCTTTGCGCGCTTTGTCGCCGCCGTACATGGCTCTGACCTGTGGCAGAGTAACGTGCGACTCATCTACAAACAAAAGAAAATCATCGGGGAAATAATTGAGTAGAGTAAAAGGCGCACTGCCCGGCTCTCTGCCCGACATAACTCTGGAATAGTTTTCAATGCCCTTGCAGAAGCCCGTTTCACGAAGCATTTCAATATCGTATTCGGTGCGCTGCCTGATGCGCTGTGCTTCAAGCAATTTACCCTCTTTTTCAAACTGCGCAACCCTGTCAAGCATTTCGCCGTAAATAAGGCTGATTGATTTTTCCATTTTGTCAGCAGAAATAACGTAGTGCGACGCAGGATAGATTGCCACGTGCGAAATGACACTTTTAACCTGACCCGTGAGAGCATTAATTTCACTGATTCTGTCAATTTCATCGCCGAAAAATTCGATTCTGTAAGCATTTTCGTTTGAATAAACGGGAAAAATTTCAACAACGTCTCCCCTGACCCTGAATTTGTTACGGCTGAAGTCAATATCATTGCGCTCATACTGAATCGAAACAAGCTTTTCAATAAGCTCGTCACGGCTTTTTTCCATACCTGTGCGAAGGGATATAACCATGCTGCGGTAATCAATCGGGTCGCCAAGAGTGTATATACAGGAAACGCTGGCAACAATAATAACGTCACGACGTTCTGACAATGCAGATGTTGCGGAATGGCGAAGCTTGTCTATCTCATCATTGACAGCGGAATCTTTTTCGATGTAGGTATCGGTTGTGGGAATATACGCTTCCGGCTGATAATAATCGTAATAGCTGACAAAAAATTCCACCGCATTTTCGGGAAAGAATTCCCGAAATTCAGTGCACAACTGTGCGGCAAGAGTTTTGTTATGAGCCAGAACAAGCGTGGGTCTGTTGGCTTTTGCAATAACATTTGCCATCGTGAAGGTTTTACCCGAGCCCGTAACGCCGAGCAAAGTCTGCTCTGTGCAACCTTTTTCAAGACCGTCAACAAGCTGTTCAATTGCCTGCGGCTGGTCGCCTGTCGGTTGATACGGAGCAACCAATTTAAACTTTTCCACAGCAAAGCCTCCTTTTGTAAACAAATGTTCAGCTATAATTATATTACATTATATTTTAAATGTAAACAGTTAGATTAAAAAAATTCATATATTTTTTGGTTTTTCGGCTGCGTTTATCATTATGGCAGTCAGCATTCTTTGCTTTGCTTAAATTACGATATATTATATAAATGTTATATAAATGTAACTCTTTGTAACCCTTTATTTGTTGACATTTTAGACAAAAGATGCTATTATATCCAAAGGTATGCAACTTTAAAAGAATTATCATTATACAGCTTTGTTACGAATGGAGTGTGTTTGATGAAAGGTATTATTCTGGCAGGCGGCTCCGGCACAAGACTTTATCCGCTGACTATGGTTACCAGTAAACAGCTTTTGCCGGTTTACGATAAACCTATGATTTATTATCCCCTCTCAACTCTTATGCTCGCGGGCATCCGTGAGATTCTTATTATATCAACACCCACTGATACACCTAAATTCAAAGAGCTTCTCGGCAATGGCAGGCAGTTTGGTCTGAGCCTTTCTTATGCAGTGCAGGAAAGCCCCGACGGTCTTGCTCAGGCTTTTATCATCGGCGAAGAATTCATTGGCGATGACGATGTTGCGATGGTGCTCGGTGACAACATATTCTACGGTAACGGTCTTGGACATATGCTCCGTATGGCGGCTAAAAACAAGGGCAGAGCCACCATTTTCGGCTATTACGTTGACAATCCGCAGAGCTTCGGCGTTGTTGAATTCAATGAAAACGGCGTACCTGTTTCCATAGAAGAAAAACCTGCCGTGCCCAAGTCAAACTATGCTGTTACAGGTCTTTACTTCTATGATAACAGAGTTGTTGAATATGCAAAATCACTCAAGCCCTCCAAGAGAGGCGAGCTTGAGATAACCGATATCAACCAGATATATCTGCAAAACGGCGACCTTGATATCAAATTGATGGGCAGAGGCTTTGCCTGGCTTGACACGGGTACGGTTGAAAACCTGATGGATGCCGCAAACTTTATCAAAACGGTTGAAAAGCTTCAAGGTATCAAAATTTCCGCCCCTGAAGAAATCGCATACAATATGCGCTGGATAAGCCGTGAAGCTTTACTGCGTTCAGCAGAAAAATACGGAAAATCCTCCTACGGTCAGCATCTGCGTGCCGTTGCAGAGGGCAAAATTCTTTATTCTGCCGACAGACCGGGCGAAAGACCCTGCTGGGGCACAGAGGAGCAAAACACAAATGAAAAGTGAGCAGACCGCCATTAGCGGCGTATTTATCATAGAACCTGCTGTTTTTGGTGATAACAGAGGCTGGTTTTGCGAAACATATTCAAAAAAAGCTTTTGAGGAGCTTGGGATATTTGCTGATTTTGTTCAGGATAACCGCTCTTTCTCTGCTAAAAAAGGTACGTTAAGAGGTCTGCACTGTCAGACCGACCCTAAATCGCAGGCAAAGCTTGTTTCCTGCACAAAGGGCAAAATCATAGACGTTGCAGTTGACATAAGAGAAGGCTCGCCCACATACAAAAAATGGGTTGCCGTTGAGCTTTCGGAAGAAAACAAAAAAATGTTATTTATTCCCAAAGGCTGTCTGCACGGCTTTCTTACAATCTCTGACGACGTTGAACTTTCATACAAGGTTGATGATTTTTATTCACCCGAAAATGACAGAAGCGTTTGCTGGTGTGACCCCGAACTTGGAGTTGAGTGGGGAATCGAAAATCCCATTCTTTCTGCAAAAGACAGCTCTGCTCCCCTTCTGAAAGACAGCGACGTTAAATTCAAATTCTGAAATTTTACAATTTAAACCAAGCATAACAGGTTTTCATCCTGCCATACTAACAGTGAAAAGCAATGTAAGGAGATGAAACCATGCTTGATAAAATTTCGCTTGCTCTCGTTATTGTGGGTGCGCTTAACTGGGGCAGCATCGGTCTTTTTCAGTTTGACCTTGTTGCCTGGATTTTCGGCGGTCAGGGCGCAATTCTCAGCAGAATTGTTTACACACTTGTTGCGCTTGCCGGCATCTGGTGCATTTCTCTGCTCTTCAGAGATACAGAGGCGGCTGTTGTTCACACCGACGATGAATTCAAAGGCTAAAAAGAAAAAGAATCCGCTCTGTCAATGCAGGGCGGATATTTTTTTATTTATTTTCAAGTAAAAAAATTCAATTAACATGTGCGTTTAAAAAACGGCTAAAAAACAAAAAGACTTGCAAGAATTACCAAGCAAGTCTTAAATGTTTTTGTTCTTCGCTTTGTGAAAAGGAGCAGAATTACTGCTCAACAGCGTAAACGCTAACCTTTTTGCGGTCTTTACCCATACGCTCGAACTTAACTGTGCCGTCGATGAGTGCGAAGAGAGTATCGTCTGAACCCTTACCAACGTTGTTGCCGGGATGGATGTGTGTGCCTCTCTGTCTTACAAGGATGTTACCTGCAAGAACGAACTGACCGTCAGCTCTCTTTGCGCCGAGTCTCTTGGATTCGGAATCACGGCCGTTACGGGTTGAACCCATACCTTTTTTATGAGCGAAAAGCTGTACATTTATCTTAAGCATTCTTTACACCTCCGTAAATTACTTTAATGTTGTGTGGATACTGCTTTGAAAGTTCGGTTAAATGAAGCTCAAGGCCTCGCATAACTGCTTCTGTTTTATCGTTTGTTTCGTTCAGATGAAAAATCATTGAACCGTTTTCAGCCTCTGCATTTGCAGGCGTGCCGATTATTTCCGTTACGGTGTTTGCCGCCATTAAAGCTGCCGACGAAACCGCCGCACAAACGATATCCTGACCTTCGGGAGCGAACATTGAATGACCGCTGATTTCAAAGCCGTGGAGTCGGTTGTTACCGATTGAAAATTTGACCCTTATCATAGGGTGTCAAATTATGCGTTGATGGCAGAGATTTCTACCTTTGTGTAAGGCTGTCTGTGACCCATCTTGCGCTTGGAGTTCTTCTTGGGCTTATAGGTCATAAC
>JAZNBM010000154.1:0-2334 GCA_045587045.1 Acutalibacteraceae bacterium | reverse complement strand
CATACTTCTTCTGACAACCTTGTCAATTCTGTTGGGGTTATCTGCACCGGTAAAAAATCTGGCATCCGCACAGGCTACAACCACGCCGTTTTTTGTTGTAATCATCGAGGGTATTCTGTAATAATCTGAAGGTCCGCCCGTACCCGGACCGAAAACGGTTTTAAATTCCACTGCTTTTTATCCCCTTTCGCCAAGAGATTTATTTATTGTTCACGTTTTTAATTGCGCTGTCAACTGCCCTGAGAAGTGAATCTTCATGAGTTGATGGCAGGTCGCAATTATAATGCCATATCATAACTCCGCCGAAGCCGTTGTTGATTGCATATTCGGTTTTCTTTTCAATGACCTCGGGAGTATTAAACCAAAAATCTTTATTTGTGTTGTTGCAATGATACCAGCCGTTTTCATCAATACCGTCATAACATCCGTTATATCCGTACCAATAGGCTGACATATCTGTGGGACGCGAATAGAAAGGAAGTCCGATATTGACCTTTTCAAAAATCATACCCTGAAATCCGAGCTTTTGAACAGCGGCTACGGTGTCTTTGTAGGTGGCGTGTCTGCCTTCGCCGTCCACCATATCGTAAATCATAAGCTCAAAAGTATCTATTGCATCAAGCGCTTCACGGGTAAAATGTATGTTCCAATAATTGCCCGCCACTCCGAGAGTGTAATCGCCGAGCTTTTTATCAAGAGAAACAAGAAAGTCATTATAATACTTCCACGCATTGTCTGAAAGCGGATATTCATAGTCAAAATGAACTCCGTCAAAATCATATTTATCAAGCACGGCAATGATATTATCTTCAAGAACACCGCTTGTGAAAGCTTTGTTATGTTCGTTGCTCTGCGCTTCCATCTGCTCTTCCCATACATCCGAATCGGTATTACCCCACGGTCCGAGGAAATTAAGTGTGATGCTGATATCCCTGTTGCCGATTGCCTTACGAATGTTTGCAAGTGCAGTTTCAAGAACGGACTCGTTGCAGATAACCTCGCCTTTATTGTTGAATGATGCACATTCAAAAAGAATGACATCGGTTATTATATCAAAGTCTTCGGGATAAAGACTGTTTTCGGACTGAACGTAGTCGCCTCTGATATACGTTGTAACTTTAAAATCCTCAACCTTTTCAATAAAAGAAAGCGAGCCTATACCCAGAAAATTTGCAACAACAAGTGCAATTGATGTAAAAAACGAAACTATTTGCTTAATAAGAATTGTCATATCACTTATCCCTTTTCCTGATTATTCTGCCGAAATCGCCGCATATCTTGCTTCAATTTCTTCGTAATGCGTATAGTTTTCAGCCTGTTCGATAAGATTTTTCGCATCGGTATAAGGCTTTATGATTCTCGCATATACTGAAGCGTTTTTGAGATAGTTATTCAATTCACGCTTGATTTTTATGCTTTCGATGAAGCTGTGGGATTCTCTGTTGATAATCTCTTCCTTAACTGCTTCGTCGGGAGCCGCTATATTATCAATACCGTATTTTCTGATGAGACTCGCAGACTCTTTCTTGACCCGTGCATTTTTGATTGCATCGAGACGGATTTCTTTTTCTGCTTCAGTTGATTTCGGCAAACTTCTTGCCTTTCTCATTTCTTCGCGAGCATTTTCATAGAAATAAAGAATACCGTTTGCATAGTCGACTTTTGCCTGCGCTAATCTTGCAATACCCGCTTCACCCGAGAATTTGTTGAGATCCCGCATAATAATAGCGGCCCTCTCTATGGCAAGGTTGGTTTCTTTTATTGCCTGCTTTTCTGCTTTTGATGCGGTTTTATCTGCCTTGACTTTCTCCTTGCCGATGCTATCGTTTGCCTCACGGATAATCTCCATAGCCTCTTCAAGCTCGCCGTCTTCAAGAACACCGAGAGAATAGTTTTCAAACATAGCTCGGATTTTAAGCACACCAACATATGCTTTGTGCTTGTTTTCAGTAAGGTCATAGAAGCAGAACGGAATAAGATTAAGGAATGCGCCAACCGCGGAGCATATAATAAGCACCTCAAAAAGATTATTGCGGATTGTGTCATCATAAAGTACGCTGTAATCCTCAAGCAGACCCATTTTCTCATAGATTGCGGGATATACCATACCCGTAAAGAAGCTGATAACCGTTCCTATCATGCCGAGAGGTCCGAAAAGCCCGTCAACTCTGACACCCGTTTTCCACTGGTGATAGTCCCTCATATCCGCACTTATCTGGTGCTGAACTATATTCCAGAATGTGCTTATAAACGTGTTAAAATACCAGAGAACGCAAATCAGTATAAGATTGCGGTATGTAAAATACAGAATAACAAGAACAACTATGTTGATTG
>JAZNBM010000153.1:0-4909 GCA_045587045.1 Acutalibacteraceae bacterium | reverse complement strand
CAAGATGCTGGTCGGTGGGGTTGAACACGGTGCAGATAATCTTGTTATCTTTGATTTCAAGCCTTGCTTCGGGGTTGAAATATCCGAATTCGTAAACATCGGTTAATGTTTGTCCGTCATATTCGTAATAAATCTTTACCTGACCCTTTGTGTCGGGCGATTTTTTTGTAACGGTGAACGGAATGACGGCACTTTCTTCGGGCGAAAGAGAAACACAAACCGATTCTTTTTCGGCAGATATACCCTCGGAGCAGACGATTGAAATGCTGACGTTAGCATTTTTGTCGGCGGAGTTGTTGACCGCATTTAGATTTATTCTTGTGTTCAGCTCATCAAGAACGTCAGATTTTTTATCAAGAGTTGCGGCAAAGCGGAGATAACCCGTTGCAACAGCGCCCATATCGTGCTCCCAGCTTCTGACATAGGTAGGTTCGGTGATATCCTTTTCCGTGCCGAGAATATCATAGCCCATAGCTTCGGGGATTTCGGGCGAAATCACAAACGTTTCAATCGAATGAGCATTCACGGGGACTGAAATTCTGTTTTTCGCAGATTCAACAGGAGTTCTGTTTTCTTCAAGCAAATCGGAAGCTTCGGCTTTTTTGATTTCAAAGCCTGTCTGAATATTGATTTCGTGCCGTGTTCCGAAGGTTTCAAAGCCTCGGATAACAAGACCTCTTTGGGCAGGTGACTTTGTTTCGTCTTTCATTGCCGCCATCGGATATCCGCCTGCTTTGAATGCGGTTATCTCAAAGCCCCGGGAAGCTTTAAGGAAGGACATCTTTTCGGGAAGATAAGCTTTTTCTTTTTGCTCGGGTGCAGAAACGGCAAAGATTCTTTCGTTGAATACAGCCGCTTTTCCGTAAGTATCAGCTTCTCTGTAAGAATTTTTGTGAGGATAAAGAGCATAGGTGAAAATATGCGTTTTCTTTTCGGGGACAAGCTCTTTACCGCCGGTTACTCTGCCTTGGTTTCCGTAGAAAGCGGCGGTGTGGAACAGCATAAGATTGAGTGTGCTTTTGCCCTCGACCGAGCAGGCGGCCGTACCGTTGTTGATGATTTCCGCACCATAATTATCAGCTTCGGCAGGAATATCCGCACAGATGCAATCGGAAATATTTAAAACATATCCGCTTTCAAGCTGTTTTTCGATTGATGCGGCAAAGCTCTGCAGTTTTTCTTCATCTGCGGCAGTTACAAGAATAACGTCAACAGCTTTGTTATATACATTGTCGCTGTCCTTGAGATAAACAATGCTTACGCCGTTTTGGTTGAGATTTTCAGAATACTTTGCGAGCATATCTTCGCTCAGCTGAGCTTTGAGCTTTTCGGCGTAGAGGTTGCCGTCACCCTCAGTGCAGAGAACAAAACGGGTGTCGGTTTCGTAAATATCCTCGTTGAAATGTATTATTTTTGCGCCGCCGTGCTGTTTCGTATCGGGGTAAAGAGTAACGGGGATACATTTCTTTGTAAGAGAAGCAAGCAAACGTTCGGCAGTATTTTTGGCTTCGCCTTTACTGATGATTGCAGTCATTCCGATATTGAATCTGCCTTCGTCAAGCTCGGCGGTAACGCTCGGACCTATGCCGAACCAACGGTTTGACGGCAACATTCTGCATCCCGAAAAAGCATATATCTGATGAGTCTGGAACGACATGTATTTTTTTGAACGGGTTGAAACGTGAGGAGCAAACCTGTCATCAAATATTACTGCGCCGCCGTTTACGTTCATCGGGAACGTTGCGCAGAACATATCGTCAACCGAGTTGTAGTCTTCAACCACCGTTCTGAAATCAACGGTATCGGCTGAGCTGTAAAGAGTAATCTCACGTATAACCTTTGCGAGAGTTCCGAGTGTTGAGGTGATTTTCAGCTTTTCAAACGAGGCACACTTTTCGCTTTCGATTTTTGCGTCATATTCGTCCGAAACCAGCTTGTGCCCCGTGGTGTAAACCTCGTGCTGCTCTTCAAGTCTGTCGTGAACCTCCTTGAGAACGTAAATTGCGTTGCCCGAAGCGGGTGCGGCTGAATCAATCCATTCGCGTTTTTCGGTTTTATCATAAATTGAAACTATGCCGCCGTGGACTCTGTCAACCTCAAGGCGGAATTTTTCGTTTTCAATAACACGGTCATTGCCGAAAATATGCACATCGGGGTCGCTCTCAAGTGCTTTGAGTCTGTATACGGAATAGCCCGTTGCAGGTATATTCTTTGCAAGGAAGTAGCCATTGCCCTTTTTTAAGCTGACTGGAATTTCATCGCCGTCGGGAGTTACAAGGCAAGCAAACTTACCGCCGAAGCTTTCGGGAATATCAAACTCACAGTAACCGCTTGCGTCATTTGGTACGGGATTGAAAACGAGAACCGAGTTTTCTCTGCTTTCTGTTTTTACCTCTGCGGAGATATATTTTGCGGCATTGAGGAGAATATCCGATGCTGTCTGTGCGGCTTCGCGGTATTCAAGCATAAGGTCAACGAACGATATTTCGTTGTTGGTGCCTGTTATTGAGTCGTGGTGCTGTGCGGTAAGAAGCTGACGCCACGCTTTGTCAAAGGCTTTTTCGGGATATTTTGCACCGTGGAGGAATGCAACGGCTGCGAATTTTTCAGCAGATACCAGCAGGTTTTCGCAAAGCCTGTTGGCCTGCTTGAAATCTGTTCTTGTGAGCAGAGTTCCCGAATGGTGCTGTGTTATATCTCTTGATGTAAGGTCTACTGTGTTTCTGCCTTCCGCAAGGTTTTGCCTGTCGCTTTTGATTATTTCATCCGCCATATCGGAGGAAACAGAAAACTTTGCGTTGCTGACGGTCTTTTCCATCCACGAGGTGTCGCCTTCTCTGGGGTAGGCTTCAAAATGCGGTGTTGCCTGCGATGAATGTACGCAGCCGCTGACGCCGAAGCGGTTTGCGGTTTCTCTTGAGAGCACTTTTTCGTGAAGCATCAGCGTGCCGTCAGGTGACATATGCCTGAAAAGCTCGTCAACGCCGAGCATGCCCTTGGTCCAACGCATCATATCACAGCCACCCTTTTTGCAGACCTGTGAAATCTGCGAGAAGTGGCCGTAAACGTCACACGGTGCGTATACACGGCTTATTCTGCCCAGCACATCTCTGTGATAAAGCTGACCGTAAATAAGGTTTCTTACAAAGGCTTCGCCTGATGATGTAAGGTCATTGGGCTGGTTATAGAAGCAGTCCGATTCCGCTCTGCCCGCAAGAAAAGCATCCCTGACGGGCTTTCTGTGTTCGGGGTAAAGCGTGTAGTAGGGGTGGACATAGTCGATTTCTGAAAGCACAGCCTTAAAATGCGGGTTTTCCTCAAGCTTTTCCACCATACATTTTGTAATGTGTAAAGCGCCGAGCGCATAGGTGCGCTGTTCCTGATGATAGGTTGTGTCAAAGTGGAACTCGGAGAAAATATGTTCCGTTCCTTCAAATCCGTCATAGGGGAGAGTCTCGAAATAAACGTCGTTCTGAACTTCGCTTGTTTCCGAGCGGAGTGATACAGTCTGCTTTACCGTTTCCTTTGCTTTGCCCGAAGAAACACCGGGGTGAATAACAGAACAAGCGCCTGCCTGCATTTCGGGTATGGTATATGCTTCGCCGTCACAGATAAAATCAGTTTTGGGTGTATCCTTTTCGGCGGCGGCAAACATATGAAATACCTTTTTCGGGTTTTCAGCCGTGCCGTAATATGCCCTTGTCTGTATCGGCAGGGAAAGGCAGAGTCCGTTATTCTCAAAAACAATCGGCAAGATGTTACATGAAGCAATTGAAATATCAATACTGTCAGCAATGTATCCCGGGCGGAGCTTGAACATTATAAGGTTTCTGCCTTGACGCAGGTGAAGAAGGCACTGATGACCAAGTCCGTTCAGGCCCTTTAATTTGCCGTACGGTCTGAAATCAACAAGCTCGCCGTTAAGAAAAAGCGAACTGCCCGAATTTATGTAGCTTATTATTGCCTTTTCTTCCCTTTGGCAGTCTATGTAAAATGCCGCATAGTAAACGGCGTTTCTCTGCTCGGTGGCATACAGCGCAGGGTCGCAGGCAAGCTCTTCGGGCTCAAAGCGGAGGTTATCCCATTTGAAAGCGCCACGCTCCCACGTTTTGGTATCTTCGCCGTAATATATGTTTTTTATCTTTGTGCCGAGCTCGGGCATAGCATTCTTTTCGCCGCCGTCAGGCAGAAGATAATCCTCATAAAGAAGCTTTTCTCTTTCGTAAAAATGCTCTTTTTCAAATGAGCCGTCGGTTTCAAGCACAAAGGGACCCGAAACAAGATAGTGCATAATACGGTTGATGGGATTCGGGTTTTCGGCGGAAGGCAAAAACTCCTCGAATCTGCAAGTGAACTCTGAAACATTGAGCTTATCATATATCATAACAATTCCCCCTCAGGTAAGCATAATATATCCTATGGTATATTCTATTTTACAACAATAAAAATACGATATCAAGGGCTAATATCGGTCGGAACGCCTTGGGTCTGCGTGGTTTCACTTTGATTGTAACGGTGAAGGACTGCGCTTTGCAACCGATAAGCTCGACAGCAAGAATTTCTATGCCTGCAACCCGTCGTTTGACAAAAACTGCGGCTGCTGAAAAACAGAATAGTATACTGGAAAACGGTGTGCGGAGAAAAATCCGTACACCGTTTTGGTAAGTTAAATTTTATGGCTTTATGTAATCGGGGAATTCGAGGTTGCGTGTTGTTCTGTCGAAAAGTCTGAAATCGGAGCCGTTATCCCACACGATACAGGGGATACCGAATTTGTTTGCGGTGGTGATGAAATACTCTGCCCTTTCGGCGAGGTTATCGAGGTTGACTCTGTCTGTCCAGCCGTATTCGCCGAGCACAACGCCGTAACCTCTTTTAATTATAATCTTATAAATGTTCCTGAAAATTT
>JAZNBM010000152.1:0-25584 GCA_045587045.1 Acutalibacteraceae bacterium | reverse complement strand
TCAAAGGTACTGTTTTTACCACAAAAACAGGCGAAATTTCCATCCACGCAACGGAACTCATTCTTCTTTCCAAGAGCCTTCAGCCTCTTCCCGAGAAATTCCACGGTCTGACCAACACGGACACACGCTACCGCAGACGTTATCTTGACCTCATTATGAACCCCGAGGTTAAGGACACCTTCGTAAAGCGTTCACTTATTCTCAGAGAAATCAGAAATTATCTTGATTCACAGGGCTTCCTTGAGGTTGAAACACCCATCCTCGTTGCAAACGCAGGCGGTGCCGCCGCAAGACCCTTCCTCACTCACCATAACGCTCTCAACGAGGATTTCAAGCTCCGCATTTCACTTGAGCTTTACCTCAAGAGACTCATCGTCGGCGGTATGGAAAAGGTTTACGAAATCGGCAGAGTTTTCAGAAACGAAGGCTGTGACACACGCCACAACCCCGAATTCACACTCATGGAGCTTTATCAGGCATTCACCGACTATAACGGTATGATGGAGCTTACCGAAAACCTTTACAGACACGTTGCACAGGCTGTTCTTGGAACAACAAAGATTTCTTACAACGGCGTTGAAATGGATCTCGGCAAGCCTTTTGAGAGAATCACAATGATTGATGCCGTTAAAAAATATTCAGGTATTGACTGGAACGAGGTTGCAACCCTTGAGGATGCAAGAACTCTTGCAGACAAGCACCACATCGAGTACGAAAGCAGACACGGCAAAGGCGATATCCTTGCCCTGTTCTTTGAAGAATTTGCTGAAGAACACCTTATTCAGCCCACCTTCGTTATAGACCACCCCATTGAGATTTCTCCTCTCACAAAGAAGAAGCCCGGCAACCCCGACTACGTTGAGCGCTTTGAATTCTTTATGAACGGCTGGGAAATGGCAAACGCTTACTCCGAGCTTAACGACCCCATCGACCAAAAGGAGCGTTTCAAGGCTCAGGAAGCTCTGCTTGCACAGGGTGACGAAGAAGCAAACACCACAGACGACGACTTCCTTATGGCTCTCGAATACGGTATGCCCCCCACAGGCGGTATCGGCTTCGGCATTGACAGAATGTGTATGCTTCTCACAGACTCCTCCGCTATCAGAGACGTTCTTCTCTTCCCCACAATGAAGAGCCTTGGCGGTTCGGATTCCGCAAAGCCTGCAGAAAAAGCAGAAGCTGTTGCAGCAGTTGAAGCAACAGTCGCAGAAGCTGTTGCCGAACCCGTTGAAGACGTTATCGACTTCTCAAAGGTTAAAATCGAGCCCCTGTTCGAGGACACTGTTGATTTTGAAACTTTCAGCAAGTCCGATTTCAGAGCAGTCAAGGTCAAGGAATGTGTTGCCGTTCCCAAGAGCAAAAAGCTCCTCCAGTTCACACTTGACGACGGAACAGAAACAGAGCGCACAATTCTCAGCGGTATCCACGCTTATTATGAGCCCGAAGAGCTTGTCGGCAAAACACTCATCGCCATCACTAACCTTCCCCCAAGAGCAATGATGGGCATTGAGTCCTGCGGTATGCTCCTGAGCGCAGTTCACGAAGAAGAGGGCGAAGAAACGCTTCATCTTCTTATGGTTGACAATCACATCCCCGCAGGTGCTAAGCTCTATTAATCAATATGAAAATTTCTGTTGCATTAGCCGCCTATAAAGGCGAAAAATACATTGCCGAGCAGATAGAATCCATCCTTCCTCAGCTCGGCAACGGCGACGAGTTGATTGTTTCCGACGATTACCCGTCGGGCAAAACAAAAGCAATCGTTGAGTCCTTTGCCGCAAAAGACGGCAGGGTCAAATACATTAAGGGCAAAGGCAAGGGCGTTGTAACAAATTTTGAAACAGCGCTCAACGCCTGCAGCGGCGACGTTATCTTCCTGTGCGACCAGGACGACGTATGGATGCCCGACAAAGTGCAGACGGTTATGGCTGAAATTGAAAACGGTGCAAAGCTCGTTATGCACGACGCTTCCATAACCGATGCCGACCTCAACGTCACAAACCCCTCCTGTTTTTCTGTCCACGGCGCAAACACCTCGCTGTGCAAAAATCTGCTCAAAAATACTTTTGTTGGTTGCTGTATGGCATTCACAAAAGATTTGCTGTGCGAAACATTGCCCTTCCCCAAAGGCATTGCTATGCACGACTGGTGGATTGCCCTTGTTGCCCTCAAGCACAAGCATAAAACCGTGCTGATTCACAAGCCGCTTATTCTGTGGCGAAGACACGGCGAAAACGTAACAGGCAGCAAAACAACCGCTATGCAAAAAATCAGGTGGCGTGCGGATATGCTCTCGGCTCTTGCCCAAAAGTAATAAGCATGTCTTTTCGCAAAAGGCTCTGAATAAATCTTATTTCCAATATGTGCCTTGGAAAGGAACAAACAAATGAACAAAAAAATTGCCGGCTGTATCGTGACTTACAACAATATGTCCACCATCGACAATGCCGTAAGCTCACTGCTTGAACACACAGCCGCGGATTTCCGCCTTTACATAGTCGATAACGGCTCAACCGACGGAACTCCTGAACATATCGAAAAGAACTATCCTCAGGCAACGGTTATCCGAAGCAGCGGCAACATCGGCTTCGGTGCAGGTCACAACCTGATAATGGACAAGCTTGATTCCGATTATCACGTCATCATCAACCCGGACATATGTCTGCGTGACGATGCAATATCACAGCTTGCCGCTTATCTTGACGAAAATTCCGATGTCGGACTTGTTTCTCCCCAAATCAAGTTTCCCGACGGCAGGATTCAGATTCTGGGCAAAAAGAAGCCCTGCCTGCGCTATCTGTTTGCAAGTCACTTCAGAAAAGGCGACGAACCCGATGCAACGCTCAGGGAATACGCAATGCTTGATGAGGATTATTCCAAACCCTTTGCAATTGAAAACGCAACAGGCTGTTTTATGTTTGTGCGCACGGAGCTTTTTAAAAAGCTCGGTGGCTTTGACAAACGTTACTTTATGTATTTTGAAGATTGCGACCTCTCGCGTGAAATCAATCGCGTGAGCAAAATCGTTCACCACCCGGGTGTTACGGTTTACCACGAATGGGGTCGCGGCTCAAAAAGAAATTACAAGCTAAAGCTTATTCACGCAACATCAATGGTCAAATATTTTTCTAAATGGTGCTTCAAAAAATAAGCCGAAGCGGAAACGGAAGTAATCTTTAATGAAATATTTCAAAAATTTCCACAAATACAGATATCTGCTTTATGAAATTGTACGCAAGAACATAAAACTGCAGTACAGAAACTCTGTTCTTGGTGTTTTCTGGACATTCCTGCAGCCGTTGCTCACAACTCTTGTTCTTGTTGCGGTTTTCGGCGGTATTTTCGGTTCTGACAGAAGCTACACCACCTGCTACCCTGTTTACCTGCTCTGCGGCAGACTTATTTATGAATTCTTCACCCAATCAACAAAGCGAGCAATGCGCTCCATCACCAACAGCGCATCGGTTATCAAAAAGGTGTATGTTCCCAAATACATATATCCCCTTTCAAACGTTCTTGCAAACTACGTAACGTTTGTTATCTCGTTGCTTGTTCTCGTCTGCTTCATTGTATATTTCTATTTCTTCACACCGCAGAAACCCGTTATTTCGCCTTACGTGTTCCTTGCCCCCGTTCCGATTCTGATTCTTCTTATCCTTGCAGTGGGCGTAGGTATGATTCTCGCAACTCTTTCCGTTTTCTTCAAAGATATCGAATATATCTACGAAGTATTCTGTATGCTTCTGTTTTATATGACCCCCATCTTCTTCCACGCAGACCAGCTTAAGCTTTCAAGCGGCATCGTCGGCTATGCAATCAAGGCAAATCCGCTTTATTCGATAACCGAAATGTTCCGCTGCTGTGTGCTTTACGGCAGAATGTTCACAATGAACCACCTGCTGTATGCACTCGGTTTCAGCATCGTAATCCTCTTTATCGGCTTCTTAGTATTCTATAAGAAGCAGGATAAGTTTATTCTTCACATTTAAAGAAAGGAGCTTGTTATGAGTAACCAACCGGCAATTGTTGTTGAAGACGTCAGCGTTCTTTTCAATATGAACAAAGAAAAAGTTGACAACATCAAAGAGTACCTCATCAAACTTGTTACAAACAAACTCCATTATAACGAATTCTGGGCACTGAAAGACGTTTCTTTCACCGTTGAAAAAGGCGAACGCCTCGGCGTACTCGGCTTTAACGGCGCAGGCAAATCCACCCTGCTCAAAACAATAGCAGGTGTTATCAAGCCCACAACGGGCAGGGTTGAATCCCACGGAATCATTGCCCCCATGCTTGAGCTCGGTGCAGGCTTTGACCTTAACTATTCCGGCAGAGAAAATATCTTCCTCTACGGCGCAACAATGGGTTATTCCAGAAAATTCATCCAGTCCAAGTATCAGGAGATTGTTGACTTTTCAGAGCTCGGCGAATTTATTGAATCCCCCGTCAAAAACTATTCTTCAGGTATGCGCGCAAGACTCGGCTTTGCAATTGCAACCGCCGTTGAACCGCAGATTCTTATTCTTGACGAGGTGCTTTCCGTCGGCGATGCAAAGTTCAGAATGAAGAGCGAAGCCAAAATCCGTTCAATGTTTGACAAGGGCATAACCGTTCTTTTTGTTTCGCATAACACCAACCAGGTGCTCAACATCTGCGACAAGGCGATTATCCTTGACCACGGCAAGATTATTGCACAGGGCGAAGCCAAAGAGGTCTGCGCCCTTTATGACGAAATGATAGCCAAAAAATAATTTAAACCGAAAGGATGATTTAAAATGGTTTTTGCAGCAGTTTTTGCAGGCGGAATCGGCAGCCGTATGGGCAATTCCGACACACCCAAACAGTATCTTGAGCTTGGCACCAAGCCTGTAATTATCCACACGGTTGAAAAGTTTTTCATCAATGACCGCATTGACGAAATTCTTGTTCTCTGCCCCAAAGCCTGGGTTGCACACACAAAAGACCTTGTTGAAAAATATCTGCCCGCAGGCAAAAAAGTAACTGTTATTGCAGGCGGCGCAACACGCAACGGCACACTTGAGGCAGCCATTGACTATATCGAAAAAAATTACGAAACCGACGAGCAGACCGTGCTTGTTACCCACGATGCCGTCAGACCTTTCCTGACCCACAGAATAATCTGCGAAAACGTTGACGCCGCAATCGAACACGGCGCCTGCGACACCGTTATCCCCGCAACTGACACAATCGTTGCCAGCGATGACGGAAAGATGATAAGCTCAATCCCCGAGAGAAATAAGATGTTCCAGGGTCAGACTCCCCAGTCATTCCGTCTTAAGGAGCTTGAAAGAGTTCTCGCTTCTCTCACGGAGGACGAAAAAGCAATTCTCACAGATGCCTGCAAGATTTTCTCAATCAAAAACAAACCTGTTTATATGGTTGCAGGTGAGGTTTATAACATCAAAATCACTTATCCCTATGACTTGAAGGTTGCTAAAACCCTTTTGAAAGGCAAGGATTCAGATGATTAATTCAGTTTACAGGCTCGTTGCACCCGGTCTTATTGACATTGCCTGCACAGAGCCGGATTTAAAAAACAGCGTAATTATGCGCCCCGTTTATCTTTCGGTCTGCAAAGCTGACCAGAGATATTATCTGGGCAGACGCAGCCGCGAAGCGCTTAAGGCAAAGCTGCCTATGGCTCTTATTCACGAATGCGTTGCAAGGGTTATCTTTGACCCCACGGGCAATTTCAAAGTCGGCGAATACGTTGTCCCCGTGCCCAATATACCCACGGAAGAAGATGACGTTATTGCAGAAAACTACCGTTTGAGCAGCCATTTCTGCTCCAGCGGCTACGACGGCTTTTTGCGTGATTATATTGATATGCCTGCCGACAGGCTTGTCAGAGTACCCGAAGGCGTTGACCTCAAGGTTGCTTCATTCAGCGAACTTATCAGCGTTGCGGTTCACGCCGTAAGCAGGTTTGAAAAGTTTTCACACTCAAGAAAGAACGCAATCGGTGTCTGGGGTGACGGCAATGTAGGCTACATCACCGCCCTTGTTATCAAGGCTCTTTATCCCGATACCAAGCTCTATATCTTCGGCACAGTCTGGGAAAAGCTTAATTATTTTGCTTTTGCAGACGGTGTTTATCACGTTGACCACGTACCTGCAAATCTTCGCGTTGACCATGCCTTCGAGTGTGTCGGCGGTGAAGCTTCACGCCACGCAATCGCACAGATTATTGATATGATTAACCCCGAAGGCTGTATCGGTCTTATGGGTGTCAGCGAAAGCCCTGTGGGCATCAACACAAGAATGGTGCTTGAGAGAGGTCTTACCCTTTTCGGCTCAAGCAGAAGCGGTGTTGCAGATTTTCAGAGCACAATGGATTTGCTCAAGGCAAACCCCAGAATTGCGCAGTATCTTGAAAATCTTATCGCAGGCGTTGTTGAAATCAGAACAATACCCGACATTCACTCTGCTTTTCAGCAGGATATCAGCCGCAACTTCGGCAAAACCGTTTTGAAGTGGGAAAAGTAATATGGATTATAAATACAAAGTTTCACTGATTATCCCGTGTTATAACAGCGAAGTTTTGCTTGCGGAAACACTTGATAATCTTCTGGGTCAGACTCTCAAGGATATTCAGCTCATCATCATCAATGACGGCTCAACGGATTCCACCGCCGATATCATTGCGGATTATGCGGCAAAAAACAACAACATCCTTTGCGTTGATCAAAAAAATGCAGGTGTTGCCGCCGCCCGTAACAACGGACTTAACTATATTGAAGGCAAATACACAATGTTTGCCGACAGTGACGACCTTATGAGCAACGATGCCCTTGAGCAGCTTTACAATGCGCTTGAAGAAAGCGGCGCTGACGTTGCAATCTGCCGCGCAGAATACTTTGGCTACGGCGGCAAAAAACTGCATCCGCAGGCTTGCGAGCTTGCAACAAAAAAGAATATCGACGTGTTTGACCGCCTGATTATCTGGAATTTTATGGTCAGCAACAAATGCTATCGCACCGATTTTCTTAAGGCAAGCGGTGTTACCTTCCCCCTTAAGCGTTATGCTGAAGACGGTGCATTCTGCATGCAAATTTTCTATCAGGGTGCAAAGCTCATCGGCGTTGGGAATGCAACGATGTATTACCGCCGCCGCAAGCCGCAGGAAGGTTTTTCCGTAACCCAGACAATCAATTATAACCTCGTTGAGGATATGTTTGACTGCATCGGCATTGTTGCCGATGCCGCCAAAAAGGCTTTTGAGCGCCCTGACTGCACCTGTGAGGATAAAGAAGGTTATCTGCAGGAGCTTTACCGCAAAGCATACTCCGCATTTGTGCTGCAGTTTTATCCGCTCATCTGGAGTGCAGACGAAAAAACAATGGCTCTTATGAAAGAGCGTTTTGAGGGTCTTGTTGCGGAAATGACACCCGAAGCAATAAAGATTATGGAGCCCACCCAAAGACATCTCAACGGCATTATGCTTTCCAAAAAGCAGATGGCGGAGAATCCTTATATCACGGTAATAGCAAAGAATCCGACCAAAGAATTTATCAATTCGCTCTATGCACAGTCAATGCCGCATTTTGAGCTTATAACCACAGACAGCCTCGGCTTTGAGCACGAAAACATTGTCGTTTTGCCCTGCGATGGCTTTGCTTCTGCGGCAAAAAAAGCGGCAAAGGGTACGCTCGTTATCAAGGAATCGGGTCAGAAACCGATTGCTGATATCCGCCGTTTCAAGGTTATGTCACTGCTCAAAAAGGGCCGCAAATTCCGCATTTTCCCCTCGCCCTTAATCAATCTGGGCGCAAACATTTTGCTTAAAATAAGATAATTCACCAAAAGTAATATATATTACAAAAGAGGAATTGAATTGAAAAAGCTTTTTTATTCGCTTTATGCCTTGTTTTTTAATATCAGCCGTATCTTCCCTTTAAAGAAAAACAAAGTTGCTTTTGTTGCGCCCCATAACGGCGGCAGCGGCGATTCGCTCTCTGTTATGCGCAGATATTTTGAGAATAAAGGCGGATATGACATTGTCAGCATATCAACGCAGGATTTGAAGCTTGATTCCTCATCAATCGGCTCACTCATAAAATCCTGCCTTAAAGCGGCAGGATTTTTTACTTTGGGCGCATTCCGCCTTGCCACGGCAAAATACGTTTTCTTAAACGATAACTTTATGCCGATGGCTTCACTGAAATTCAGCAAGGATGCGGTCATCACCCAGCTCTGGCACGCAGAGGGCGCATTCAAAAAATTCGGTCTTTCCGCCCCCGTCGCCGATGACGTGCGTGAGCGTGAAAAGAAATGCTCCAAAAAGCTTACATACGTTATCTGCTCATCAAAGGCGGTTGCTCCGTTTTATGCCGAAGCTTTCGGCGTTGACGAAAGCAAAATTCTTCCTCTCGGCTCGGCAAGAATAGACGATTTGTTTGCCGAAACCGATGCCCTTGCACTGCGCAGAGAATTCGATGCCGCCCACCCCGATTGCATCGGCAAGGAGCTTGTGCTCTATGCTCCCACATTCCGTGACAGCGCAGAAAAAGATGCCACCCTTGCAGAAAAAATCGACGTTGCGGCGTTCAACCGCGAATTTCCGCAAAAGCGACTTCTCATCAAGCTTCATCCGCAAATTCACTCGGCAAAGGTGCCCGAAGGCGCAACCAACGTCACTGACTGCGACATCGGCAAACTGACCCTTATCTGCGAAAGCGTCATAACCGACTATTCCTCGGTTTGTATGGATTTTGCACTGCTCGCAAAGCCCTGCATCTTCTATGCTTTTGACCTTGATGAATATGAGCATGAGCGCTCATTCTATTTTGACTATGAAAGCGGTGTTCCCGGCGTTGTTGTTAATAATAACGCCGCACTGCTTGAAGCAATAAAAAACCCCCGAAGCTCCGAAGAAAAGCTTCGCAGCTTCAGGGACTTCAATTTTGATTATATCGACTGCAACAATGCAGAAAGAATTTACAATGCGATAGTAAAATAAAGACCGGATTCTTTATAATCCTCACTGATTCAACCAATTCGTAATAACCTGCGCCGCTCTCTCTGCGGCGTGACCGTCACAGGCACTTATCTGTTCGTTCCTGAATTTTTCAATTCGCTGAACGGGCAGATTTTCTTTTGCGTTGCGTATTGCATCAAGCAACTTTTCGGGCTCCGAAACCATTTCGCCCGGCAAATCATCGGGGAAGTTGAGATAGAAGCCTCTGGTATATTCCTTGTAATCGGGGCAATAGAAAACCGTGGACACACCAAGCAGGCAGGCATCATACATAACCGAGGAATAGTCGGTTATAAGCACATCTGCCGCCGCGGTGAGTGCAAGGGTTGATTCATCTGAAAGGTCAATAATATTATTATATTCCTTATTAATAAGTTCGTATTTCATAACGGGGTGGCGGCGGATAACAAAAACCTCGTCATCGGCAAGAGATTTGCTGAGTGTATTCCAGTCAATCACAGGGTCGTAATCAACCTTCACACCATCTTTTTCTCTGAAAGTGGGAGCAAAAAGGTAAATGCGTTTGTCTCTGAATTCGGGATGCTTTGCGTAAACGCTTTCTTTAAGCTTCTCTGCATCTTTAAAAAGCAGATCCGTTCTCGGCAGACCGATGGGCAGGCAGATATCTTCGCTGATACCCATTGCACCTGCATAGAATTTGCGGCATTTTTCGCTTGTAACGGCAACTGCACTGTACTGCGAATGTGATGCTTTTTCTTCACGCTCGTCAAGCACGGTGTCGGCATCAAGGCCGAACTTTTTGAACGCTCCGCAGGCGTGCCATATCTGAAAAAGCTTTTGCCCCTTGCGCAGCTTTGTGTAACGCAGGTATGATATGTAATCATCAGTTACAATAACCTTGCTTGTGAGCAGATAATATTGAATTTTGGGGCGCTGCTTTGTGGAATGCGGATACATTTTTGCAAAAACAACTTTTTCGGCATCAAGCGCATCATAAACCGCCTGTGCGTTGTCAAGCAGTTTGCCGTCTGACCTTATGGTGAAAAACAACACCCTGTTTTTCAGCGGCAACAGCCTGCAGAAAAAACTTATGATATGATGTATTAATCTTTTGACAGCTTTCATTGCAACACCCTCAATCTCTTACTGTGTTCTGAATAATTATATCACAGTTTATAAAATAAGCAAGACGGCAAAATTTTTGCAAAAAAAAATTGATTTTTTCTAAAAAAGGTGTTGACATTTGCTTAAAAGCGTGTATAATAATAACCCGTAGCCCACTTGAGCGTTACATTGGGGAATAGTGTAACGGTAGCACGACAGACTCTGACTCTGTTTGTTGGGGTTCAAATCCCTATTCCCCAGCCAGTAAAAAGACCTCGTCAAAAGACGGGGTCTTTTTTTTGTCTTTTTTGCTCCTTTTCAGTTTTGGCTTGCATCGCTTTTTATATAATTTTATAAAAATGTATGGTTTTGACCCTCCGAACCTCACTTTCTATTGATTTATTGTTAAAAATATGTTAGTATTTTAGTAATCGCGTTTAAAATATTACATTATATTCGTATAAAGGGGTGACTTTATGTCAGATTCTCCCGATATTAAATCCGCCCAAAAGAAGGAAACCGTCATTCAGCTTATCAAAAACTTTGCAATGGGTTTTGTTGTAACAGTGCTCGAAAGCGTTTCACTCAATCCGCTGATTAAGCTCTTTGATTTAACACCTCTGCCCGATAAATACGTTTTGTTTGTCGCTAATGCCGCAACGGTTATTATATATTTCTTTGTACGTTTCTTTGTCAACTATTTCTGGGTTTTTCACAGCAAAAGAAAAATCCTCGGCATTCTTCCGCTGTTTGCGGTGCTGATTGTAGTTTTCACCTTTGCCAACACAAAGATGATAGAGGGTATGGAATTCCTTTTTTATCTTTCCGAGTCCGTTTCGCAGAAGCTGGGCAAGGATAACATAATCGCAATCTCAAAATTCACAGCCACCTTTGTTTTGGGCTTTGTGAATTTCGCAATATGTAAAAAGTTTATTTTCAAGGACGAAAACAGTAAAACGGAGGGACAAAAAAATGGCTAACATCACAGGACGTCTGGCTGTTGAATTCAGCGTTATGCTCGGCAGAATGGAGCACGCAAAGCTCGATTTCTATTCAGGCAGAGCCGTCAAACAGCAGGAAAGAAATCTCAAAAAACTGATGAAGCGCAACAAAAATACCGAATACGGTAAAAAGTGCAACTTCAAAGACGTAACTTCTGTCAAAAGCTATCAGGATACCGTACCCTATTCATGGTATCCCGATTATGCAGATTATATCGAAAGAATCGCTTACAAGGGCGAAAAGAACATTCTCACAAAGAATTTCCCCCTCAAGTTTGCAGAATCATCAGGCTCAACAGGCAAATCAAAGCTTGTTCCCATGAGCGCATGGGCAACCTGGGTTGCTCAGTGCTTCGGCTTCAGCGCAACCGTCGGCTGCGCTTATAAGTATTTCAAGAGCAAGGGTATGAGAGTGCCTCCGCAGAGAGGTCTGCTCACAGTTGAAGTTCTTTACCACAAGCTCCCCTGTAACAGAGGCGCCGCAGGTCTTGCTTCAATCCCGATGAATTATCTCAAGCCTCTCACACCGCTCTTTGTTACCTCTCCCAAAGAGGTTATGTTCCCTGAATCCTTAAAGCCGATGGATATGCACTATATGAAGCTCCGCTTCGCTCTGCCCAGAAGAGACGTCAGCTATATCGGTACGGTTTTCATCACAATGGCTGAATCAATGTTCAGATATCTTGAGGATAACTGGGAAATGCTCTGCGACGATATCGAAAAGGGTACAATCAACGAAAGCATCACCTGTGACCCCGAGGTCAGAGCAAAGCTTCTCAAAAAGTGCAAACCCGACCCCAAGAGAGCCGAAGAGCTCCGTGCAGAGTTCCGCAAGGGCTTTGACAACGAAGCTATCGTTCCCAGAATCTGGCCCAAGGTCGGCTGGATGTACGGTATGGGTACAGGCGCACTTGCTTTCTATCAGAAAAAGCTCCGCCGTTACATAGGCAATGAAATCCCCCTGCACTACGTAGGATATGCTGCTTCCGAAGGTATGCTCGGCATTCCGATTGAAGTGAACAGCGCAGACTTTGTTCTTCTGCCCCAAAACGGCTTCTATGAATTCCTTCCCGTTGAAGCTGACGAGGATTCAAGACCTCTCACAATCAGCGAGGTTGAGGTGGGCAAGGAATATGAGCTTATCCTCACCAATATGAGTGGCTTCTACCGCTACCGCATTGAAGACGTTGTCAAGGTTACAGGCTTCCATAAGCAGTCACCTATGGTGCAGTTTATGTACAGAAGAAACCAGATTGCCAACATCAGCGGTGAAAAAATCAATCAGAGAGCATTCGACCTGCTCATCAATGACCTTTCAAAGGAAGTCGGCGAAGATTTTGCAGGCTACTGCATCTATCCTGACCGCTCAACCTCACCCGGTCACTATATCATTCTCATTGAACCCAACAACGAAATTCCTGACAGTGAATGCACTCGTTATGCAGAGATTTTTGAAAAGCATCTTTGCGCAACCAACGTTCTTGTTCCTCCGCTTATCAGAAACGGCGCTCTCGGTCACTGCGAGGTCAAGTTCCTTCGCAGAGGTACCTATGAGGATTACCGCGAAAAGGTTCTGCGCAAGCAGGGTGCAAACCTCAACCAGGTAAAGCCTGTTAAGGTTATCGACAACGAAGAACGTAAGGAATATTTCTTCTCAAACGTTCGTGAGTCTCTTAAATAATTTGGGGTAAAAAAGATGGTAGTAAATATTTTATTGGCAGTTTTATTCTGCGCAATTCCTGCGCCGATTATCTTTCTTAACAACCGTTTCAAGATTGTTGAAAAGCTCGGCATTGTTCTGATTTGTTATCTGCTCGGCATTCTTGTGGGTAACATAGGCATTCTGCCCGAGAACTTTACGGGTATCCAGACAACGATGCAGGACATAAGTGTGTGCCTTGCTCTGCCGCTTATCCTGTTTTCTCTTGATATCAAAAAGAGTTTCAGAACAACAAAATCAGGCATCATGTGTATGCTTCTCGCAATTGCTTCAATCACAATCATCACTTTTATTCTTCAGCTCATCTTCCGAAACAATCCTAATGCGCCGCAGTTTGCAGGTCTTGCAATGGGTGTTTATACGGGCGGCACACCTAACCTTACCTCAATTGCAAAAGCTATAAACGTTTCCAGTGAAAACTACCTCATTTTCAACACATATGATATGGTAATTTCTATCGTTTATATGCTCGTAATGCTCTCTTCAGGCAAGTATCTTATCAAAAAGCTTTTCCGTATGAAGGATTTTGAGGGTGACAAAAACGTTACCGTTGACGGCGACGAGTGTCAGGAAACCACCTCATACAAAGGAATGTTCAAGCCCAAAACCTTTGGCAAACTTATGCTTGCATTTCTCCTTTCCGCAGTAATTCTGGGTGTTTCATTCGGTGTAAGTATGCTCTTCAAACCCGATTCCAGAACAGCAATCACAATTCTGCTTATAACCACACTTTCAATTCTCTGTTCTTTCATCAAACCCATCAGAAACATAAAGATGACAACAAACCTCGGTATGTATATCATCTATATCTTCTGCTTCACGGTTGCCACAAGTGCAGACATCAGAAAGCTTATCCACATTGACGTTACAATTATCATTTACGTTACAGCTGCCATCTACGGCACGTTGCTTTTGCACGCATTGCTCAGCAAAATCTTCAAGATTGATTTTGACACAATGATTGTTACCTCGGTTTCAGCCATATGCTCACCCCCGTTTGTGCCTGCCGTTGCAAATTCACTCAAGAATAATGCGGCTCTCATTTCGGGTATCACAACAGGTATAATCGGCTATGCCGTGGGCAACTATCTGGGCGTTGCAATCTATTGGCTTTACAGCCGTTTACCGTTCTGATTCAACATTTAAGGAGGCTCTTTTATGAGCAAATATGCGCCCGAACAGGGCAGACCCTTTGAAGAAATTCTCAAAGAGCTTGACACCTTCGGCAAGGATGACCCCAACTACAAGGAAGCCAAAACCTGGAGCCTTGTATACTATCTCAATGAGGAATACACACAGTTTCTTGAAAAGGCTTATGCCAGATATTTCTCCGCAAACGGTCTGAATCCCACCGCTTTCAAGAGTCTTAAAAGACTCGAAAAAGAAGTGCTTCGCTTCACGGCAGAGCTTCTGCACGTTGACGAAGAAGCCTGCGGAGTTATGACCTCCTGCGGTACGGAAAGCTGTATGCTTGCCGTTAAAACCTACCGTGACCTCGGTCGCTCCAAGGGCATCAAAAAGCCTGAAATGATTATCCCCGAAACCGCTCACGTTGCATGGGACAAGGGTTCGGAATATTTCGGCGTTAAAATCCGCAGAGCACCGCTTGCCGACGATTACGGCGTTGACGTAAAAGCAGTTGAAAAGATGATTAACAAAAACACCGTTATGATTCTCGGCTCTGCACCTGAATATCCTCACGGTATAATCGACCCCATAGAAAAGCTTGGTGCACTTGCCAAAAAACATAATATTCCCCTGCACGTTGACTCGTGTGTAGGCGGTTATATTCTGCCCTTTATCGAAAAAGCAGGCTATGAAGTACCGCTGTGGGATTTCAGGGTTGAGGGCGTAACCTCAATCTCTGCCGATATCCATAAATACGGTTTTGCCGCCAAGGGCGCAAGCTGTATTCTTTACAGAAACGTTGATTATTTCAAGCATCAGGTCTTTGTCAACGAAAACTGGCCGGGCGGTCTTTTTGCTTCGCCCGCGTTTCTCGGCACCCGTCCGGGCGGCGCTTATGCCGCGGCTTGGGCTGCAATTCAGGCAAACGGTGTTGAGGGCTACGTTTCACTTGCAAAGAAAACCGTTGAGGTTTCAGAGCGCCTGAAAAAAGGCATTGAAGATATCGGTTGTTTCAAGATTATCGGCAACCCCATCGCAAGCCTTTTTGCTTATAAATCACCCGACCCCACCGTAAACGCATTTGCCGTTGGCGACGTTATGGAAGAAAAAGGCTGGCACATTGACCGCCTTCAGTTTCCCGACGCACTGCACGCAATGGTTACTGCACCGCACGAAAAGGTTATTGACCAGTATCTTGCCGACCTGAAAGAGGCGGTTGAGATTGTAAGGGCTCATCCCGAGCTTGCAGACAAGGGTCAGGCGGCTACCTACGGTCTTGTTGCTCACCTTCCACTGCGCGGAATGGTACGCAAACAGGTGCTTGATATTTTTGCCAATTCCTATAAGCTCAACGCAGAGGAAATCGACCTGTCCGACAGCGACGCAGTTGCACCCGGCGCAGGCGAAAGCGAAGGGGGCAAAAAGGGACTTGTTGATAAAATCATCAGCTGGTACGTCAAAAAGCAGACGTCAAAAAATAAATAAACAAAAAATCAAGAGTGTTGCCGAAAAAACGTATCGGCGACACTCTCTTTTTTGTCAATCCGCTCAATTGACACCCATTATGAATGTGGTATACTTTTAATAACAAAAACTTATTATCTATGCAAAACGTCAGACTTGTAACGGAAGTGAAAATCAAAAAATGAACAAAAAATATGCGCTTGATATGACAAGCGCTCCGTTTCTTAAAAAAATATTTATCTTTTCAATTCCGCTTGTGCTCACAGGCTTGCTGCAGCTTGCATATAACACGGCGGACGTGGTTGTTGTGGGCAATTTCGCCGGCAAAGAGGCTTTGGCGGCGGTTGGCTCAACAGGCTCACTTATCAATCTCCTTCTCAACGTTTTTATAGGTTTGTCAATGGGTTCAGGCGTTATGGTTGCACGTCACATCGGCGAAGGCGACGATGATAAAATCCGCAAATGCACCCACACTGCAATGCTTATGAGCTTAATCTGCGGTGTTTTCATCGGCATTTTCGGCTTCTTTATGTCGGGCAAAATCCTTGTGCTTATGGGCTCACCCGAAGACGTTTTGCCCCTTGCAACGCTCTATCTCAAAATCTATTTTGCAGGCTGCCCCGGCTCAATGGTTTATAACTTCGGCTCGGCAATAGTCAGGGCCACGGGCGATACCAAAAGACCTCTTTTCATTCTTGCATCAACGGGTCTTGTGAACGTTGCGTTAAACCTTATCCTTGTAATCAAATTCCATATGGGTGTCAGCGGCGTTGCAATTGCAACCATTGTTTCGCAGTATCTGTCCGCAATCATCATCGTCATTCACCTTTTCAGACTTAATAATGCGTGCAAACTGCATCTGAAAGAGCTTAAAATAAACAAAAAAGAGCTTCTTAAGATTATCGGCATCGGTCTGCCTGCAGGCATTCAGAATTCGCTTTTCTCAATCTCAAACGTTATTATTCAGTCAACGGTCAATTCCTTCGGCTCGGTTGCAATGGCAGGCATTGCCGCAGGTTCAAACTTTGATTCTTATATTTACACCGCCACAAACGCAATTTCGCAAACGACGATGACATTTTCTTCACAGAATATGGGTGCAAAAAAGCACGAAAACGTTGGCAAAATCTACCGATACTGCTTAGCAATCGCCACCGTTATAGGTGTTGTTATGGGCTTTGCCGGCAGAATTTTCAGCAACGAAATCGTCAGCTTCTTCTCAAAGGATGCCGAGGTAATTGCCATCGGCGCAGAAAGACTGGCAATGATAATGCCGTTTTACGTTTTCTGCTCGCTGATGGATGTTGCGGCAGGTCAGCTCAGGGGTATGGGCGAATCGTTTAAACCCATGATAGTTTCTCTGATTGGCGGCTGCGGAATCAGACTTTTCTGGATTTTTGCAATTCTGCCGATGAACCATACGCTGATGTTCCTCTATTGGGCATATCCGATTTCGTGGGTGGCAACGTTTGCGGTTCAGTTTTCGCTTTATTTCATTTTACGAAAAAGAATATTCAGCAGGAATGCATAACTTACGCAAAAAAAGAGAGAAGATTCATCACGAGTCTTCTCTCTTTCTGATTTTTGGGTATCTCTTAAAAGTTCCCTTAAACGCAAGAAAAAGATGCTTGCGGCAGCATCTTTTTCTGCATGGGGTTGAATTGAGGAGGGGTATTGCGTTGTACACCGTGGGTTGCGGCTCCCATCGGGTACAATCAGAGAATACCATGTAAATATTAATTGGGTATGAATTGAGTTTTAACAGTCATAAGATATTTTATTAAGATTTGCCGATTGCAGTTGCAAACTTTTCTTTATGCTCGTCTTTAACTATGCCCTTGAGCAGATTGAGCGAAAGAATTTCGTTGGTCTTCATCTTGTCCTTTGTCATAAAATCGCCCACAATAATATTGACCTTTTCAAGCCACACAGGGTTTGCAACAATGTCGCTTATTATCTGCGAAAAATAGGGTCTTATCATCTCATCAAGGTCAGCAGGCCACTTTGCCCAGCCGTTTTCCGTACCGAGGTTGGGTGTCATCTGGGTCTGGAAACCGAAAAAGCCTTCGGACTTGATTTCGTCAAAATATTTGAGAATTGTTTTGGAAAACTTTTCAGGCTTCTGACCGTAAACGTCACTTGCCCACGGATATTCCATCGGGCATTTCACGCTGTAATCATATTCTGCGTTTTCGTTGATAATCACGTATTTTTTGCCCGATTTTCTGATGTCGCCGAGGGTCAGGTTTGCAATATCGTCAACGTCGGTGAGCGCATATTTTTCGGGGCTGAGGCAAGCTCTGATAAGTCTGCTTGTTTCGGCATTGTTGCTGTTATAGCTGAGTGTTATCGGACCGATGCCCTGATTCATATAGGTGCGCAGGCAGATAACGATAAACTCATTGGTTTCGTCAATTATTCTTTTCAGGTCAAGAAAAGCACGCTCTGCAGGAACACCGTTCATAACGCCGTGAGCAACAATAAGCTCGCCTTTTTTGTTTGCCTTGAGTCTGATGTCAAACATACGCAGACCGTAGCAATACTGTTCATAAAGAGTACCTGCCTGACAACGGGCAAATTTATTCATTGCCATTGTAGCGGAGTTGTGTGAGCCCGGCATAGCTATGCGTGTGATTTTTGCGCTGTCCTTAATATATGACATCCAGTTTTTATAAAAAGACATATTTTACACCACCTGAAAAATATAGAATTTAAGGTAATCCGTTTCGGGAACATTCCACAAAACGGGATGGTCGCAGCTTTGCTGACGTGCTTCAATCTGTTTGAGCTGCACGCCTGCATCGGCGGCAGCATCGTGAAGCATTTTTACAAACAAATCGTTTCGCATAAAGTGTGAGCAGGAGCAGGTTGCAAGGTATCCGCCGCGAGGCAGAAGCTTCATTGCCCTGTAATTGATTTCCTTGTATCCCCTCTCCGCACTCTTAACGGTTTTGCGGCTTTTGGTGAATGCCGGCGGGTCAAGAATTATAAAATCATAAGGCTTACCGCCCTGTTTTTCAAGCTCGGGAAGCAAATCAAAAACGTCTGCGGCAAGAAAATCCATTGTGCCGTCAAGACCGTTTTGCTTTGCATTGGTCTGCGCCATTTCAACAGCGGTTTTTGAAATATCAACCGCCGTAACCCTTTCTGCACCGCCCCTTGCGGCATTGAGAGCAAATGAGCCCGTGTGCGTGAAGCAGTCAAGCACCCTCTTGCCCTTAGCAATTTTTGCAACGGCAAGGCGGTTATATTTCTGGTCAAGGAAAAAGCCTGTTTTCTGACCGTTTTCAAAATCCACGTTATAGTTTATTCCGTTTTCTGTTATCGCAGTCACAGTTGAATCGGGATGCGGTATGCCCTCATACCAGCCCTTGTATTCTTCAAGTCCCTCAAGTGCTCTGATTGCAACGTCGTTGCGCTCGTAAACACCGTTGACAGTTTCGCCCATATCCGTGAGCGTTTTGACAATTGCACCGTAGATGACGTCTTTGATTTTATCCATACCGTAAGACAAAACCTGTGTCACGATGATATCGCTGAATCTGTCAACCGTCAGACCGGGCAGACCGTCAGCTTCACCGAAAACAAGACGGCAGCAACCAAAGTCTTCGCCCATAACCGTTTTGCGGTAATCGATTGCATATTTGATTCTTCTCTCCCAAAAAGCGTTGGAAAAGCTTTCGTTTGCGTTTGAAGATATAACCCTTACCCTGATTTTGCTGTTAAGGCTCAGGAAACCCGTGCCGAGGTATGAACCCTTTTGCGAAAGCACGTCAACAAGGCATCCGTTTTCGGCTGCACCGAAAGTTTCGGTTATCTCTGCATCGTAGACCCAGGGATGACCGTTTTTTAATGCCGCTTCCGCCTTTTTGGTTACGGTAACAATGGGAAAACTGCGTTTGGATTTCATAAAAAATTAAAACCTCTTTTATTGCTTCTTAATCATAATAAATATAACATAAAACACCCTTGATTGTCAACAAAAGCAGAGCTTCGCCGCGATAATGAAAAAATATACAAAATTCTTTGGCTTTTACCCCAAAAATCCATTAAAAAAATGTAGCATTTTTTATATTTATATGTTATAATACTTTAGAATGCAGGATTGTGGGTATTTATACACATTCCGCATTATTGAAAAAGTTTTTAAGCTATCAAAATAAATCTCAGGAGGAATGGCTAAATGCTTAAAAAAATCAGTAACATTCCCTTCGCAGGCACTGCCGAGCAGGAAGCTCAGCTCAAAGCTGTCATGGCAGAATGCAAGGGCGACAGAAGCATGCTCATGCACGTTATGCAGGAGGCACAGAACATCTACGGCTATCTGCCCATCGAAGTTCAGAAGATGATCGCAGAAGGTATGGAAGTTCCGCTTGAAAAGGTTTACGGCGTTGCAACTTTCTATGCTCTGTTCTCACTTTCACCCAAGGGCAAATATAACGTTTCGGTTTGCCTCGGTACAGCTTGCTACGTTAAGGGCTCACAGGAAATCCTTGACAAGATCTGCGAAGTTCTCGGCGTTGCTCCCGGTGCATGCACACAGGATCTCAAATTCTCCGTTGAAGCTTGCCGCTGCATCGGCGCTTGCGGCCTTGCTCCCGTTTTCACAATCAACGAAGACGTTTACGGCAGAGTTACTCCCGACGAAATTCCCGCTATTCTTGCAAAATATCAGTAATTAAAAAACTGCTAATTACAGAGGGATGTTAATATGACAATCAGCACAATCAAAGATTTGCTTGACGCTCAGGTGCTTTGCGGCAGCGAGAGTCTGAGCAAAGACGTTCATTCAGCCTGCGGCAGGGATATGATGAGTGACGTTCTGGCTTATGTCAAAGACCAGGCAGTACTCCTCACGGGGCTTGTCAATGCGCAGGTTATAAGAACCGCAGAAATGATGGATATGCTCTGCATCGTTTTTGTAAGATCAAAGCAGCCTTCAAAAGAGATGCTTGAGCTTGCAGAGGAATGCGGCATAGCCGTTATGACAACGCCCATGCGTATGTACGATGCCTGCGGTATCCTTTATTCAAACGGTCTTACAGGAAAGGCTGTAGCCAATGTCTGAAGCTTTAACATTCCATTACGAAGTTGACGGCGAAAACTTTACGTCGGCAGGTCAGGCTTCTGTGCAGGTCAAAAAGAATCTGCGCCAGCTCGGCTTTGACCCCGAAACCATCCGCCGGGTATCCATCGCCATGTATGAGGGCGAAATCAATATGGTTATCCACGCAGGCGGCGGCACGGCAGACGTAACGGTTGACGACGGCTTCATCGAAATAATTCTTTCCGATACCGGCCCCGGTATTGCAAACATTGAGCAGGCTATGCAGGAGGGTTTCTCCACCGCGCCCGACAATATCCGTACACTCGGCTTCGGCGCAGGTATGGGCTTGCCCAATATGAAAAGATACACCGACTATATGCACATAGATTCGGTTGTCGGCGAGGGCACAACAATAACGATGAAAGTCAATTATTGATTGCCCGTCATTGAAAGGAATAGTATCCAATGAATACCTATATCCATTCCGTATCGCTTGACCCGAGCAAATGCACGGGCTGCACAACATGTATGAAGCATTGTCCCACAGAGGCAATCCGAGTGCGAAACGGTTGCGCAGAAATCGACCCCGAGCGCTGCATTGACTGCGGTGAATGCATACGCAACTGCGTCAACAGCGCAAAGAAAAGTGTTTGCAACACTTTCAGCGAAATCAATAACTACAAATATAAAATCGCGTTACCTGCCCCCGCTCTCTTTGCACAGTTTGATAACCTTGACAATATCGACTACGTGCTTCAAGGACTTCTTGATATCGGCTTTGATGACGTTTTTGAAGTTTCCAAGGCGGCTGAAATAGTTTCGGCTTACACCAGAATCTATCTTCAGACAGAGGGTATAAAAAAGCCCGTTATCAGCACAGCTTGCCCCGTTATAACAAGACTCATCGGTCTGCGTTTCCCTTTCCTCAAGGATAACCTGATGCCTCTGCTTCCTCCGATGGAGGTTGCGGCTTCAATGGCAAGAGAGATGACCTTAAGGGCGCACCCCGAGCTTAAGAGCGAGGATATCGGCATCTGCTTCATATCCCCTTGCCCTGCAAAAGCAAGCTATGCAAAAAACGGCTTCGGCAGTTATAAGAGCGAGGTTGACCTTGTTGTTTCAATGAGCGAGGTTTACTTCCTGCTTATTAACGTGATGAACAGAGATAAACCGCTTACTCTTTCCACCCAAGCAGGAAGAATCGGTTTGAGCTGGGCAATATGTGGCGGTGAAGGCTCTGCACTGCTCAACGATAAAATTCTGGCGGCTGACGGCATAAACAACGTCATATCCGTGCTCGACCAGATTGAGGACGGCAACATTCCGCCTATCGACTTTGTTGAACTCCACGCCTGCCCCGGTGGCTGCGTGGGCGGCGTACTTACCATTGAAAACCCCTACATTGCCAAAAACAGACTTCACACATTAAGACGATATATGCCCGTTTCACTTGCCAAGCCCGAGAATGAGCATTACATTCCCGAGCAACGCTTTTTCACCGATTATCCCAAATATCAGCCTCTCAACAGACTGAGCGATAACATCGGCGAATCAATGAGGCTTATGGCGCAGATTCAGCAGGTGCGCAAATCCCTGCCCGGAATCGACTGCGGCTCCTGCGGTGCTCCCACCTGCAGAGCTTTTGCCGAGGATATCGTGCTCGGTCACGCAGACAGAAACGACTGTATCATCGCTTACAAAGAACTGTTTAAAAAATATCTCAGAAAACATCAGGAGGACAACGGCAATGAAAGTAAGTGACCTTGCCTCGCTTGAAGGCTTCTCTGCCGTTGCAATGCCTGACGGCGAAAGAGATATCTGCGGTGTTTATATCGGCGACCTGCTAAGCTGGGTTATGGGCAGAGCAAAGGCAGACGATGCGTGGATAACCATTATGTCCAATATCAACATCGTTGCTGTTGCATCGCTTGCCGACGTTGCCTGCATCATTCTTGCAGAAGGTGTCAATCTTGACACTGCCGTTACCGAAACGGCAAATGCAAAGGGAATCAACGTTCTCTCCTGCACTCTGCCTGCATACGAAGCGGCAAAAACGTTTTTTGAGAAAATCTGATATGAAAGATTATTATTATGACCTTCATATTCACTCCTGTTTGTCACCCTGCGGCGATGACGATATGACACCGAATAACATTGCAGGTATGGGCGTGGTTGCAAAGCTCGATATTATGGCTCTGACCGACCACAACACCTGCCGCAACTGTCCTGCGTTTTTCAAAACAGCCGAAGCAAACGGAATCGTACCCGTTGCAGGTATGGAGCTGACCACAGCGGAGGATATCCACCTTGTATGCCTTTTCGAAAGGCTTGAGGATGCAATGCGTTTTGATGCTGTTGTAAGCGAAAAGCGCATCCCGTTCAAAAACAGAGTCGATATTTTCGGCGAGCAGATGATAATGAACGAGAACGACGAGGTTATCGGCGTTGAAGAAAATCTGCTTTCAAATGCAACTCTTATTACCGTTGACGAAGCACCTGCTCTTGTTGAAGAATGCGGCGGCATATGCTACCCTGCTCACATCGACAGAGAAGCAAACGGTATAGTTGCAACGCTCGGTATCTTTCCCGAATTTCCGTTTTTTCCCTGTACCGAATACCATGACGGCGATAAACGGCAGGAATATGAATCAAGGTTTGCTTTGCTTAAATCAAAGCCCTTTGTGGTTTCGTCAGATGCCCACTATCTGTGGGATATAAACGGCAGACTCAATAAGTTTGAACTTGATTGCGGCGAAAGCCACGCAGAGATACGCAAAGCACTTTTTGAAAGGCTGAAAGGCTTATGAAAGAGTTATCGCTGAATGTTCTTGACATTGCACAGAATTCTGTCAAAGCAAAAGCAAAGAACATTCTTATAAAGCTTACCGAAACGGTCGATTGCCTCACTCTCGTGATTGAGGATGACGGCTGCGGTATGAGCAAGGAGATGGTTGAAAACGTTATCAACCCCTTCTGCACAACACGCACCACTCGCAAGGTCGGTCTGGGAATTCCGCTCTTAAAGCTGGCGGCGGAGCAAACAGGCGGCTCGGTAAGCATTCAATCAGTCAGCGAGCAGGACAACCCTGCTGACAGCGGAACAACCGTTACGGCGGTTTTTTATAAAAACCACCTTGATTTCACACCGTTGGGTGACATAGTTTCAACCGTCACGGCACTAATTCAGGGCTCGCCCGATATCGAATGGCGTTTTGAGCATCAGCTCGAAAAAGGTACGGTTGAGCTTGACACCCGTGAATTGCGTGAAATTCTCGGCGACGTACCGCTGGACACTTACGAGGTCATTAAATGGATTGAAGCCTATCTTAACGAGGGCTACGATTCAGTGAAATAGTTTAATATTTTATAGAGAGGATAGATATTATGAAATCATTGGCTGAACTCGCTGCTATCAGAGAAAAAATGAAGGACAAGGTTGTTCTTCGTGAAGGCAGCGGTGACATCAGAGTTGTTGTAGGTATGGCTACCTGCGGCATCGCAGCAGGCGCAAGACCCGTTCTTAACGCATTCGTTGAAGGCGTAAGCAATGCAGGTCTCGCAGACAAGGTTATGGTTTCGCAGACAGGCTGCATCGGCGTTTGCCAGTTTGAGCCCGTTGTTGAAGTCTACGAAGCAGGCAAAGAAAAGGTTACTTACATTAAGATGACCCCCGAAAAGGCTGCAGAAGTTATTGAGAAGCATCTCAAGGGCGGCGCTCCCATTTCGGAATACACAATCACCAACGCTATCTCATAATGGAGGTTAAAGTAATATGATTCGTTCTCATGTTTTGATTTGCGGCGGTACCGGCTGTACTTCATCAGGCAGCAAGGTACTTATGTCCACCTTCGAGAAGGAGCTTGAGAAAAACGGACTTCAGGAAGAAGTTAAAATCGTTCAGACCGGTTGCTTCGGTCTTTGCGCTCTCGGTCCCGTTGTTATCATCTACCCCGAAGGCACATTCTACAGCAGAGTTGAAGAAAAAGACGTTGCTGAAATCGTTTCCGAACATCTTCTCAAGGGCCGTCTTGTTGAAAGACTTGTTTACAAAGATGTTGACGAAAGCATCGTTGAAGAAGCAGGCAAATCTGTTTCACTTAATGACACAAACTTCTATAAGACCCAGAAGAGAGTTGCTCTTCGTAACTGCGGTCTTATCGACCCCGAAAACATTGACGAATACATCGCAATGGACGGTTATGCAGCCCTCGGTAAGGTTCTCACAGAGATGACTCCTCAGGACGTTATCAAGGAAGTTATCGATTCAGGCCTCAGAGGCAGAGGCGGCGGCGGCTTCCCCACAGGCAGAAAGTGGAGCTTCACAGCCGCTAACGCTGCTGACCAGAAATACGTTGTTTGTAACGCTGACGAAGGCGACCCCGGCGCATTTATGGACCGTTCTGTTCTTGAAGGTGACCCCCACTGTCTTATCGAAGCTATGACAATCTGCGGTTACGCAACAGGTGCAACCGAAGGCTACGTTTATGTTCGTGCCGAATACCCCATCGCTGTTAAGCGCCTTCAGCTTGCTATTGACCAGGCTAAGGAATACGGTCTTCTCGGCAAAAACATCTTTGATTCAGGCTTTGACTTTGATCTTCACATCCGTCTCGGCGCAGGCGCATTCGTTTGCGGTGAAGAAACAGCTCTTATGACCTCAATCGAAGGTAACAGAGGCGAACCCAGACCCAGACCTCCCTACCCCGCAGTTAAGGGTCTTTTCGGCAAGCCCACAACAGAAAACAACGTTGAAACCTTTGCAAACATTCCCCAGATTATCCTCAAGGGTGCTGACTGGTTCGCATCAATGGGTACAGAAAAATCAAAGGGCACAAAGGTATTCGCTCTCGGCGGCAAGATTGAAAACACAGGTCTTGTTGAAATCCCCATGGGCACAACCCTTCGCGAAATCATCTATGATATCGGCGGCGGTATCCCCAACGGCAAAAAGTTCAAGGCAGCTCAGACAGGCGGCCCCTCAGGCGGCTGTATTCCTGCAAGCCTTATCGATACAAAAATTGACTACGATAACCTCACAGCTATCGGCTGCATGATGGGTTCAGGCGGTCTTATCGTTATGGACGAAGACAACTGCATGGTTGACATTGCAAAGTTCTTCCTTGATTTCACAATCGACGAATCCTGCGGTAAGTGCTCACCC
>JAZNBM010000151.1:0-33587 GCA_045587045.1 Acutalibacteraceae bacterium | reverse complement strand
TGATAAAAGGTCTGAATTTGCCGTCTTTTGTCGGCTTCTTTTTTGCAATAAGACTGCCCCAGAGCGGGTCATTGATTGCGTCCCATAATCTTGCAATAAGGAACAAAACCGTTATTCTCAACTCGCCGAGCTTGAGAACGTCGGTATAAAAAACTTTCAAATACGACGAAACATAAGTAAGAATAAAAAGGTTGCCGGCGTCACCCATAGCGTAACCGAGACCGTCTTTAAAGCCTATTCTGTTAGGATGCTCAAATTGTGCATTCTCAAGAGAACGTTGCTTTTCCATCGCATTACCTCCTAAATTCTGTTTCAGCTTATTCAGCTGAATGACCTTACAAGATTGTCAATCATTGTGTAAATAAAACCAAGCAATTCAATCGGTTTATAGAGAAGCATTTTGAAAAACTTGTTTGCGGTTTTATCTTTAAATTCAACCGTCTTTTCAATTGTGTTGCTGTCAAGAAGCTCGCTGTTATCCCCTCTTCTTGTTTCAAGAATCAGTTTGTCACCTTTAAATTCAAGCGTCGTATAAGTTGTAACTTCATCCTCGACGAGCTTATATGCCAGATGCTCGGCATCAAAATTATCATCATAGACGTTACGTACGCAATTTGAATTAAGATAAACTATGCCTTCGGGGTTAACAAAGGTACCGCCACTCGGAGCTTCGCTTTTAATTTTGCCGCTTTTCATAAAATGGGAACGTCCCTGTGAATGCGTGTGTCCTGTTATAACAAGGTCAAGGTCATACACTTCAAATATAGGTGCAAAAATATTTTTAAGCAAAATCTCGGTTTCCATATCTCCGATTGCGTCGCCTGCACCGTAGATACCGTGATGAACAACACCGATTCTCCATTTTGCATCCTTATTCTGCTCAACAGCCTTTTTTGCAAAACGCATATGGTCGGGCGCATTACCCGAAGTTGAGTCAAAGAAAAGATAAAGAACGTCGCCGTATCTGTACCAGAAATCACGGTCTATTCCGCTGAAGAATCTGCCGTAATCCTCGTTAGGCATATTAGTATAATAATCGTACGTTATACCTTTTTTATCGTGGTTACCTATTGCCATTGCCATAGGCAGGCTTCGGAGAGCTTCAGGCATAAGCAACGTCTGCCATTCAGCATCGGTAGAGCCGGTGGAAGTGTTGTCACCGGGAGTAACAAGATATGCTATGTCGGGGTTTTTATTGAGAGCTTCAGCAAGAAAATTATTCCAATAGTGACCCATCTGCGACTGGTTGGTGCTGTCGCCGTCATAAACTTCGCTTATCTGAATATCACCGACAATCATAGCTTTGTGGTCGCCAAATGACTTCGTTTCATATTTATATACTTTACTCCAGCCTTCGCCCGTATGCCACTGATAATAATAAACGGATTTTTCTTCAAGACCAGTAACAGTAACACGGCAAACAACCTGTGTTTCTGCCTGAGCAGGCGTAACGACACCGTCAAAAGTCCTGAAATTATTCATCTGTTCATTGTCTGCAAGTCTGACCTGTGCAACCGCCTTTTCTTTTTCGGCGTGCCAGCAAAGACTGACCTGTGTTTCATCTGCACCGACGTTGAGTGTTGGCAGAAAATTTGAGTCGCATAACTCCGAATAAAGAGCATCCCATTCATCTTTATTTAAGGTGGGTGCATAAAAGTCTGCATTAGCCATAAAACTGCCGTTAATCATAATAATCGTAGTAAGTAATAATGAAAGTACTTTCTTCATTTCAGTACCCGATTATGCCGCAACTTCGGGAGCAGGCTCTTCTTTATCAGGCGTCTGAATCATCTGAATCAGAGAAATGAATTTTGACATAATAAGTTTAAAATATGACGGTGAAGCCGTGTCCAATAAAGTATAGAAGAATCCGATCAGAGTATCTGCCTTGCTGTAATCGGGGTGAGCAAAACCAACGATAGTTGCTCGTGAGCCTCTGATATTTCTTGTTTTTTCTGTAACGTATTCAGAACCCTGGAAATTAAGGTTTGAAGTATTGCCGCCGATGCATTTTACTTTAGGATTGCTCTTTGAGCCAAAGAAACCGTCCTCGGTAACAATTTCAACGTGATGAACGTCATCAGAGCCGTCAACTTCGGTGTTCATAAATACGATATCGCCTCTGCAAGGTACGTAATCGCTTGTGGCGTCATAATACTGACCTCTCATCTTGTACCACACACGCATACCTTCAACGGTTGATCTTTTAGGAATGGCAGTTCCGCTTGCACCAACCTGAGCGCCGCACCAAGAAACAAATATTGTGCACCAGAAAGCATCGGTAGGATAACCGTAATACCACTCAGTGAATTCATTTTCATTACCCTCATAAAAGCCGATTTTGGAACGAGCAATTTCAACCATTCTGTCGGTAATATCCTGTTCAACAGTTTCACCTTCTTCAACATCAGCAACGGTTGTTGCTGCATAAACGGGAACGGTTGTGCTGAAAATTGTCGTAAAAACAAGCAGCAAAGATATTATTGCAGCGAAATAACGTTTTTTTGTCATAATAATAACCTCACTTAAAAAAATGAATCATTTTGCAACGGGAACATTTATAACGAGATCAGTAAGAGGGAATGAACAGCAAGGATGAATACAATTGAATTCATAGTCTGCCATTCTGCGTTTTTCAAGATGTTTAGGCACATAAACCTTACCTGAAAGAAGATGTGAATGACAGAATCCGCATTCACCGCTTCTGCAACGAGCAGGAGCAGCAATACCGTTTTTCTCAAGAATCTGCAAAACAGAGTCTGTTGATTTGCCGCTTATTTCATAAGTTTTATCCTGAATTGTTACCGTAATTTTAACCGTTTCAGGAATTCCTGCAGGATAATCCGCCTGATTCTGAGGATTATGGAATTCACCAAACATTTCGTGACGGATATATTTCTTTTCAAGCTGAAGCTTTTCAAGTTCTTTGCCCACAAAATCATACATCTGCTGAGGTCCGCAAAGGAAAACAGAAAAAGCTTCGTTTTCAGGTGCGTATTTTTTGATGAGTTCAGCTGTCACAAAACCTTTTTCTACGCCCTTGCCTTTGAATTTTTTATCGTCACTCAAAACGTGAACAACTTTGATCTTATCGCACCTTGCAGCGATTTCATCAAGTTCATCACGGAAAATGATATTGTCGTAATTACGGCTGCCGTAAAGAAGAGTCATATAAAAATCTTCATCTCCGTCAGCAATAGCTTTAGCCATTGAAACAAAAGGAGTGATACCGCTGCCGCCGGCAACACAGATAACGTTCTGTGCATCACGAAGAGGCTGATATTCAAAATTACCTGCAGGTGCTGAAACTTCAACTTCAGTACCGACAGTCCAGTTATCAAACAAATAACGTGAAACAAGACCGCCTTCAACAAGCTTAACGGTCAAAACATATTTACCCTCAAGTGATTCTTTGGGTGAAGATGAAATTGAATATGCTCTTGTAACAGGAATACCCTCAATATTCACAAAAACAGTCAGATATTTGCCTGCACCAAAATAAGCAAGCTCATTTGTACCTCTATCAGGGTCAGCCACAAGAGTGAAGCTCTTGCAGTCCTCCGCCATATCGGTAACAGCCGAAACCTTTAAGCACTGCTTTTTAGGATGAAGAGCACGTGCAAGCAGTGCAGCGCTGTCAGTTACGACAGGCATTTCAGCATCTGCCGCATTGAATCTTTTTTGCCTATCAAGCATCAGAGAAACAAAATCCAAAGCTTTCATTGATTTAATTTTACTTGCCATAATTATTTGCCTCCCTTCTTCTTTTCCATTGTAATTATATCCTTTGCAGCCTGCTCACCGGTATAGTAAGCACTGCTGTAACCGTCACCTCTCTGCTGTGAAGCGCCGCAGAAGAAAAAGTTTTCAAACGGACGGTCCATAGCAACCTGAATTGTTCTGGGAAGAATGCTGTCCCATTTTTCAAGCATATAGCCGTAAGGTGTTCCGAAAGGTGTGTTAAGATAACGCACAAAGGTTGGCGGCAACGCGATTTCGATTTCCTCAATGTAAGGAGTAATTGAAATATTCAGTGCCTTTTCGCAGGTTTCGATCATATCGCGCGCAACCTTTGTTTTGAATTTCTTATAATCCTGCGGTTTGATATCCTTCATTGTGTCACCGTAGGTCAAAGTTGTGAGGAAAAGCTGACATGTGCCTTCAGGTGAGCAATCAGGATCAATATTATTGATACAGTTGATGATACAATAACCGTTAAAGAAATTCTGCGCCGCTTCATATTGCTTGTCTGAATCTCCGTCAGGTGCAATAAATATAGAATAGTCCTTAATTCCAAGCTCTTCTTTTGTTCTGTTAATACCAAGATAAACGGTAGTAAGAGAACAGGAAATCTTTCTTGAATTAATCATCTTAATCTGCTTTTCCGGAACATCTTTAAGGTCAAACAATTCATTCCACACAACGTTCGGAACAGAGTTGCAGATGATATACTTTGAATAAACCTCTTTTTCGCCGTTTATAACAACGCCGGCTGGCTTGCCGTCTTTAATTATGACTTTTGTAACCTCTGAATTATACCATATATCTCCGCCAAAACCGCGTATAGCTTTATCAATTGCAAGGCTTATACCGTGGCTTCTGTTTCTGGGAATGACTGAACCGAACTTAACATAGCTGCCGATTACAGTAAGATAAATTGAGTCAAATAAAGATGCGGGTGCACCCATATATGACCAATAAGTGCAGAAAATATCCTGTGCTTTCTTGGGCATACCCAGAGTGTTGAGCAAATCTTTAAGAGGATGTGAAACAAGTCGCATAACGTCGGGCAAGACCTTGATTGTTCCCGGAAGCAAGGAAAGATCTTCAGTTGCATCAAACAAGGCGTTCATACGCACCGCAAGGTCAAAAGCCTGAATACAGCTGTCATATGAGCCGGGAACAAGTTCATCAAGCTTACGTGCAAAAGCATCGTAACCGTTGGGCATACGAGCATCAATTGCTACGCAGACACCATTCTCATTAATAAAAGTATCAGTGTCGCCTTCCTTTGCAGGAACAATCAATCGGAACGTTGAGGGATGTCCGCACCAGTCAATATTCACACCGACATTTTCAAGAATACGGTCAACAGTACCTTTTTCACCGTTAGTACCAACTTCGCAAAGTTCGTGAAGAGAAGGATCAAACTCAAATCTGCCCCTGACAAAAGATGAAGCAGCACCGCCCGGAATGTTGTGCTTTTCAAGCAAAAGAGTTGAAAGACCTGCTTTTGAACAGTTAGCCGCCGCAGCAAGACCGCCGTTACCGGCACCGATAACAATTACGTCATAATTCTTCATTGAAAAACCTCCATATACAGAGACATTTTACCAAACTAATTTATTATAGAATATTTTAACAATCAAGTCAATAACTTTATTTATTGTATAGTTTTTAAAATTCAGTTAATCAATTAAATCAGCGAAATAACTAAAAATATTTCAAAATATATGTAATTTTGTCCTAAATTAAAATTGACAACCACAAAATGTAGATGTATAATAAAAACACAGTTTACATGACTGACGGATTTTGCGGATAACCGCAAGGGAATGTAAACCGATAATGCCGACCGTCTGGGCAATTCAGTTTTGATAAACTGATTTGCCCTTTTTTGTTTTTTTTACAGGCGAATCAGTAAAGCTAAGGAGGATACAAAATGAAGCACGAAAATTGGAAAGGCTTTGTTGCCGGTGAATGGCAAAACGAAATCAACGTTAGAAACTTTATTCAGCTTAACTATACGGAATACCATGGCGATTCCGACTTCCTTGCCACCAGTACCGAAAGAACAAAAAGCATGATGAATAAACTTCAATCACTTTTTGCTCTGGAAAGACAGTTCGGCGGCGTGCTTGATATTGATACAGCAACCGTATCTTCGCTCACAAGTTACTCCCCCGGCTACATTGATAAAGATAACGAAATCATTGTCGGTCTTCAGACAAACAGACCTCTCAAAAGAGGCGTAAACCCCTTTGGCGGTATGCGAATGGTCAAGCAGGCCTGCGAAGCCTACGGCTATAAGCTTGGCAGAAAGGTCGAAGAGGAATTTCGATTCAGAACTACACACAATGACGGTGTATTCAGAGCATATACAGACGAAATGCGTCAGGCAAGAAAATGCCACGTTATCACAGGTCTGCCCGATGCATACGGCAGAGGCAGAATCATTGGCGACTACCGCAGAGTTGCTCTTTACGGTGTAGATAAACTTATCGAAGAAAAGAAAAAAGATAAATCAGCCCTAGCCAACAGTTTCTTCGATACAGAAGCTATCCGCCTTGACGAAGAGCTTTACCGCCAGATAGCCTTCCTCGGCTATCTCAAAGAAATGGCGGCTTTGTACGGATATGATATCAGCGGACCCGCCGCAAATGCAAAAGAAGCCGTTCAGTGGACTTATTTTGCATATCTTGCAGCAATCAAAGAACAGAACGGTGCCGCAATGTCACTTGGCAGAGTAAGCACTTTCTTTGATATTTATTTTGAACGTGACCTTGCTGACGGTACTCTTACAGAGGAAGGCGTTCAGGAAATTATTGAGGATTTTGTTATGAAACTCCGCTGTGCCCGTCATCTGCGCACACCAGAATATAACGAACTTTTCGGCGGCGATCCGATGTGGATAACCGAAGCGGTCGGCGGTATGGGTGAAGACGGCAGAACTCTTGTCACAAAAAGCAGCTACCGTATTCTCAACACTCTTTACACCCTCGGCTCATCACCCGAACCAAACCTTACAATTCTTTGGTCGAATTCACTTCCAGAAAACTTTAAGAAATTCTGTGCAAAGGTTTCAGCAGATACAGATTCAATTCAATATGAAAACGATGATGTTATGCGCCCCATCTACGGCGATGACTATGCAATTGCCTGCTGCGTTTCGGCAATGAAAATCGGCAAACAGATGCAGTTTTTCGGCGCACGCTGCAATCTGGCAAAGCTCCTGCTCATTGCCATCAACGGCGGTTACGACACCACAAGCGGTATCCATATCGGTCCGCAGATGCCTGTTCTTGACGGAGACAAGCTTGATTTTGACGAGGTTATGGAGCGTTATGATATTTATATCAAATGGCTCAGCAACCTCTACGTCAACACAATGAACATCATTCATTATATGCACGATAAATATGCATACGAGAAAATCCAGATGGCTCTACACGACACAAGTGTAGAACGTTTTATGGCTTTCGGTATTGCAGGACTTTCGGTTGTTGCCGACTCGCTCAGCGCAATCAAATTTGCAAACGTTGCACCTGTTAAAAATGATTCAGGCTATATTGTTGACTTTGTTACAAAGGGTGATTTTCCCAAATACGGCAATGATGACGACCGTGTAGACCTTTTAGCAAAGGATATGACCCACAAAGTTATCACAGAGCTTCGCAAAACACCGGCTTACAGAAAAGCTATCCATACACTTTCTGTTCTTACCATCACATCAAACGTTATGTACGGCAAAAACACCGGTGCAACTCCCGATGGCAGAAAAGCTTTTGCTCCTTTTGCACCCGGTGCCAACCCGATGCACAACAGAGAAGAAAACGGTGCTCTTGCATCTCTCAATTCCGTTGCAAAAATCAGCTATGATGACTGCCGTGACGGTATATCAAACACATTCTCCATCACACCCGAAGCACTTGGCAGAGATGAAGATGAAAGAGTTACAAATCTTGTTTCAATTCTTGACGGTTATTTTGCAAAGAACGCTCATCACATTAACGTTAACGTTCTCAACCGTGAAACTCTTATGAAAGCTTACGAAAACCCCGAAGCTTATCCCAACCTCACAATCCGCGTATCAGGATATGCGGTAAACTTTAATAAGCTTTCAAGAGAGCAGCAGAGAGAGGTTATCAGCAGAACATTTCACGAGGCAATATAATGAAAGGCTATATCAATTCATTTCAGAGTCTCGGTGCTCTTGACGGCCCCGGCATAAGATTTGTTGTTTTTATGCAGGGATGCAATCTTCGTTGCGGATGCTGTCACAATCCCGACACTTGGGACTGCTCGAGCGGCAAGGAATTCACTGCACAGGAAGTTGTTGATAAAGCAAAACGTTACAGAGAATACTATGGTAATCAGGGCGGCATTACAGTCTCGGGCGGTGAACCTCTGCTCCAGGCCGAATTCGTAACAGAGCTGTTTCAGCTTTGTAAAAAAGAAGATATAAATACCTGCCTTGATACCTCAGGAAGCATAATGAATGAAGCGATCAAAAAGCTTCTCAGCGTAACAGACAGAGTTTTACTGGATATCAAGTATACCAACGAAAAGCAATATCGTGAGCTCGTTGGTTGTTCATATTCCGAAGTTCTTGATTTCCTAGATTATCTTAACCATAAACAAATCCCTGTCACACTCCGTCAGGTAATAATTCCGACACTCAACGACAATCCGGAAAATATTGGTTTACTTAACGAAGTTATAAATAAATACGGCTGTATAGACAAAACAGAGCTTCTGCCTTTCAAAAAAATGTGTCAGGTCAAATATGAAAAACTCGGAATCACATTCCCCTTTTCTTCAATTCCCGAGCCGTCTGCGGAAACAATTAAAGAACTCAATAATTTGTTAAATAATTAATATAACCTCCTGTGGTGTGAAAACCACAGGAGGTCAATTTTTATTGCATATCTTTAAAAGCTTTGGTTTCCATTTTCATTCTGCATATATCGTAAACACAAAGGCGCATAGCGTTACCGAAGCCAATCGGGTCTCTCGCATAAGCCAAGCAAAGAGCAATCATCGTCTGCGGTGCCGAAATTACGTAAAGCATTGTAAGAATACCGCTGTTTCTTGCATAAACGGCAAGTACAGGGTCAAGGTATCCGTTACCCGTCAGGTCTATACTTGCATCGGTAATAACAAAGCCGTCGAAGCCCCATTCATTTCTGAGAAGGTCAGTAATAAGTGCCTTACTGCCGCCGCACCACTTTGCACCGATACGGTTATATGCCGACATAACGCCTTTAGCCTTACCCTCTTTAACCGAGATTTCAAAAGGTTCAAAATAAAGTTCACGCAATGCCTGCTCATTAACCCAGGTATAAAGACCGTTTGACTGTCTGTTGGTTTCCTGTTCATTTGCAGCAAAATGCTTTACGGTAACAACTATATCTTTTGACTGAACACCGCGGATAACAGCCGCAGACATCTTACCTGAAAGCAACGGGTCTTCTGAATAATATTCATTGTTTCTTCCGCCCTGAGGACTGCGATGAAGGTTACAACCGGGTGCATACCATACGTGAGTGCCCAGCTGATTACCCTCTTCACCGATTACCTCGCCGAATTCTTCAGCAAGTTCGTCATTCCAAGTGCAGGCAAGAGCCGTTGCAACGGGAAATGCAAGTCCGCAATCGCTGTAAAGCAATCCGCCGCTGCCTTTAATACAGGAAGGACCGTCATTATCAGAAGTATTGGGAATACCAAGTCTGTCAATAGCCGTTGTTTCATAACCACAGTCGGTGATAAGATTTATCATTTCCTGAACCGTCAGCTGGTCAAGGAAAGCATCCCAAAGGGATTCATCCTTTGCAACGTCCTGCAGAGTAATAACACCGTCTTTATATTTAACGCCTGTCTTCGGCTTTTCTCCCTCATTGGTCGGATCAGGTCTTTTATCACTGTTAAGAACTTCATCAGGAGCAAAATAATTGCTCGGCGGTGCGGGATAAGTACCCTTCGCGTCAGCTCTTGAAAGATAAGTCAGATCCCCTGCCGCAAAATCAAAAAGATTGCCGATTTGATTGCCTGATGCAGAATCGGTTTTATAAACAACCTTTTCAGCTACGTTATAATTGAAGGACTTTACGTGATTTCTTACGTCATGTGAAACGTGAATTTTATATTCGCCGCTGTCAAGCACCCACGCCTCTTCAACCCCGGAATCATATGAAGCCATATCCTCAACATCAAATTTTATCTCAAGAATCTGACTTTCACCGGGAGCGAGTTCCTTGGTTTTATCATAAGCGGCAAGTTCAATTGCGCTTTTTTCAATGCCGCCTATATAATATGGAGCCGAGAAATAAACCTGAACAACGTCTTTGCCTGCTACGTCACCGACATTAGTAACTTCAACCGTAACTGTAATTTCCTTATCGTTACTCTCAAACGATTTTACGTTCCATTCAAACTCGGTGTAGGAAAGACCGTAGCCAAAAGGATACATTACCTTTTCGGGTGCAAAAGTTTCAAAATATCTGTAACCTACATAAATGCCTTCGCAGTAATTTACAAAGTATTTGGGTATACCCATAACACCTTTATACATATAATTGCCAAAGTTTTCGGATGCGGGATGATCTTCAATATCATATGAAACAGTGTCTGCAAGCTTACCGGAGGGATTAACCTCACCAGCAAACACCTTGCCGACAACATCTGTTGCAACTTCACCCGGAAGCCACATTATCATGGCCGCTTTGATACTGTCATAATCTTCAAGCCAGGACATATCAATGATGTTGGAAATATTAAAAACAACTATAACATCGCTGAAGTTTTCACAGACTTTTTCAATCATCTGCTCTTCATCATCAGTCAGATTAAGCTTCTCAACGCTTAAATCTTTCATTTCTGTGCCCACCCTGCCGATGACTATAACAGCCGTCTGCGAATAATCGACAGCTTCTTTCATAAGCTTGTCGCTGATTCGTGAAACAGGCATTTCAGACTGACCGCCGCCAAAAAACTGTTTTAATACAGTTATAACGTATGAGAAAATACCCAGATCAACTTTAGTACCCGTAAAGTTGGCATAAATATTATATAGGTCCTCGTTATATCCAATGCCCGAATTCGTAAGCGCATCGTAAAATCCGATTGCATCAGATGAACGCACCGCACCTGAACCCGCAGCACCTGCAAAGGCTATCGAGCAAGAAGCAGCACCGAAAACGTTCACCTTCTTATTCTTCAGCGGTAAAACACTATCGTCATTTTTAAGAAGAACAATACCTTCTTCTTCAATCTGATAAGCGATATCAACAGACTTTTTTTGCGTTTCTTCCGATATCATATCTGAAGCCGCAAACGCTGTGCTGAAAACAGAAAACACAAGAACAAGAGTAAGAACAACCGAAGCTGATCGCATCAATATACTTTTGTTTTTAATTTTCATATCCAGACCTCCTCAAACTTTTATGTTTATATAATATCATATTCTTTTATGAAATTCAATCTATATTACAACTATATTCCGAAAAAGAAAACAGCCGTCAAAATGACGGCTGTGAAAAATAATTTCATTATTGTTTTGCACCCGCATCAAACATCTCAAGCATCTTAACGCTTGCAGCGAAGCAGTTTGCAATACCCTGAGCATTCATATTGTCATATGAGTCAAGGCGTGTGTGATAATATCTTTCAAGTTTATGGTTAAGACCTGTAACACCTGCAGCTCTGAAACCGCCCTGTGAGAAAGCAGCAGCGTCAACAGCACCGCCAAGAGGAGGAATCATACCTTTTTTGCAGGGAACGCCGACAGCCTGTGCCGCTTCAAAGAAGAGGTCAGCGCAATCCTTATCTGATTTAACAGTAGCGTTAAGGTCACGGTAGTTAGCCATAAGATACTTGGGATCATTGATTGTATCGTAAGCATAAATAAAAGTGGGAACGTCCTGGAATTCACCCTTATGAGCTTCAACCCATGCCTTTGAGCCTCTGAGACCGATTTCTTCCGAACCGGTAAGAATAACGCCGATTTCAGTATTTTCAAGCTCAATGCCCTCGTCCTTAAGAGCTTTGAGAACGGCTATACCAATGTAGCAACCTGTGAGGTTATCGTTAGCGCCATCAACAACTCTGCGATAGTTTACCATAAAGTAAAGACCGATCATAAAGGGAACAAAAACAAGACCGCCAAGGCCAACCTTAATAAGTGGGTTGCTCAGGTCAGGCATGCCGAAGAAAGATTTTGTCTTAACAATATAAACAACTGAAAGAATAAGATAAAAAAGTGCACCGAGAGTAACAATAATGGCGTGACCTTCGAATCCAACGCCGCCCATAGCATAGTTTACGGGCCATTCCCATGTAGCATCAGGGTGACCATTGAAAATAATCCTTCGTTTGGTTTCGCCTGTGCACTTTTTGATAGCAGTTACGTTATGACTTGTCTTTTTCTTAAAAAGAGGATCAAGGAGCTTTTTATAAACACCGAACTGAATGAGAACAATTGCAAAGCCTGCGATAATAAGCGGAATTGAAACTATGGGAGCAAAGAAGAAAAGAGCAACCGCAGCGAGAACAAATGTGATTGTGAAATAAATCCAGCCGTAGAAAGCTCTGGGAGCTACTTCATATGACTCAACTTTAACTTCTTCACAGCCACAGTCTTTTTTAAGAACCTTTGCCATATATTCACATGACTTTTTTTCGCCCTCTGAACCGGGGTCTCTCTTGCCGCAAGTTTTAATAACGTGTGTGATTTCGTCAATCATATACTTTGCAGCTTTGTCTTTTTGGTCAATAATCTTCTTAAGATCCATATGTACGCTCTCCTTATAACTAATATTGTCAAAATATATTTTAAACCTCTTGATTATTTTTGTCAACACGAAAATAACTATAAATAGCAATAATTGATGAATTTTATATATTATTTAAGCCCAGGTTTTCGTTTAAAATTAATACTGTCAATCATTGTGAAACCAAGTATCATTGCACCGCCGAGAGCTTGTAAAAGAGTCATTTTTTCGTCTAAAACCGTAACAGATATTAGTACGGCAACCAACGGATCGATATAGCTCAGAATTGCAGCTTTCTGCCCCGATAATTCTTTCAGTGAAGAGAAATACAAACAATATGTAACACCCGTATGAATAAATCCGACAATCAACAGATTTACCCATCCGATACCGTTGAGTTCCTGCAAATTAATTCCCGTCGTAAATAAGACATAAGGTAAAAGGACAACAGCCGCAGAAACAAACTGCAAAAATGTTCTGTGTATGCCGTCAACTTTCTTCAGATATTTATTGAGTATAACAGCAGTTGCATAGAAAAATGCAGCACCGAGACCCAGCGCAATACCGATAAGACCCTTTCCTCCGCCGACTTTTCCGATGCCCGTAATCATAATCAGACCAAGAGTTGAAAAAACAAAACATAAAACTTGTTTTAAAGTGAGCTTTTCGCGAAAAAGAATCGGACACACAACAGTCACTATCACAGGTGCAAAGTAATAACTTAAGGTCGCGACAGAAACGGTTGTATATTTATAAGCTTCAAACAGTAATATCCAATTAACCCCGACAGCAATACCTGAAAGTACAAGCAACGGTAATTCTTTTTTTACTTCAGAAAACGGGATTCTTTGCTTTGTAAACAATAAGAATAAGCCGATAAGCAACACCGCAAGCAAAGCTCTATAAAACGCAATTTCAGCCGATGAAAGGGTAATATTACGCACAAAAAGCGGAATCGTTCCGAATATTACCATTGAAAATATAAGCATAAGCTGCGGATTCACCAATTTTTTCATTCTGTTCCTCACAATCATTTTTTTAGATTATATCACAGCTGGCTCTAAAAATCCACACAAATGTAAGCGCTTTATAAATAAACATAAAAAAGTATCATTAAATGTTGAAAGTTCTTGCATTTTCTGATTATATATGATAAAATTTTTTAAATAATTTTAATAAGGACATGATATTATGAAAGAATTTAAGATTATTGTTGACACTACTTGCGATTTATCAGAAGAAGTAAGAAATCATTTTAATATGTCTGATTTTATTCCCGGTCATATTCATTTTGACGACGGCAGAGACTTCCCGACCACTCTTGATTGGAGCAGTATCTCCAGAGAAGAATTCTACAGCACTCTTTCAAACAAGAAAAAGAAAGTCACCACCGCCCCCGCAAGCCCCGAAGAATACGTTGAAACATTCAGCAAATATGCAAAAGACGGCTATGACATTCTCAGTATTTCAATTTCTTCAAAACCCAGTTCAACATACAACGTTGTCTGCGGCGCTGCAGAAAGAGTCAGAGAGCTTTATCCCGATTGCAAACTCGTTTGCATTGACTCGCTCAGAATGTCAGGCACTCTCGGTCTGCTCGTTATATATGCTTTCGAGATGAAAAAGCAGGGCAAATCTCTCGATGAAATTGCTGACTGGCTTGAAAACAACAAAAACCGTGTTCACCAGATGGGACCCATCGATGACCTTATGTTTGTTGCAAGAAGAGGCAGGATCTCCAAAGGTAAAGCGATTATGGGAAGCTTTGCCGGCGTTAAGCCCATGGGTGACTGCACTGTTGACGGCTACGTTTCTGTTCTCGGCAAAGCAAAGGGCATCAAAAAAGCTTTCAATGCAACAACCGAATATATCCGCATCGTAGCTGAAGATATTGAGAATAATTACGTTCTCATTTCACACAGCAACCGCGAAGATTACGCAAACACCCTTAAAGAAATGATCGAAAAAGAGCTTAAACCCAAGAAAGTTTTTGTCAGTGACGTTTTCTGCGCAAGCGGCACAAATATCGGTCCCGGTATGATAGGCGTCAATTTCTTAGGCGCTCCCGTTACAGAAGACTTAAAGGCAGAAACCGAGTTTTTGAAATCAGCCTTAGAAAAATGCTGAGGAGAATCTAAATGTTAAAAACCATTGACAGTTCCAGTTTCAGAAACATAGCAGAAAACGGTGCAAGATATCTTGAAAATAACATTAATGTTATCAATGACCTTAATGTTTTTCCCGTTCCCGACGGTGATACAGGCACAAATATGGTTCTGACTGTTAAAAACGGTCTTGCTTCAGTTAAAGATTCAAACGAATCCTTGCCTGCAGTTGCCAAAGCTTTCGGCGATGCTGTAATCTTTGGTGCAAGAGGTAATTCGGGTGTTATTTTTTCACAGTTCCTTAAAGGTGTTTGTGAACAGCTGCAGACAGCTGACGAAGTTGATCCCCTGCTTTTCTGCGAAGCAATTTCAAATGGTGTATCTTTCGCTTACGGCGCAGTTGCAAAACCCGTTGAAGGAACTATCCTCACCGTTATCAGAGAAGCTGCACAGGCAATAGAATCAGAAAAAACAAAGTTTGAATCAATCGATGAAGTTGTAGCCAAATTTCTTGCTTATGCAAAAACTGCGCTTGACAAAACAACGGATATGCTTCCTGTTCTACAGAAAGCAGGTGTTGTTGACAGCGGCGGTGCAGGTCTTGTTTGTTTCTTTGAAGGCATCAGCAAATATCTCAACGGTGAAACCGTTGAAGTAACAACCAACAGTGAAACCACAGCGAATTATATAGATTTTTCAATATATAACAAAAGCAGCCGTTTTGAATTCGGATATTGTACGGAGCTGCTTATTCAGCTTCAGGATTGTAAGGAAGAGCTTGATATTGAAGAATTCAGAACCAAACTCAACACACTCGGTGATTCACTTGTTACCTCCTATGACTGTGACAAGCTCCGCGTACATATCCATACGCATACTCCCGAGCAGATTCTTGAATTCTGTCATAAATACGGTGAATTCTTATCTCTCAAGATTGAGAATATGTCTGTTCAGCATACACAGCGTACACCCAAGCTCATCTGCTCTGAAAATCCAGAAAGCTCTGCGTACACAACAATAGCCGTAGCACCCAACAAACATCTTGCAGATACATTTATAGATATGGGTGCAGATATTGTTATGCTCAACGATAGCTGTCCGTCAACCGAAGATTTTATCGATGCTTATAAGAAGGCATCTGAAGAAAGCATAATAATCTTCCCCAATGACCCCGATTCAATTCTCGCAGCTCAGCAAGCGGCAGATCTTTTTGACAGCAGCAGGGTAACCGTTATCAATTGTGACTGCGTAACTGACTGCTACTCTTCACTTGCAATTCTTGATTTCGATTGTGATGATATTGAAGCGGTTGTTGAATCCGTCAAGCAGACGATCGATTCCATTTATTCTTATTCAATTATGCGTTCCTCACAGGGTCTGATTTACGGAGGAAAAACAATCAATAAGAACAACTACTATGCTGCAACAAATACCGAAGTTTTATTTATTGGCGATACTCTGCGTGAAGTTGCCGCTCAAACCGTCAACGACACACTGGCAGAATATGATTACTGTGTTATTTCTCTTTTTTACGGGCAAAATGTTACTGAGGAAGAAATTGGTTTATTAGAAGAAGATATCAACAAGGCTCATCCCTTTGTAGAAATATTCACTCTTCCCACAGACAGCGTCACAAACGCTCTTACAATATCGTTTGAATAATCAAATAGTGAGAGGACTTACAATATGTCTTTTATATTCCTTGCTGCTCAAGTTTCTGTTTTCAGCTCAACTTTAACAAAAGTTTTAATAATAATCGGAGCCATACTTTTATTTATTCTGATTAACTGGTTCTGCTTCGGCTATATCGGCTCATACATCGCATTTTCAAACGTTTTTAAGCGAACAAAGCCAGCCAAGTGGGGCAGAGTACCGAAAATACTTAATGAACAGCACGGAAGAATGTATGAAATCGGTTACGCCTGGCACGATAAATACGAAGAATATAAATCCAACGTTCATATCGTCAATGACGGTCTGAATCTCTACGGTGAATATTTTGACTTTGGTAACAAGAAAGCTGTTATAATAATTGCAGGCAGAACAGACAGTCTTAAGTACAGCTATTATTTTGCCGAACCTTACAGAGAGTCAGGATACAACGTACTTGTAATTGATACAAGGGCTCACGGCGAAAGTGACGGCAACGTTATCACTCTGGGACACAAAGAGTCAGAGGATGCCATAGCCTGGGCTAAAATGATTCACGATAAGCATGGCATTGAGCAGATTGTTTTCCACGGTATATGCGTTGGTTCCGCAGGCAGTTTATATGCAATGATTTCGGATGAGTGCCCCGATTATATTGTCGGCATGGTTGCAGACGGATTGTTTGCCAATTTCGGTGATTCCTTCAAAAATCATATGATTGAATTTAAAATTCCTACTGCTTTGATTTATAAAACCTTTACCCATATGTATAAATTAAAGACGGGGTATTCAATGACAACCGGTCCTCTTGAAGTAATCGACAGAATGCACAAGCCACTGCTTATGCTTCACAGCAAAGAGGATAATTATTCAACTCCCGAATATGCTGAAAAGCTTTTTGAAAAATGCGCTTCAAAGAATAAAGAGATCGTTTGGTTTCCTCACGGTAAGCACTCAATGCTACGTATAACTGACACTGAAAAGTATGATGCAGCCGTCAAAAGCTTTATTAAACGTAATTTTGATAAATAAAAACAACCGCCGAAGTACAAATCGAGTACTCCGGCGGTTGTTATCTCTGTTAATATCCGATTCTGTTAGCACAATTATAAACTATCTGTGAAAGCAAAATTGCGTAATTATACAGATTCACATAATCACTGCTTGCACGGACAATTTTTCCTTGAGTTGTTCCGAAAATCTGAATATTAAGAATCTGACCGTTTTTAAGAAAAATCTTCATATGAACGTTGTTTGTTGAAAAACGTGTGCTTCTCTCATATGTTTTCCAGGAACCGAGAGAACTCCAATCAGCAATTAATCTCTTATCGTCATATGTTCTGAACTCTGCTATATCGTCAAGATAAAATGACTGAACATTATAATTATCTGATTTTTTAAGAACACCGAATCTTTTAACCAAATTAATGTAAAGTGCGTCACCTGCATTTGTGGTAAAAGCCTCTTGCAAGCCGTTCTCAACTAACCAAATGTTAAAATCATTACTCAAAACAATCACTCCGTCAACAATTTATCTTTAAACCTGTTTAGAATTATAGCACAACACAGTATTTGTGTCAATGCAAGTAAACAGCTGTCAATAATACATCCTTCAAAACATAAAACCTATCAGGATTGAATTCATCATCATAATATGATACTATCTATATAAAACAATATATTTTACAGGAGAAACAATGAAAAAGAAAACAAAAAACAATATACTGTTTGCTCTTGAAACAGCATTTTTCGGTTTTTTTATGATTCTGTTTACTGTTCTTAATTTCAATGACAAGATACCTCATGAAACAGCAAACATAATTTATATCACATTCATCGCAGTTTCTTTCGGCTGGCTGATTATATATGAATTTATTTTTGTAAAATACGATAATGCAGCCCACTTCAAATACCGTAAGAGTAAATATGAGCCCACAGCATTGTCAAAAACCAAAATAAGCCGAAAACGAAAAGGTATAGTCGGTGTTATTATTCTCTGGGTTGCATATCTGATTTTTATCGGTTTGCTTAAATATTTCGGCGTACTTACGTGGCAATTGTTTCTTGCAGGTGCAGCATTTATGTTTTTGCTGAATTCAATATTCACCAGAAAAATCTGTCTGCTGAGTGTTTTGTTTTTGCACAATAAAAACAATTGCTGCAAAAACTGCACAATCAATTGCTGGGATTACGCAATATTTGCAAGTGCACTTATCTTTGCCCCTCACCTGTCGGTAGCCGCAACAGTGCTGAATGCCGCAATACTGATTTATTCACTTATTATGATGATAGTCTGGGAATATAATTATCGCAAATATCCGTACAGGTTTTTTCAAGAATCAAACAAAACTCTCTCCTGCAAAAACTGTCTTAAACAATGCAAATACAAATAATTATAAAAAAACAAGTGCAACAGGATTAACGTTCCGTTGCACTTATTTTTATTTGCTAATCGTTGATTTGGTTTTCACTTTTATCAGAAGATTCACACCAAGCAGAAATACAATTACGCACACCACAGAGCCTGTTGCAATGTTCATTATCCTTATCTGGTTTTCAGGCATACCGTCAAAAGTTACAAGCATAGACCTTTGCAAAGATAAAATTGAAACGAAACCGTCAGCAAAGGAAATGTTTCTTAATGTTTTTACTTTAACGGAAGCGCTGTGTCTCGATTTTGCCAGATTGACAGAAGCCATTGTGATTTTGGTGAAAGCATATAAAGCAATAGCTATCATCACAATTTCATTGTGAACCGTTCCCCAGTCCCTGAATGATGCCAGAATAACGGTACCGGCAAGCGGTAAAGAGGTCATAATCAATAAAATACCCGTAAAACGTTTGATAAACAAGGCATTCTTTCTCTTTGTTCGGAGCAAAGTAAACCTGATGACACTCAATGCAGCATAATATGTGCCTACGGTAAGCATCCACCAAGAGCGCGTAACAAAACCCGCTACAATATAGTAAGCGCTGAACGCTATGTTTATTGCAAGGCTCAACAATGCAGTTTTGTAAATCTTATTCATAACCAACCACACTAAAAGTTATAATTTAAAACTAATAAAGCAATGAAACTTTTTTAAATTATATCAACTATATGCAATTTATGTCAATAAACAAAACTTTAACATTTCAGCGTAGAAATTAAATTGATATAAAACAAAAAGTGCATCAGGGTATTAACCCGTTGCACTTATTTCAATATTACCCTCCTAAAAAGCAATTAAGTGTTTAATGAATTATCCTTTTTATATAATTCCCTGATTATCAGAATCAAAGCAAGAACTGCAGTGAGTCCTTCGGAAACTGCAATTGCCCACCATATTCCGTTTCCGCCAAAAACAAGAGGAAAAACGTAAATCAAAACAATGGGTAAAATAAATCCTCGCAAAACTGTAATCAAAGTAGCACCGTTTGCTTTAATTATCGACTGAAGATATGCCATAACAAAGGTGCTTACCGCAAGAGGCAAAAAAGAAAGCGCATTTACACAGATTATGTAAGGTGCTATAAGGTCAACTTCAGGCGTGGATTGCATAAATAGCGAAATAATCTGTTTCGGAAACAAAGCACAGATACCAAAGCTTAAAACGCCAAAAGCAACAGCAGTTATCAAGCCTGTTTTGCCCGTGCTGACGTACCGATTTTTTTGACCTGCGCCGAAATTGACCGAAACAATCGGTTGCGCCGCTTGACCGATTCCTGAAAATACACTCATCAAAAGCGCCGATATTGTTCCCAAAAAACCGTAAACCGCAAGTGCCGCCGAGCCTGAGTACTTCATAATCTGATTATTAACTATAAAAGAAACAATTGTAAGTGCAACCTGAGTGAAACCGGCACCAAAGCCGATCACGGTTATTTTCTTAACAGCAGAAAACCATTGATGCGGTTTAACTAAATGTAAAGTAGTTTTGCCGAGCAGAATATAAACAACAAGAATGACGGTCTGGATAACGGAGCCGCTCACTGTAGCCAGAGCCGCACCCTGCATACCCATTTTAAGAGGAAAAACCAACACAATATCGCCAATTATATTGATAACGCCGCCTATCAGTGTCACAATCATGACGAATTTAGGTGCCCCGTCCGTTCGTATAAATGAGCCGAGGAAAGTAACCATAATAAATGACGGAAATGCGGCAAAAATCCATTTGCCGTAATCGTATACATATGGAAGAAGTACATCGTCTGCACCGCACAAACGGTAAAGCGGCTTTTGAAAAATAACACCTGCTGCCCAAACAATGGCGGTTATTATTCCGATAAACAACAGCGATGCGGTAAAATATGCATCACCTTTTTCATTGTTACCTTCCCCTCTTGATTTACTCATGAGTACCGAACCGCCAACACCGCAAAGCAAAGCAATAAAGCTTGAAAGCGTAAAAACAGGCAAAAGCACCGCGCACGCAGCCGTACCGTTTGGTCCGATATCCTGACCTATAACAATTGTATCAACAAAACTGTATATAGCAACGGCAACAGCTGAGCTTACGGCAGGAACAAGGAATTTAAAAAAGAGTTTATTCACATTATCTTTTAATAAATTCAAATAATCACCTCACAAATAATGTGAAAAACTTATTATCGGAAAATAATTCTTTATGATTTAACGAATGACTTTTTTGTTACACAAAGATATATTCCGTAAGACAAAGACAGAATTGAGATTAAAACCCAGCCAACACTCAGCTGACCAACAGATAAGCCTTCGGGTGCAAACGTAGCCGAAGCGTCAATTAAACCGTGGCAGATAATGCACGGAATTATATTGTTTGTTCTGTAAAGAAAAGCAGTAAACATAAAACCAAGTGCGGTTGCATAAACAACCTGCGAAAGTGTCATAAACACCGGCTGGACTGTAAACAAATTAGTAAGGTGTATCAATCCGAAAGCAATGCTTGAAATTATAACTGCAGCTTTTGTATTTTTATTCATTATTGATTTAAATAAAAAGCTTCTGAAAAGTATTTCTTCAGCAAAACCGATACCCAACGCCTTAACGGTAATCAGAATAATCTCATACCACGGAAACCTGATATGAATTCCGTACCGCAGATTGATAACAGAAAGAAACAACATTGGAATTAAAAAAATAATTTTTTATAGTTAAGTTTTTTCAGACTGTTAAAACCGTAATATGAAAGCATATTCTTCTTTTTTATAAACACCATAACAGCAATCATAAAGGCTGTTTCAACAACGGCATTTGCACTGCTGCTGACACCTATAAGAGCGGATATTTTATTGGCAACAGTTACCAGTGAAAAATAAGCAACTGTCCATAAGGCAAATATAATTATTTCACTTTTAAAACTCTTATTTTTCACAACCGTTTCAACTCCGATTCTAAAAGTTTAAATTGATATCCGCTCAGTTAACTGTCACAACCTCAACGTCACCCGTCACTCCGTTGACCACGTACTCTCCATTATAATAATAAACTTCATTGTTTACTTTTACAGAAGCTCCGTTCGGTACGTATAAAACGGTCTTTATCCCCTGCGGAACAGTAATATCAACTTCATAAGTATCAGAAACCTTTTTATAACTGAGGGTTATCAAGCCCTTAACACTCGGAACAGTACAGCTCAGATTGTCATACATATCATATTGAGGCTCAATTTTAATTTTTTCATAACCTGCCTCAAGAGGAATGATGCCTGCAAAATGCTTACTCATTATAACAAGAGGTCCGCCGCTCCATGCGTGATTCTTTGTGCCGCGCCACGAATCCCAGAATTCCCAGAGAGTAGAGTAATCCTCACTCATCATATCATTATATCTGTCCTTGATTCTCTCATTCGCTGCTTCGTATTCACCCATTTTGCAAAGTGCCTCAAGAACGTAATACTCCATATATGGGCTGGAATTTTTAGTGCTTTTAAGAACGTTTGTAATCGTTTTATACTTTTCAGAATCTGCAAGACCTGACAAAACCGCAAGAGCATTTGCCCTGTCATCGGGCTTTGCAACGTCTTTGCTTTTATAGCCTTCATTGGTCCACAGCGATTCATAACCCTTTTTAATAGCGGCTTTTCTTTCTGCAAAGAATGCATTATCCTCATTCTTCCCAAGTATATCCGCCATTTGCTCTGTTGCCGAAAGCACATAATAAACCCACGCATTTTCAATAGCAGTCATATCAGCTTTCGAACCCCAGTCAGCCCAATCCCACGAGCCGCCACGGTGAACAACAAGATTGTTATCTCCGATTTCCCAAAGCTTCAGATAATTAACGGAAGCATCGTAAACTTTTCCAAGAAAAGCCACATCGCCCGTGTATTCATAATAAGTCATAAAACCTACAATTCCCGCTAGCTGCTGAACAGGAAGCTCAAAGTAATCGCCGTTTATCGGCACAACGGTCTGAAGAACGTTTGACTCATCAACGTGTGAGAGCATTGCTTCAACACCCTTTTGATAAAGCAAATAGGAGTTGCTGTCCATTGAGTACATTGTCATAATCATTTCGCTAGTGACGTCGCCCCACCACTGTGCTCTCTCTCTGTCGGGACAATCCATAAAATTGTCACGCATTGTAACGTAAAGTGTTCTCAAAGACTTTTGCCAGAGTGAATTCATAAATTCATCGTCGCATTTAAAGTCTCCGCTGAAAGCGCTGTTGTATCCGGTTTCACGGTATTTAAGAGAAACAACCGTAACACCTTTAGGTATGTTATAAGTAATGTGTTCACCGTTAAACCAGCCTAATGATTCAAACTCTTGCTCGCCGCCTTTGGTGATATATGTTGTTGAAACCGCACCGATTAAAGTATTTTCAGTTGTAATACGTATCTTTTTACCTGCAGGGGCAATAACTTTAAGATAAGGAGTCAGCTGTGCGTTATAGGGAATATCCACAGTAATTTTTTCGCCACCGAGTTTTCTGACGGTATAGTTTTCATAGTTTTTTGAATTTTCATAATCCTTAAGACCGTAATCCTTAAGGAACGGAATTCCCCTCGGACAAAGCTTACCGTAAACACCCTCACCGCCAATGCCGTATTCAGTTGCGTTTTCCCACGACGAATCATCATATGCTACGTTCAGCCAATTTCCGAGTTCTTTCCTTGCATCATAATAAATGCTATATTCGGGAATTCTGTAATTAGGCGGATAAAGAGGACTGTCAACATAGGCGCTGTTTCTCCTGCACTTCCAGCTGTTATCAGAAACAATCGAAAGGTCTCCGCTAATCGCTTCAAAAATAAAGCCGCCCTGACCGCTGCCGCTGTAAGAATAGCTTGTTTCATTATCCCAATACCATACCAAGGCACAAATTACATTTTCTCCTTTTTTAAGATAAGGAGCAATATTAACGCTGTCATAATAGCCGCTGTTCTTATCGGGTCCGCGTTTAACGCTTCCTTCAAAAACAACGTTCTCACCGTTAATATAAAGCCAGTATTTTGAATCGGCTGAGATGTGAGCAATCAACTCTTCGGGAACGTTATCAAGCGTAACTTTTTTATTAAAGCACATCCAGACGTTTTTCTTTGTAAGATTATCTTTATCCCATATCCATTTTGCAGTCCAATCGGTTTTCGCTTCGGTTGAAATCGCAGAGTATTCGGGAATAGTATCGGGAATTTTGTAATAATTTGAAAAAGGTACCAATGCCGCATCACCCCAAGAAAAAATTGAAGAAAGAAAAGCCGCCGCTATGGCAAGATATGAAATAATAATCTGTAAAACCTGCATAACAACCTCCAAATATATCAAAAGGAAAGTATACTGATATTTCATTATTTTAACATATTCAGTAGATATTTTCAACAAATCTAATCAATCATAACAAAAAGTGCAACAGGAAGTTATCCCGTTGCACTAATTATATTGCAAAATCAGATATCAAATTTGTCTGCGTCATATTTTGTACAGGGATAGTTTGCAACACCGTTTTCATCGGGGAAGGGTGAAAGATTATCGTTTTCGTAAAGCTTTCTTTCTTCTTCGTTGGAGAAATCGGGAATCTTATATTCAGCGCCGTTATGAAGGCTGCTTCTCCAGCCGAGAATGGCAACAGCACTCATCGCACAGGATCTGTATGCATTGAAATAAGGCTGCTTGCCTTCCAGAATGCAGGTAACAAATTCTTTTGATACGTAATAGTCGCCGCCCGAATGGCCGCACTGACTTGCCTTATCTTTATCAAAAGGAAAGCCGACTGTTGAAACTTTTTCTTTTTCGGCACCTTCGGGAATTTCCCAATCATTATAAAGAATGCGGATTTTGCCTTCGTCACCTCTGACAGTTTCGGCACTGCCCTTTGCACAGGCAAAACGGTACCAGTTTCCGTGACCGCCGAATTTCGCCCAGCCTGTGATTCTTGCAACCGCTCCCCTGCTCATTGTGCAAAGCATAATTGAAGCAACGTCTTTGATGGGTTCGCCTTCACGTTCCTGACGCATACCGTCAGTATATATGCTTCTCGCATTAACGGATACGGGAATATCGTTTGTAACTCTCATAAGCGGTGCAAATGAATGGCTAAGATAAAAGCCTGAAGGCATAAGTGCACGCCAGTGAGTTGTTGTGGGTGTATAATGAACGTACTCTTCATGGCTCATAGGGTGGACATATTCGCCCTCGCAATAAAGTGCCTCGCCGAGTGTGCCCTGCTGATAAATTTCGGTAAGCTTGCTTATAACCGCAAAATAAGCATAGTTTTCTGCAAGCATATAAATTGCACCGCTCTTTTCTGATGCACGGCAGATAGCAACACAGTCAGCCATTGTTACGGCAGGCATTGTTTCGCTTAAAACGTGAATACCCTTTTCAAGAGCAATAACCGCAAATTTTGCGTGCTGATGGAAATAGTTTGTAAGAACAACCGCATCCAGACCGCTGTCAATGAATTCGTCAAAGTCTTTATAGAATTTTGTTTCTTCGCAGCAAAATCTCTTTATGTTATCGTATGTACTTTCATCATAATCGCAAACTGCGCTGATATAAGCCTTATCGGTGAGTGTAAGACCTTGTGAAATGCCGCAGCCTCTTCTTGCACCAAACACACCAATTCTGAGTTTCTTATCCATAACAAGTAACCTCCGTTATCAAATAATGAATTAATTCTATCACTATTTCTATCATTTAACAATATCAAACTTGAATAATTTTATTAAAACTTATGCATTAATATTCAATTAGTAAGTTCTGCTGTTTCCCCTGCAGAAAGTTCAGCTACAAGACAGTTATCTGCAACTGTATAAGGCTTATTGACTTTAAGGTTCTTTGTTTTTTCATTCATTTGAATTCTCATAACGCAGTTATCTTCAGCTGTTACTATTGCATTTTTAAGAACAGAGTTTTCCCAGGAAATATCAAAAGTCAGATTACCTCTTGCTCTTATGCCCTTAACAGAGCCTTTTTTCCATTCATTCGGCAAAGCAGGCAATAACTCCGTAATTCTGCTGTCAGGAGCACCGAGGTGACTCTGCAAAAGCATTTCCGCAATAGCTGCCGCACCGCCGAAATTACCGTCAATCTGGAACGGAGGATGAATGTCAAAAAGGTTATTTGCAGTACACTTTTCAAGTAAATACTTAAGATGCTTGAGTGCATTTTCACTGTCTTTAAGACGCGTATAAAAACAGATTGTCCAGGCTCTTGACCAACCCGTCGAACCGCCGCCGTTTTCAATTCTGCGGGCAATGGTTCTTTTTGCAGCCTCATATATTTCAGGGTCGCTTTCGTTTATCTGATCACCGGGATAAAGACCGAAAAGGTGCGAAATATGGCGGTGACCGGGCTCAGTCTCTTCATAATCATTAATCCATTCGCGTATTGTTCCGTAACGTTCACTTATTTCCATAGGCGGAAGTTTATTAAGAACGTCACTAAGTGAATCGGCAAACTCTTTATCTTTTCCGAGAACTTTGCAGGCGTGGATTGTACGGGTGAAAAGGGCATAAATAATCTGAAAATCTATCGTTGCACCCTCGGTGAACATACTCTCCTGCCTGTTGCCGTCGGCATCAATATAATAAAACTCGTTTTCAGGAGAATTTGAAGGCGAAGTTATAAGCTGACCTTTTTCATTTTCTGTCAGATAGTCCTGAACAAACTCGCAGGAACCTTTAATAATAGGATAAATCTCTTCTAGATACTCCTTGCTGTTTGTATATTCATAATGCTCCCAGAGATTAAGGCAAAGCCAAGGACCTGCCATCGGGAAAAATCCGCAGTCGACACTGTCGTGCACACCGGTTCTGCCGAATGCATCTGTTGTGTGGTTTACAACCCAGCCTCTGGCGCCGAAAAGCTCTTTTGCGGTTTCAGCACCGAAATTGCTGATCATTTTCATAAAATTGATAAATGGAGCGGATGTCGCAGAAAGATTAGCGCTTTCACTGGGCCAATAATTCATCTGCAGATTTATGTTTGTATGGAAATCACTTCCCCATGGCGGATTGAAATCGTGGCACCAAATACCCTGAAGGTTAGCAGGAAGCCTTGCATTTTTACCTGAACTATCAATCAGCAGGTATCTGCCGAAATTGAAATAAAGAGAATACAAATCAGGATCGTATTCATCCCATCTGACCTCTTTTATTCTTTGGTTTGTGGGAAGTTTGCTGATTTCGGTTTCTTCAAGCTCAAGCTGAACGTTACCAAACCACTTTTGGTGAGTGAGAATATGTTTCTCTTTTATTTCTTCATAATCAGCGTTTATAAGCCTTTCAACAGTATCATTCAACTTACTTTTGAAATCAACAGTTTCATCAATATCATACTTGTTGACGTCGTAATTCGTTTCAAAAGCCGAATACACAATAACGAAAGTTGCGTCAGTAACGGTTATTGTGCTGTGATCGGAAGTTAATTCACCGTCTGTTTTAACCTTGAGTTTTGCACCGAAAGACATTCCCTCACCGCCTTCACCGTAATAATGGTGAGTGCTGTAAGTAACTCTGCCGTTCATAATAATTGTGTCCGTATTTACACAGGAGCTGTAAGCATCCTGTTTTCTTTTGATTCTGACATTACAAGAAAAAGGTTTGCCGTCAGTTTCAACTTTATAAACAAAGCCGTCATAATCCTCACTGATAAAGCATTCGCTCTTATAATTAATCTTGCTTTTTGTCCAGAAAATACGGGCAACCGCTTCGCTCAATTCAAGTTCTTTGCGATAATTTGAAACGGGAGATTTATCAAAGAAATCAATAAAAATCTCACCAAAGCTTTCATATGAACGCACAACCGGAGGGTCAGATAAAAACGTTTCGCGCGCAAGCTGAGCCGCTTCCTTCAATTTTTCCTCTCTAACAAGACGGCGAATTTCATTAAGAGCTTCGGGTGAAGCATGATATTTCTCTTTAATCTGTCTGCCGCTCCAAAGGGATTCTTCATTAATTTCAATCTGTTCACAGTGGGGATTACCGTATTGCATGGCACCTATTCTGCCGTTGCCCAAAGGTAACGCCCACATCCAATCATTTACAAATTCATCGTACCAGAGTTTTGTTGACATAATCTCACTACCTATATAAATTTTATTTTAAGCAACTGCCCTGATATGCAGAACCATATCGGTTGCCTGCGGTTTGTCACCGATATAAAAAGTACCGTATTTTGTTGCGGTGAATTCACATTCTTCGGAGTATTCGCCGCTTATCGGGTCAAACCATTGATAAGTATATTTTCCGTTTGGTATCAGAGAGCCGACCGTGCCTGTTTTTATGCCGCCGTAAAATTTTGTATTGGCATTTTGAGCAACAGATTCATCGGTGAATGAATAGAAATAAACAACGATTTCCGTGTTGCCTTCGTTGCTTGCGTATGAATAATAAACATTGGTTGCGGGAACAAAATAGGCTCTGTTATTAAATCTCGGAATGAGGTTATACCATTCCATTTTCTCAAAAAACTCACGCATATATCCAACCTGATATGAGCTCTCATATTCAAGTGCATCCTGCCAGGTTGCGCTGATTTTTTCTTCGCTTGTTATTATGTCAACGCCGTCGGAGCTGTCGTTTTCTTCGTCATAGATGTTAAGATAGCTCCATGTATCGTGACCGCCCCATCCGTAGCCGTACATTCCGTTGAGATAAGCAACCCAACCCTGCATTCGTGAGCCGAAATTCTTTGTCCAGAGATAACAATACTGTCCCTCGTAATTGACGACGGGTTTGCCCTGCGAATTGTACCAATAATCTTTACCTATGTTAAAATTAATTTGTTCCGTTTTGGTGGGATGCCATTGTGCAGCATAGAAATTATGTGCTTTGACATCTCTGAAGCAAGAGGGGTAGGCATCTTTGTAATAAATCCTGCATTTGTCGCTTGCTCCTTTTCCGTTGCCGTAAGCAACGGTTTCACCGGTATTCTCCTGATGCGGTGATAACGGATGGTCGTAAGCATCATATTTTGCTATATATTCCGCAACAAGCTTGTAAGGGTTGTTTTTCAACCCCCATTCGGGATGATTTGTTTCGCTCCAATAGAAATCGTTGTCAACCTCCTGACCGAGAGTCCAGATAACGGGATATGCGCCGTATCTTGCAACCCAGTAACGACAGGCTTTTTCAAGGTAGGCTTTTGCTGAATCGGACAGCTCATCACCGTTGAAACCGCCGTTGTTTGAAATCAGAGGTTCAATAAAATAGGAGAAGAAGAACTGTGCATTAGCGTGAACAAGACCGTTTTCGGCAATGATGCGGAACTTTTCGTCATAATCCGCAAGACCTGCCATATCATCTTCAGTTATGCCGTTTGTGAAATCGAACTTAGCTCCGATAGGCTCGCTTTGATATACGGTGAAACCCTGCGAAACTCGCTTTTCGCAGATTGTTTTAACCATATCAACTGTTTCATCACCAAGGCTCCAATGTGTGTCGCCAAGATAGAAAAACGGCGTTCCGTCATCATAAGTAAAATACTTTTTTCCTGCATTGGTTGTGACAAATCCATACTTGTAAATATCAAGATCTCCGCTGTATTCAGAGCAGTTTACCTTGCCTGTTCTGCCATTGAGTGAAATATTTTCGCTGTCAGTACAAACAGTTTTAAAATACCATACACCTGCTGACGGACAAACGAAACGGATTTTCCACGTATTTCCGCCGTCCCAGAATGCAGGAATCTTATACAGCCTGCCGTTGCCCCAGAGATGCAACTCAACGTCAACATCGTTGAACGAATCAGCATAAGTTTTATCGCTTTCAAAGGCAATTTCATTTAATATCCATGTTTCTGCTGTCAGTATCTGCTCGGGATTCTCAATTGCTTCACCGCTATATTCAATCCACGAAGGGTTGCTGACCTCAGGCAGTGTTGTGTTTGATTCACTGTAGTTTGTAAGATTATTACGATATTTTGCAAACAGATTTATTAAAACACCGGTAAACTCTTCAAACATGTTTATAACTGAAGGTGTTCCGGTATTCTTTCTGTTGTCGCCATATGAATATGTAACGCCGGTAAATACCATAGTAACACAAAGCATTAAAGCACATATTTTTTTAAACTTCACATAACCACTCCCGTTAATCATAATAAACACTGTATCCCGAAGCCGAATTTTCTCACTAAAAGCATCCGATTGAAAAACCAAATTAAACTAACAATATTAATCATTTATATTGATAAATTATAGCACCTGTCCAAAATAAAAACAACTGTTTTAGCGATGTTACTTTTAATTTTCATATCTCAAATTTATTATAATATAGAATGTTTGTCAAAAAGAAAAGTGCAACAGGACAGAAATCCCGTTGCACCGAATAGATTCAAATTAAATTAACAGATTTTATCGCTCTGATTTCAACAAAGCATAATAACTTATGTCACAAATACCCTGATTATTCCAATCAGCACTTCGCATTGTGCCCTCATATTTCATTCCACATTTTTGCATCACTTTACCTGAGTTGGGATTTCTTGTATCATGTCTTGATTCAATGCGATTAACATCAACAACGTCAAATAAATAATCCATAATCGCCTTGAGTGCTTCGGACGTAATACCTTGGTGCCACCACTTTCTGCCGATGCAGTATCCGATATGCACCATCGAAACCTGTTCGTTGATAAGTACAACGTCAATACCGCCAATCGGTTCATCGCCGTTTTCTTTTAAAACAATTGCCCAATGATAATATTTATCGTCAGAATACTGTTTCATCCAGGACTTGATTGCCTGCTTGGTCACTTTTTCATTTGGGTGAACCTGCCATGTTAAGTATTTTGTTACTTCGGGGTCAGTTGCCCAATTATTATATACAGCTTCTGAATCTTCTTTGACAAATCTTCTTAAAATGAGTCTTTCTGTTTCCAGTCTTTGTGTTCCGCAGTGTTTCATAATTACCTCCATTTTTTGCACTTTCATTTTTCTTAACCTGATTTCCCCAACCTGTTTTAAAGATTATTTCTTTAAATCGACAGTAAATATTTCTTCAACAGGGAAAGTAATTCTGATTAATCCAATTGAAGCAAATTTGCCTGCCCAATAATCAAACTCACGTAACAAGAGATTACTTGCCTTATAAAAAACTTCTTCTTTATCATCCTGAGTCATTGCTAAAGTACAATGCGGAACCCATCTGTTCGGCAGATACCATTCCCACCCGGTTGTGTCAAACCCCTTCATATACTTATGCAATTCCCTTTGGAAGCTGTACATTTCTTCTGTCATTATTGGTGAAGCAAAAATTGCTTTGGTATCATTGAACATACCGAGTGAACCGATATAAGCCGACATTTGCTTATGATTTTTTGCAAAAAGCTTTAACTTCTTAATACATCTTTCTTCATCCACATCATTAAAGCATGCCAAGGTAATGTGAGGTCTGGTTTTCCATTCCATAAATCTTGTGCTGAGTTTTTCATCAGCAACTCTTTTGGCTAAATTATAAAGCTTTTCTTCCAATTCATTGTCAAAAAACAGTTCAATAGCATATTGCACAAAACCCCTCCTTAATTTCTTTAAGAAAATTATAATGCAACCATTTAAAATGTCAACTGCAAATTTTTATTAACAACAATATAAGACAAAAAGTGCAACAGGATTTTAGTTCCTATTGCACTTATTTAAATTCAAAGATACTTTTCAGACAAGATTATGCCTTAAATTGCCCAATCAAACAGAGATTCATTCAAGAAACAATATATCTGATATAATCTTGCGCAAAACCAAAAATGTCAAGCCGATAATAAGGTATTTATGCTCCATCTTCTGTCGCTTTTGGGTTATAGTTGGTGTATAGCAGAAACACTTTAATATTTAAATAATGCTTTAATTGTCTAATGTATTATTTATAAGCTTAATTAACGGTACGAATGCATTTTCAGGCAAATACTGAGTATACTTCCCGTAGTAATCAACATTTAATGCTTCTGAAAAATCTTTTTTCAAAAACTTTAACAATCCGTCAGTGGAGTCACTAATATTCTGATAATAAAAATAAGGATAGTCTTTGAAAAATTCTCTTAACGCAGACTTTTCATTATCACCAAACGCAATAATCGGTTTAGTGAAAGATACATACAGATAAGCCTTTGACGGTAAATAATCCTGATACGGAAAGCTGTTATCAATAGCAACCAAAAACTTGCTTCCGGCTACAATTTTATATAAATCATCTTTAGTAACAGCAGGATGAATTATAAACGTTTCGTCACTCTCATATTTTTCTGTGCTGAAAACGTCAACCTTTAAATCAATTTCTTTAAGCAAATTTTTGACTGTGTCTCCGTTTCTGAATGATTGAATTTGTCCGAAATATGTAAAATCATATTTTTGAGCACTGTTTTCATAAGCAGAAATTACATCTTTTTGTGGTATCAATAAAGGAAGATTAAAGCTATAAATTCTGTCGCTTTGATATGTTTTAAAATACAAATCGCAGAAAAAATCAGGAACAAAGTACCCTTGTGAATTATCTATAACGTACTTTTCTGCTTTTAGAGCTGTTTCTTTATTTACTTTCGGACGTCCGATGTATGTATCGTATAAGATTGAAATATACGGTATTTTATGCTTTACACAATATTCAGCACAGATATATGAAGGACTGTATGTAAGAAAAACAACAAGATCAGGTTTCTCCTTTTTGATTAACAATTTAATATAGGCAAAGTTATCATACTTTTTAAACTTGTTATCCAATTTAATTGCAGAAAACAAACAGAAAAGCAATTTATAAAATAAAAACTTGATTTTTTCAATAAAATTGAAATCTTTACATTTTAAATAACCTGATTTTTTAGAAATTCCGGCTGAATATGTTTTAAAGTTCATACAATATTGTTTATTGATGGGATTATGCATTTTTCCGTTTGCTTTAACAATTACATGTTCATAACACTCCATATCCTCAAGTGTGATTAAATTATATAAAATATCCCTGACTGAATTATAACGATCCAATGTATAATCTGAAACATACAATATTTTCTTCATATATATCACTTTTCCTTTTAAATCTTGTTTAGTTTTAATCATACAATATGGAATTGTTAAAGTCAATAGATACAAGAATGCACTGAATTTTTGCCGCTAAAACTTAAAAGATTATTTTTATACAGAGTTTGAATCCAAAAAACAAATAACTCTCATTCTGTTTCGTACAGTATTCGGTTTTCGTCGGCTTTCCGTTGTCGAAACTGGATTTCGGTTATACTTTACTATAAATGAAACATAAGAAAAACCCCACAGAAGCTATCACTTCTATGGGGAACAGAAAAAATATAATTTAGATTGTGGTCCAACCGCCGTCAACAGTAAGAAGCTGACCGGTTGTGTAGCTTGAAGCATCCGAAGCAAAATATACGAGTGCTCCGTCAAGCTCACCTGCCTTACCGGGTCTGCCCATAGGACAATATGCCTTAACAGCCATACCAAATTCAGGGGTATTGATAACCATATCTGTCATTTCACTTTCAAAATAAGCAGGTCCGATTGCATTTACGGTAATATTATATTTTGCCCACTCGTTCGCAAGAGCCTTTGTAAGCATTTCAACGCCACCTTTACTTGCACAATAAGCTGTGATGGGACTGCCTGCCATTGCAACTGTAGAATGAATGGATCCAATGTTGATAATCTTACCGTAATTCTGCTCAATCATTACCTTACCGACTTCACGTGCTACATAATAAACACCGCTGAGGTTAATTCTGATTGTTGAATCCCAAAGGCTGTCATCCTGCGACTCAGCAGGAGCACCGCTGCCGACACCTGCGTTGTTTACAAGAATATCTATTCTGCCGAAATCAGCAACAACTTCAGCTACTGCATTTTTGATGCTGTCATTATCAGCAACATCACATTTTACAGCGATACATTTAACGCCTAAAGCTTCAACTTCAGACTTTACCTGCTCAAGTCTGT
>JAZNBM010000150.1:0-18219 GCA_045587045.1 Acutalibacteraceae bacterium | reverse complement strand
GAAATTGCCGTCTATATTCTTTTTGCCGCAGGCACAGTCCCACGTTGAGGGAGCCTCGGGCTTCTTTGCGCCGCAGTTGGAGCAGAAGTTGCCGTCAATACCTGTTTTGCCGCAGGCACAGTCCCAGGTTGTTGCTGCGGGTTCAGGTTTCTTTGAGCCGCAATTGGGGCAGAAATTGCCCTCGATGCTCAATTTGCCGCAGGTGCAGTTCCACGAGTTGCCGTTTACGGGCATCGCGTTCATAACACCCGAGCCGATTTCAGAGCCGCCGCCCATAATGGGATTGAGTGCATCCTTTGTCATATTCATAACGCCGCCCATTGCGCCAAGGGTTACGCCGAGGCTTGCAAGGTCACCGAATGCGCTGCCTGCACCGCCGCCCGAGCCGCCTGTGATGCCGTTCTGCATTGCTTCAAGACCAACCTGACGTGCAGTTTCCTGCTGATAGGTGTAGCCCTTCGCCTGCATTTCTGCAGCTTCCGCCATAGCCTGAGCCTTATAAGCATCGGCTTTAGCCATAGCCTCGATGCGGATTTTTTCTGCATCACCCTGTGCGGAAACAACTTTAACCTGAGCATCTGTCTGTGCTTCGGCAAGCTTTGCGCCGCGCTCTGCTTCTGCAATTTCTTTCTTGATTTCCTGCTCTCTTATGCCGAGAGTTCTTTGAGCAAACTGCTCCTTAAGGCGTTTGAAATCTGCATTGTCATCGGGTGTAACGATTGTTGTAACAAAGAATTCGGGCATAACAAGACCGTATTCTTCAAGCACTTCGTTGATTTTGTCTTTGAGGTAAGCGGAAATTTCGTCTATGTAGCTGTCAACCTCAAGGATATTTATGTTGTTATCCTTGATAGCTCTTGCGAGATAAGTTTTTACCTTTGAGATGATAAGAGCCCTGAAATGTGTAACGGCTGATTTAATGCCGAAAGATTTTCCTTTGACTTCATCCCAATTATTTTTATCGAGACCCGTTGAGTTGAAATCACCAAAGAATTCACCCTGTGTGAATCCGTTTGCTGTGCCGACAACTTTAAGAATAAATTTTCTTGAATTCTGAACACGAAGATTAAACTGACCGCAGGCACCGATTTCAACGTGAAGACCTGATGCAGGGTCAAAAAGTCTTACCTTTGAATCTGTGCCCCACTTGATACCCATCTGGGTTGTGAGGTTGATGAAATAAACCTCTGAATGGAATACCGTATCGCTGTTTGTGGGAAGCGTATAAAGCTTTTCGAGCACGGGCAGATTCTGTGTCTGCAGAGTGTAGCGGCCTGCGCCGAAAAGGTCAAGAGCCTGACCGTCACGGAAGAAAAGAGCTTCCTGTGACTCGTGAACAATAAGCTGTGAGCCGAGGTTGAAATCTTCAATGGGATGCTTCCAGACTAAAACATCATTGCCGCCCTCATACTTGATAACGCTTACAAGACCTTCGTTTTTGGCTTTCTGCTTGTTATATTCTTTCTGAACGTCAATTGTTGTTTCGCAAAGAGGACAGGTGTATTCCGCTGCAGCTTTGTCAACTGTGAGATTGCAGGCGCAGGAAGGGCAGGTAATATCAACCGCATTGCGCATGCTTTCGGTTGAATTGATAAGCTCTTTACACACGGGGCAGCGTGCTTTTTCACCCTTTGACTGGTCATAAACCACCGTATTGTTGCAGTGAGGGCATTTTTTTGCAGACACACTGTCCGTTGCAACGTTAATGGTGTAACCGCAAGCACAGTCTACCTTACGGTGCAGGAATTTGGATGCCATTGTGTAATTGCCGCAATTGGGGCATTCGATTACAAACTTAGCCATATTAATTACTCCTCTCGGTTATATGAATTTCAATAATTATTTATATTCAGCAGATGTGTCTTAACAAAATCACTTAAGCGTGTCAAGCTCTTCTTCCAGCTTGGCTATTTCTTTTTTACGTTTGCGGATTGATTTGTGAGGAAGATAAATGAAAAGAGCATATAAGAATACAAGCAGCAAGCCGAAGAATCCGCATATAATCCAACCGCCGTCGCCGAATTCTCCGCTGAATCCCAAAACCAAAAGATAAAGACCAAAAACAGCAAGTGGTGAGCCGAAAATACCCGCTTTGATTGAGCGGCCGATTGCACGTCCCTTGGTCATATTGATTGCAGTGTTTCTCATTGCAATTTCCTTGTTGATTTTTTCAATTCTCTGTTGTTTTGCAAAAACCTTTTTGATTTTCTGTTCACATTCAGATGCCTTGTTTCTGCAGTCCCTGTAATCGGGAATTGACATAAACAGTCTCTGCGCCTCGGTAAGAACGTCAATCTTTTCAAAGCTCATCATCTGAACGGCACTCTGGTAAATTTCGTTATTTTCCGCTTCACGGTACAAAGCTGCGCATTCCTCTGCTTTCTGCGCAGAATCACCGTAACCGGGAATGCTCAAGAAGAGCTGTCTTGCCTGCAGATATTCGTTATTGCCCATAATGTAACAGGCTTTGTTATATACGTTGCCGACGTTGGCGGTGATTGCATTAAGATATTTCTGAAGCTCTGCCCTGTATGCATCGTCAGCATATCTCATGGCTTTCTGGAAGTTTCTGGAATCAACAGGCTTATCGTATTTAAGAACGGCATCAATATTTTCAAGCTGAGATTCCACCATAAACTTTGCGAAATATGCCTGTGCGTTTTCAGGTTCAATATCCAGAACCTTTTCGCAATAGTCATTTGCGCTCTGCCAGTCGTTATCGTCAAGAAACATAAATGCACGCTTGATAAGAGAATCAACGCTGGCACCTGCAGCCGTTACCACAGGGGAAACGGTGGTCTGGAGGTTATCGCCTGCAATTTTGCGCACACCTCTGACAAGATCCTGCATAAATCCGAGTTTTGTCATATCCTGTGCCTGGAGGTGTGAAAATTCTTCGGGCAGGTCATAGGGGTCCATATCCTTGTAAGCAGGAATGAGGGTCTTGTTTGCGCCGCCCTTGATGAGTGCAAGGTATCTTGACCACTCGTTTCTGACCCATACGGCATTAAAGTGCTCAGGCTTGGTGCCGAGAACAACCATTACCTTTGCACTGTTGAGAGCGGCAAATATGTAGGGCTCATAGGCAGAGCCGAGCTTGTCTTCGAGAGTGATTCTTGCAAAGAACACCTTAAAGCCTTCTTTTGTGAGCTCGTGATAAAGCTCTGTTGCAACCACGGAATCAGTTGTTCTTCTGCCGTTTGCATCTGTTTCCTTATAGCAGATGAAAACGTCAAAGGGCTCTTCCTTGCGTGAAATTTCAAGAATCCCTTTCTGTATGCCGTCAATAGCTCTTGCTTCTGCCTCATAAACCGCTTTCTGGGTTTCGTCGGCATATTCGATGGCTGATTTGTAGTCCTCATCCATAAGAACAGACGTGAACTGCGCACGGTTGACCGTGGGAATTCTCTTGTGTGATGCAGGGTCTTCCACGTATTCAATGCCGTATCTGCAAAGTACGATTGACCAATAGCTTTCCGCATCGGTTTTATCCTCGTTCAGAATGCCTTCATAGATTGACATAGCCTTGTCAAACTCGTTATTACGTCGGAAGTGGTTTGCTCTGTCATAAAGATTTGCCTTGCGGTCATCGTTGAGCCTGGGCAAGGTCTGTGTTGTGCCGCAATATTCACAAGTGCATACGGACTGATTGCCGCCTATTTCGAGTGCGCCGCCGCACATTTTGCATTTAAAGATAGCCATAATTCCTTCTCCTCGTTTCAAAACATATTCTATACACCGTTTAGGTTGAAAATCCGGATTACCGCCGCATAATTACTGATTATATAATACACACGAAAAAACGCTTCACGTAATTATGATTTTATCGGTAACTAAAAACGTTTAAATCCAAAGAATCTTGAAGCACGTTTTCCGTTTTTGATTTCGCCTTCATAGCGTTCCTGACCGAAATAATATATGCCGCTTCCGTTCCATGGTTCGCCGTCACGGAATTCGCCTGAAAATTCACCACCGTCATTCCACGACAGTTTTCCTTTGCCGTTTTCCTGACCGTTTATCCATTGACCCTCGTAAACAGAGTCTTCATATTTATATCTACCGTAGCCGTTTTGTAATCCGTTGCGAATCTCACCGTCATAATAACAGCCGTTTGTATAGCGGCAGACTCCCTTGCCGTTCCAGATTTCACCGTTTAGAAATTCACCTGCGATTTCACCGCCACTGTTCCAGGTCAATTTGCCCTGACCGTGTTCTTTGCCGTTTTTCCAACCGCCTTCGTAAACGGAGTCATTATAAACAAATTTGCCTGTGCCGTTCCATGGCTCACCGCCACTGAATTCGCCCACAAAGGTGTTGCCGTTATTCCACAAAAGTTTGCCCTGACCGTGTTCGACGTTATCTTTCCACTGTCCTTCGTAAACGGAATCTTCATAGATGATCTTGCCGAATCCGTTGCGTTTACCGTTTTTATATTCTCCTTCATAACGGAGTCTGAAATTATTTTTGACGGTATAGACAACACCGTTGCCGTTCCATATACTATTATCACGGTATTCACCAACAAACACACCGCCTTCGTTCCAAACCGTTTTTCCCTGACCGTGCCGTTTGCCGTTTACCCACTGACCCTCATAAACAGAATCGGTAAATGCAAATTTGCCGAATCCGTTGCGTTCGCCATTTCTGTACTCTCCCTCATAACGAAAGCGGAAACCATCTTTAACCGTATAAACAACACCATTTCCGTTCCATCTATTGTCATCACGGTATTCGCCGACAAACTCACCGCCTTCGTTCCAAACCGTTTTTCCCTGACCGTGCCGTTTGCCGTTTACCCACTGACCCTCATAAACAGAATCGGTAAATGCATATTTGCCGAATCCGTTACGTTCGCCGTCTCTGTACTCGCCCTCATAACGAAAGCTGAAATTATCTTTAACCGTATAAACAACACCGTTGCCGCTGATTATTCTGTCTTCATACCATTCGCCGACAAATTCGCCGCCTTTTGCCCATGATATCTTACCGGTGCCGTTTCGTTTACCTCTGTTCCATTCGCCCTCGTAAACGTCACCGTTTTTGTATTCTGCTCTGCCGTTACCGTGAGGTACGTCTGCAAAAACTTCGCCCGTATACATCGTATCCCCGTTTATCATAAGCTGCTTGATATTCGAGTTAGTCTGCGGTGTCGCATCCTGTGTAACGGTTTGTTTCGGTGTACTCTGTTCTGTTGAACTGAAAATCTTCGATACACCTCTGACCAAATCCTGCATAAAGCCGATTTTGCCCATATCCTGTGCCTGAAGCGCCCTGAATTCATCGGGCAAGTCATATGCATCCATATCTTTATAGCAAGGAATAAGCACCTTTGTTTTATCCTTAGCCATAAGCTTCAAAAATCTTGACCACTCATTCTTGACCCAGACCGCATGGAAATGCTCATATTTTGTGCCGACACAGAGCAGCACCTTTGCACTGTTGAGAGCCGCAAATATGTAAGGCTCATACATCTGACCAAGCTTATCCTCAAGCGAGATTCTTGAGAAGAAAACTTTCATCCCCTTTGCTGTGAGGGCATCGTAAACGTCCTGCGCGAGAACACTGTCGATTGTTCTTTCGCCCTTTTCATCCGTTTCTTTGTAGCAGATGAAAACGTCATAGGGCTTCTCATTTCTGCTGATAGAGAGAATGTCGTTCATAATGCGGTCAATCTCTCTTGCCTCGTCACGGTAAACCTTTTGCGCCGCAACGTCTGCATATTCCATTGCCAATTCAAAATTCTCATCGGAAACCAGCTTTTCAAAAGAAGCTCTGTGGCAGGTTGGAACTTTCTTTGCCGTTGCAGGGTCATCAACGTATTCAATGCCGTAATTGCAAAGGCAAAGGCCCCAATATGCTTCCGCCTCCTCGGGAAATTCTGCAATTATATTTTCATAAATGCTCGCCGCTTTATCAAATTCGCTGTTGATGCGCAGGCGGTTTGCTCTGTTGAAAAGATTGACTTTCTTTTCATTATCTGCCGTCGGCACGGTCTGCGTTGTGCCGCAGTATTCGCACTCAACAATATTCATATCGGCCGTGATGCTCAAATCACCGCCGCACATTTTGCATTTATATACAGCCATAAATAATACCCCTTGGAAATATTATATTTTGATTGAAATTCAATTGCTTTTCGGGTTTATCACAGTCGCAATCCATCCGTTTTTTCAGTCAGATTTCTTATTTAAGTTTGTTGCTTTTTCGCCAAAAAGCAACACTTCTCCTTATAATTATACATATTAATAGTACTATCATAATCCTCATTTGTCAATATTGTTTAATGAAAGATTTATAAAAATTGAAACTATGTTTCAAAGCCTTTTCCTGTTTTGATATTTTTTATAATCGAATAGTCTCTCTGTCAAAACCCACGCAACAGCGAAACTGTTCCCGACTGTTGACTTTATTTGATGTGTTGTGTATAATTATGCACATAAAAAGGAGTGGTTCAATGACTGTCATTTGTCCGGAGTGCGGACGTGAAAACACCAATGATTCGCAAAGCTGTTTTCACTGCGGTTATCCGTTTTCCGAAGCAACAAGCTGCCCCGATTGCGCACGCTTAAACACCAAAGACTCGGCAAGCTGTTATTACTGCGGTTGTCCGTTGACTGCAGAAAATAAAAAGCCAAAGATTAAAATAAAGACTTTGCTTCCGATTATCATATCGGTTGCTGTGGTAATAACAACTGTTGTCGGTATAGCCGTCGGTGTTACAAAGAATAAAAACGATTTTAAAGAAAAGCTTGTGCAAGGCGGAGTGTGGTTTGAAGCCGAAACAAACAACAAAGTCAGGTTTGATGAAGACGGTAAAATGCTGTATATCAATTTGAATTGGTACGGTCTTGACGAAGGTCTGGAATATTCAATAGCGGCTTGTGAATACAAGGTCAAAACCGGAAACAGAATTGAAATTGACGGCACAACGGTTAAGGTTGAATTCAAATCCAACGGCGAAATAACGTTTGAGCCTGATATCGAGCAATTGGTACACCAAGCATCTAAAAAGGCTAGTAAAGGAGAATAACTATGGCACTGATAAACTGCCCCGAATGCGGCAAAGAAGTTTCTGACAGAGCTCAAAAATGTATCCACTGCGGCTATCCGCTTTCGCAGAACACCGATACTCCCCCCGTTTCCGCCCCTGCAACTTCAGCCGTCAATGAAATTCAAAACAAGTCTGTCGGTGTTATTAAAAAAATCGGTGTCAAAAAGATTATTATCATCGCGGTTGCTATCACCGTTGTGATTTCCGCCATTATCGGAATTGTGGCTGCTTTAGCTCTGGCAGATGATGTTCAGAGCATTAAAGCCGATGAAATCGAACTCGGTAAAACATATACAGTCAAGAACATCGGTGAAATTGAAATCCTGCGAGTTTCAACAACAAAGCATCTTTTAAATGATGACGGTGCCGATAAAAACCACATTGTTTTTGAATGCTATTTTAAAAACACCACAAATGAATTGTATCCCATTTCAAAATTGGCAACCATTTCGGCAAAAAGCAAAGAAACAGGTGCGGTTTACAGTACCTGTGAAGTAGGCAAACCCGGCAACAGCGTTGTTTCCAATCTGGATGCTGAACCTAATTTAAAAACCAAAGTGTGGTTTGCCGTTGAAATTCCTGAAGATGAATCCGACGTTGTTGTTACACTGGATTTTAATGAAGAATATAAACTCAATTTCAAATACACCGTCGGTGATTTGATAAGAAACCACACAGAAATTAACGAAGGCGATACAATGGAGGTTGAAGGCACAGCTTCTGTTGATATCACAGAAATCGTCTATTCCGAGGGTTTATGGGCACCTAAAGCATACAGCGGCAGAACTCACAACGGTATTTCCGTTGATGACCCGGATAAATCCGCCTACCTGATAATCGATACAATGTATACAAACCTCAAACACATTAATCAGGCACCCGATGACATAGTCAGCGTTGAGGTAATCTATGAAAACAAGTATTATTATCTGTCAAAATTATTTTGCAGTTTTTATAATAGAGATAAATATATAAACACTTATGTATCCGATTCCAACTATATCCCTAACGTAGAGGAAAGAGCCTGTATAGTTATCGAAGTTCCTATGGATATGATTGATAAAGAGGTTGAAATAAATATCTTTATCGGTGACAAGGAGTTCACATATGTCGGCACACCCGAATATGACAACAAATACGGTATGGACTATTATTACTAATAATAAAACAAAAAAGCACCGCAACAACCCTCGGGTTGTTGCGGTGCTTTTGGATTCACGGCAGACAGCCTCAAAAATAATATCTCCGTTTGTATTGCCAATGCAGGAAAAAGATGTTATAATAATTTTATTAAAATTTGAAACGAGTTTTTTCAAATGAAAAAAATTCTCGCAATTCTCCTTGCCGCTGCTCTTCTTTTCGGCTTTGCAGCTTGCGGCAACAAAGAAGACGAATCAGTAGTAACCGATCCCCCCACAACAGACGAATTCGACCTTTTCGAGGCAGGCTTTGATGACACAGGCGATGCCGAAACAGACGCAACTCCCGATGTGACACCCGACGTTTCAGTAGATGCAAACGTTGATGCTTCTGCAGAATCAACAGAAGCTGCAAAGGTTGCTCCCGCAACAACAGCAGAAATTCTTGAAGTTTACAACAACGCTGTCAATTCAGCATATGATGCAAAAGCAGGCTTCGTAAAAGAACGCTCAACCGATAATGAAAAAATCTCTGGCGGCGGTGTAGTTTTCAGCGCAGCAAAGGGTCTTATCTACCAGTTTATGGGCGTTGGTGCTGACAACAAATACACAGAAACAGTCAAGAAAGGCAATTGGGAAAGTGAAACCAATATGCACTATCTCCGTAAGAGCACTCTCACAGAGGCTGACCTGACAGGTGCAACCTGCAAGGAAAACAACGGCAAGTACCTTGTTGTTCTCAACGTTAAGGGCGGCTCAAGCCGTGGCTCAGAAGGCGAAAAATTCACCAAGGCTCCCATCGACAAGTGCGGTATCTGCGTTGGTAACGAAGACAAGGGTTATTATGACCACAAGACAGGCGAAGTTATCTACGATGCAATCGTAGGCACATATGCAGGCGCAGACATCAAGGAAAGCTACAACAATGCAAGAATTTCAGCTATCATTGATGCTGAAACAGGAAAAATCGTCAGCCTTAAGGTTGAGTTTGATATTGACGTAAAAATTGACATCAAGATTACATCAGGCACAGCAACAGCATCAACACACATCAACTATAAGAACTTTGACTATTAATCTGATTTATTAAGTCAAACACATAAAAACAATTAACCACCGGGACGGTACGCCGACCCGGTGGTTTTTGTATAGTTGTTACATTGTTTTACTTGAATAGTTTAAGACCGTAATTTTATGTCTGCTTTTCATAATCAGAATTTGCCGCTTCGTGTTGCTCTGCCGCCGCCCGAGGTGCGCGAAGAGCTGTTGCTGCTGCTCGCCTTGGGTATCGCTCTTGTCTGTGAATAAAGATAGATTTCAGAGCCGTCAACAACATTCAGACTCTCTGACCTTACATATTCAGCCGCATTAACCTTGTTTCTTACCGACTTATTTGCGGAGGCTATCGCTTTCATAATGATAAATGCAATAACAAATCCGATTGCAAGGCATATGGGAAGCACAATCCACGAAATTTTCGGATTAAGAACCTTGTCACTTTCTTTAACAAAAACCGAAAAAGCCTGTGCATAGTCACCTGAAATGATTTCCGATTTAACAGCGTCAACTATATCGCTTGTTTTGCCGTCGGTAAACTCATCTTCCGCCTTACCGTAACGTACTATGCAGATTTCTCTTTCGCCTTCACCGCCGTGCGAATAAACAAGGATAACGGTACCGTCAACGTCGCGGTTATGATAATAGTTTTTGTAAAGCACGTCAGCATAAACGGTAATATCCGTGCTTCCGAGTTCATCAGCCAAAACGGTTACAACCGCAAAATCCATGCCGTTCTCTTCAGAAAGCTTTGCAAGGCTGTTATTGACTTCGTTTTTCTCCGAATCGGTGAGCAGCATTGCACCGTCAAGCAACGGCGAAATCTCTTCAAACAAATAATCATCTGCATATGCGCATATACCTGACGAAAAACAGAGGATGATTGCAAAAACAAACGCAAAAAGTTTTTTCTTCATTGCTCATCCCCTCCTTAAAGCAAAGTCGCAAGGCAATAGATGCCGAACATAACCGCACCTATAGCCGCGCCGACCAGACCCGAAGCCTTAAGCACCGCTTTATTATCGGTCGGAATGTCGCCTGCCATTTTACCTGTCTGGCCGTTCATGGCAAAGGTGTATTCCTTACCGTTCCACTTTGATTTGAGCAGCCACACGGGATAGAGCGCATATTTATAGCTGCCGTTGGCAATATTCATACTCATATTATCCACAACAACGCTCTCATATCCCTGCACTGTTCCTCTGAAAGCATCGCTTGTGCTGCTTTTGACCCTTTCATTTGCTCTGGGATAACATGCATCAACGTCAACGTCATATTTGTCGGCAAGATAACCTGCAAGATATGCCGTGTGAAAATCAACCGCCTGATCCGGGTCAAAGGGCTCAATGGACTCCATCAGGTCATCGGGCATTTTGGTTGAACCGTCAACAGGAATATTGTTGAATTCGAGAGAACCGCTTCTGAAAATACCGTAATAAGAAGTCTGCACATAATTATTCTTGCTGTCCGCCCATCTGCGTGTTCTTGTACCTTTGAAATTGATATTGGCAACCGCATCGCCCGAGAAAAGCCAATGCGGAACGTAAACACCCTTGATTTCTTCAAGACGGTTATCGTCCGTAAATGCTTTCGGAACAAACTTCTTTGATTTGATATGATTTTTAAGGGCCTCTTTTGCGGCTTTTTTATCAAGCTTAAAGGGAATAACAAGGTCGGGACGCAGTTCGCCCGAAAACTGACCCTTGATAACAACCTGATTGCCGCAGTAAGGGCAGCTTGTGGCGCCCGTTGCGTGGTCTGCAATTATTTCACCGCCGCATGAATTACAAACATAAACGTTTATGTTATCCGCTTCATTTTCTTGCCATTGGGCAGTTTGAGGATTCCAGCTGACGGAATCATCTGCTGCCGCGGCAGATGCGGCTTCTTCTGCCTGCTTCATAGCCGCAATATCAAATTCCGTATCACAGTAGGGGCATTTCAAATTTTGCGATGAGACATCAAACTCAATCGCACCGCCGCAACACGGACATTTTTGTTCGGTTAAAGTTGACACAAAAATCAACTCCTTGTGTAAGAATTATTGAGCATCGCTTTCATCAAAGATATCTCCGCATTCGGGGCAGAACTTGGGAGGATTCTTGGGGTCTTCGGGCTGCCAGCCGCATTTGTCGCATCTGTAAAGAGGTGCGCCTGCAGGCTTCTTTGCGCCGCACTCGGGGCAGAATTTACCTTTGTTCACTGCACCGCAAGCACATTTCCAACCTTCTTCCGAAGGCTTGGGTTCACCGCATTCCGTGCAGAATTTGCCGCTGTTTGTTGCACCGCAAGCACATTTCCAGCCGTTTGCAGGTGCTGCAGGAGTTGCCTGTGTGGGTGCCGCTGCAGCCTGTTGCTGTGCCATCTGCTGTTGCTGCGGAACGCCTGCATTATACATCTGTGCGGCATTAAAGCCGCCGTTTGCATTCATCGCCATATTCATACCCATAAAGCCCATCATTGCGCCGTTTTCGTTAGCTGCGGCAGCTTCCATTGCATTTGCCTGTGCATCGGTCATTCTGCCTGCCATCATAAACGGATTTGAGCCAAGAGTTGCAGCATCTTCCATCTGGTTGATCTTCTGCATATCTTCGGGTGTAAGAGTAATCGGATTAAGAGCGATTGACTCAACCGAAATACCTCTGCGGTCTGTCCATTCAACCTTAAGAGCTACATTCATTGCATCCTTAAGCTCTGTTGTGTGGGCAGGAATCTGTGCAGGACGAAGCTCCAGCTCGGAGAGCCTCGCAAATGCAGGCTGAAGAGCCGAAATGAACTCTGTTTTGAGCTGCATATCAATTTCTTCTCTTGTATAGACATCGCTTACGTTGCCTGCGATTTTGGTATAGAAAAGAATGGGGTCGGTTATTCTGTAAGAATAAATACCGTTGCATCTTACCTGAACTGTTCTTGCCATATTCAGGCGCTTATTAACAACCTCAAACATAAAGGGATTTGCGGTGCCGAACTTGTTGTCAAGAATTTCTTTAGTGTTGAAATAATAAACTCTCTGGTCCTTGCCCGTGTCGCCGCCGTAAGTGAACCTTTTGCCGATTGCCTTGAACGTATTCTTAAGGCTTTCACCGAATTTGCCTGCAAAAATCGAAGGCTCGGTTGATGAATCATAAGTAAATTCGCCCGGCTCTGCACACACCTCAACAACCTTTCCCTGCTCAACGATAATCATACACTGACCGTCTGCAACGGCAATGCCTGAACCGTTTGAAATGATGTTGTCACTGCCCTTTGTGTTTGAGCTTCTGCCGCTGATTCTCTTTGTACCTTTCACCATCAGCACATCGTTTTCGAGTGAATCACAGTAAAAGAATTCCTTCCACTGGTCTGCAAGCACGCTGCCGAGTGCTCCAACCCCTGCTTTAATAAGTCCCATATTTAATTTCTCCTTTCAAGATTGTAATTAATATTCTCTGTTTGCATTATATATTCAATATATCACAATCATTAAACATTTTCAATATTTTTATGTAAATAAACGTGTTGTAATATTAACACATAAATCGGCTTGAACACACATCGGCAAAACAACTTTGACTGTTTAATGTTAAATGCATAAATGTTCTTATCCTGCAAAGGCTTTGACAAAAAACAATTCTTTTTATGCAATAACATCGAGGTTTGTTGACTTTTGTAAAATTCTTTGTTATCATAAAAATTGGTAATATTCCTTTAGCAAAATAACCATTAAGTTAAAAGGAGAATAAAAATGGCAGAAAAAATTACATGGAAAGATTTGCATTGCCCGATGTGCGGCGCACCTCTTAAGGCAGAAAATACCAAAGACCCCATCGTTTGTGTTTATTGCGATAACACAATTGTCCCCGTTGCCGAAACATCTTCAAAAAAAGAAGCTAATCACGGATTTGATCTGGCAGCAACAGGTGGCAAGTTTAAGATTGAAGGTATCAAAACGCCTTCATCTGCCCTTGCATATATCGAACAGTTTTTTGAGGATTATGACTGGGACAGCTTCGCTTACGCGCAGAATCTTACCATTGCAGAAATCGACAAGCTTGTTGATTCTTTAAAAATGACTTCTGCCGATGACAAAAACACTTGGTTAGTGGCATTCAAAGCTGTTTTTGTTCCTTACTGCAAAAAAGCCCTTTCCTGCAAAAATATCATTTCGGACATAATAGAAAAATATAAAAACAACGATCTGGATGCATACAGCAAATTTGATGCTTACAAAAGAGTTGTTTCTTCTCTTTCAAATCAAAACGCATCAGTTGCAGGAAATCTTCAGAAATTCATTGAAAAAGCCAAAAAATACGGTGCAACAGAAAACGAAATTGCTGACCTTAACGATGAGCTTGACAGCATTAAAGATTCACTTAATCTTACTGTTTATTCATCAATCGAAGAAATCCCGGGCATCAGATCTTATATTCAGGAAAAGGATCTTGAAATTGCCAGAAGCCTTGCCACAAAAGGCATATATGCAGAAGCTGAATATGCAAGAGCAAAAGCTCTTATCGGAAGCCAGAATTATGTTGAAGCGCTTGATTTACTCCTTTCTCTTGACGGCTATTCCGACTCAGGTAAACTTGCCGAAAAAGTTGATGAATATTTCATTATGAACAACGTTCTTGAAATAGCCGGCAAGCGTTATTTCTTCAAAAAGACCTCAACGGGCGACATATCTTCACTCACACTTTTCTCTACTGAAGGCGATAAAATATCCAACAAAGCACTCATTAAATTTATCGATAAAATCGTTACCAATTACGCAGACATAATTTATTACATAGATACAGAGAAAAAGCTCAGAAGATACTGTCTTTCAACCGGCAAAAACGAAAAGCTCTGCAAGGCAAGCGTATCAGGCAAAAACATGTATGTTCACAACAGAAAAGTTTACATTTTGTCTCAGGGCGAAGCCAAAAAGCAGCTTCTTGAGCTTGATCTCCCCACAGGAAAAGTTGAATCCGTTATCAGTTCAATAAACGAAATCATTCTTTTCGAAAACAACAAGCTGGTCTATTTGGGACATCCCCTGCTCAGCAGTAACGAAGCTTCGGGTTCAAAAGGAAAAACAGAAGCTGTCAAAAAATCAGTCAACGTTCTAAACGTTGATACAAAAGAAATTACCGTGGTCGGCAAAAAAGGCGTTGAGGTTGAAGGCTTTATCGGCAACTCTGTTATTTACACCTGCAAAGCACCAACCAAAAACAACCTTAATCTCTTTGTTAAAGAGCTTGGTAACAACGACTCTGAAAAGCTTATTGAAAAGAACATTTTTGAATTCCTCAAAGTTTTTGCCGATAAGCTGTTATACAACATCGGCAACTCTAAAAACAAGTCTCTGATTTATGCAAATGCTGACGGAAGCGAAAGAAAAGAATGGGCGCTTAAAATTTCCACCCTGTTATTTGAACAGGGCGGATGGGTATATTTCCTGCGCAGATCTGGTTACAACTCCCTCCTTTGCAAAGCTCACATCGGCGACACCGCTTTTTCAATTGTAGCAACAGACGTTGACGAATTTGTGGAAATCAAAAACGGTTACCTCTACTACAAAAACTTCTATTCCAAACTCATTAAAGTCAGAATGGACGGCACAAACTTGCAGGAACTCTGTGACAACGTAAAAGAAGTTATCAACATAAAAGATGACAGCGTTGTGTTTGTATCCGTTGATGAAAAAACCAATACTAATGAATTCGCACAGAGCGCTCGCCTCATCAATTCAATATACAAGGTTGATTTCACAGGTTCAGGCAAACGCAAACTTGTTTACAATGTTAAAAACGTAAAAGAATTTGACGACACAACAGTTTATTACTCAACAGTAGAAAAGAAAACATCAGGTGAAAGCAGTTCAACAGAATACACGCCTAAAATCGAAAATCTTTATAAGGTTGACACCGAAAACGGCGACACCGAGAAGCTTCTTACGCTTGAGTTTACCGAAGAGAAAAAGAGCAATGCTTTCCTGTATGCAATGATTGTTGCGGCAGTATTGTTTGTTTTCGGTATTGTATGCATTTGTGCAGATATCATTGCATTAACCGCAGTCCTTTGGTTCTTTGCCGTTATAAGCGTGATTATAGGCTTTTTGTTCAGGTCCAAAAGCGGTCAGAAATCTGTTGTAGACAAGATTAAAGAAAAGGTCACGGATCTCTCAGAAGAAAAGGGTAAAAAATAACAGTTTTTGCACTCCCGCAAGTTTTTTGCGGGAGTATTTTTTATATTTAAAACATTTAAATAACTTTAATGCAACACACAAAAACGGCACCTGTCCGCAGACAGATGCCGTTTTTTGTTAGTTTTTAATTTCGCAAAAGCTCGTAACCAAGCCGCAGAGGAAAAATATCAATACACGTAGCAAAGGCGGCCGTAAGGCGCTGCATCGCCTTTTGTATAAAATGAGTAAACATCGCCTTCCGTATAATTGTCTGCCCACTTGAAACGGATATTTCCGGAGGTCTGAACAAGATTTTTGGAAACCTTAAGCATAAGCCTGTTGCCGTCAAAACGGATTTCAGCTTCGCCTGTTTTTTCAAAACCGTTTTCGCGCACCTTCTCAACAGACGTTTTACCGTTTGCGCAGGCTGTTCTGTTGATAACAAGATTTTCATTGATAAACAGTGTCATCCACGCACCGCCGTCAGGTGAGGTAAGACTCTCCGCAGTGTCAACGTAGAAATAATAATCGCTGTCATCTTCCGTAACTTTCATATTGACAATATCGTTTCTGCCCGAAAAATCAGTATATAATTCAGTGCCGAAGCCTTCGCAATTTCTGTCAGCGGTATCGTTACGGTAATCTTTATAAACCGCCGTTATTGCAGGACTGTCCCACTGCTCAAAACCGCCGTCAATATCAATCGCAACACCGTTGCCGCGGCTTACTTTTGCGGTTGTTTTTTTGAATTCGGCAATATAGTTCACCATCTGCATATAGTAATGGTCACCAAGTACGCCTGCCGAGGGTTCAACATCGCGTGAAGCGTTTTCATCTGCACAGTCAACAAAAACTATGGGTCTGCCTTCCTGTGCAGGCTGACGCTGCGCAACCCACTCATTGAAGCCTGTTATAAAAATGATATCGGGGTTCATCTTGATTGCAAATTCCCACTGCTCGGCAAAATTATAGCCCTGCACAATTGCTCCGTCAGAGGTGTCGTTTGCACCGTCGTGCCAGGAACGCGTTCTGTCCTCAGAGCCGTACCAGGCAGCGTTACTGAAAGCACAGGTATCCGAATGCTGGGCAACGGAAACATTCATTATCCTTGTACCGCCGTAGTTATAAACCGCCTGCAAAGTAAGCGAACGTTCAAATTCCATCCAGGGAAAGCCGTCTTTCTTCTTGGCAACCGTCGGCCACTGACTTACCTTGATTCTGAAATAATCCCTGACATCACTGCGCAATTCGCCGTCGTTCGGGTCGCCCACAATCATAGGCTTGCCGTCCATTTTGAACCAAAGCTCTTCAAGGCGCGGATACGTCGCTTTAAGCTGCGGGTCATTGTATAACTCATCGTATATTCTGTTCATTGTGTCGCCTGAATATGTATTAGTATAAAATGCAATCTGCGGTACGTCCCAGCCGTCAAGCAGATATTCGTACCATACTTTTATCAGCTTTTTGGCGCTTTGAGAATATGTATGGGCATTGGTTGTGTCTATAACGATAAAATCAACCGCAGCATCCGTAAGCATCTGAACGTGCTTGCGGAACACCCACTCATCGTCAGACGTATAGTAGCCGAAAAGCGGTTCACCCCAAAAATGGAAATCGTTGAGCAGTCCTCCGCCTGATGCTATCCAATCCTCTTCGGAATTTATTGCATTGGGGTTTGCGGCAACGATTTTTGAATTGTCATAAAGATAATCCTTGCCGTGCTGACCCTGCCAGAGGAAATAAAAAACGCCTACCAGCTTATCACTTTCGCCTGCGGAAACAACACTTCTGCCAAGACCGTCAACGCAGGAAAGCGAACCGTTTACCGGCACTTGTTTTTCGTCAATTTTACCCGCACCGAAAAGACCGCCGAAAACGTTCAGAAACGCCAGCACAATTGCCGTGAATCTTTTTATAATAAGCATTAAGAATTCATTCATTGCGCACATCTCCTTACAGTATCTTTATAACATATCAGGGTTTTGTTGTCAAACCGTAAAATGCGCCGTTATAATGCGTTCTGCCGCAACACCCTCAATCATAGCAATATACCATAAAGCACTCGGAGCGTCTTTATCAGGTTCAAAAAACGTTTTGCTGTTTTAAAGACCTTTTGTGATTTCCTTATAAAATGCTGCTATTCCTGTCAACAGAAAAAATAACCATACCATCTTTGTCACCTCTTAAAATCCGATTTTGTTTTTTGTTTTGCCCGAAGAAATCGACTCTTTTTCCTTGACAGGTGGTGTATCATCATCACCCTCGACCTGTTCGGGCGAAAGCACAAGAGCGATAACGCTTGAATGAGTGATGAACATTGTCTGCGCATAAGCATAATCATCAAATTTATCATAGAGTCTGCCTGCGCTGACCGTACCTGCATAAACGGTGTTTGTACTGTTTGCAACGTAGCCGATTGTGTCAATCATCGGCAATTCCGCACGGATAGCCTCTTCGTCATATTCATTATCGTCTTCCTTGACAATTCTGAAAATCTTGCCGACCTTAAACGGCTTCATACCGTAATAATTCCTTACACCCGCGATTGTTACAAATGTGTTTTCCATAATGCATTTTTCCTTTCAGATTTATCTTACAGTCACATTATTCAGCTTTTTATGTGCCATAAAGCGGACTTAAAAACACGCCGTCACAACTCTGTTAGTATTGAAATATTGCTTTTCTTATGTTAAGATTAGAACATTAAAATCAAGGAAGGAAAATAATAATGACAAAAAGAATTATCTCTCTGGCAATATCACTCGCAATGATTTTCAGCTTCATTTTTGTCGCAAATGCCGAAGATTCATCTTCTCTCAAATTCAACG
>JAZNBM010000149.1:0-28860 GCA_045587045.1 Acutalibacteraceae bacterium | reverse complement strand
CAGCGTTCTTCTATGGTAAGATGGGTATAACTCATATGAATCCTCCTTGGTTTTTGTTTTGTAGCAATCACATTATACCATGGATTTATATGAGTTACTTTATTTTCTTAAACTGTTGCACTTGATAGTATAATTCACCATATTACAAAAAGCGGAGTGAAAACACTCCGCTTGATTTTTTATATAAGGATATAAGTTTCGTCGGCAACGGTTTCAAAAGAAAGTGTGTTGCCGTTTTGATTGAAAGGTATTTCCGTATTATCGGAATGTCTTACAATGCTTCTGATGCCGTCACATTCAACGGCGCAGGGTCTGCCCCTGAGGCTTTTGATGCTGAATGACTGCACTTTTTCATCTTTCAGCTCGGCAGAAACAAGAAAAGCTCCGTCGGCACGCAGATTTTTAAAAGATGCAGGAGATTTTTTATTCCAGCAGGGGAAGAGCCTTATAATTCCCTCGTGGCTCTGCATAAGCATTTCGTTGACGGTTGCAGGCACCGTTGTCAGGTGCTCGATGCCGCCGCCGTGGTGGCGGAAAAGTCTGTTGGGCATACCGAATTCCCTGATGTTCATTCTGAGTCCCTCAAGCACAAATTCAGGGTCAACGCCGATTCTTGCGCCTGCAGGCAGATACGAGTTAGAGCCGTTGTCGTCAAGACGTCGGTCATTGATAAAATAGGTGTTGCGTGCAATCTTAAGCAGCTTTTCGTCCGATGAAAGACCAATCTGTGAGGCGGGGTAGATGTGCTGAAGACCGACGGTGTTTTCATCTCTCCAGCGGATACCAAATCCGGAGTAGCGGAAGCACTTTTTGCCTTTTTTTATGAAAGTGGGGAAGCTGCTTAAATTTTTGTTGATATCTTCCCAGAGAGCATATTTTTCGCTGTTAAGACCAAGCTCTTTTGCCATATCGTAAACGGCACTGAAAAGCAGCTTGACAAGACCGAGTGAGTTGATGGCATTGACGGTATTAACCTGACCGAAGTGGGTAATGTATCTGAATTTTTTGCCGCGGTAATAGGGGATTTCGTGGGCGGCATCGTTTTTGATAAGGTATCTGCCGTTTTTCTTAACAAGATAATCTTCCCAGAAAGCGGCGGTGTTAAAAACAAAATCGTAATAGTTTGCAAGAGCGTATTCTTTATCATAGGTTGCAAACCAGTGCATAACTGGAATTACGCAGGCGTAGGCGGCGTGGCTCTTCTGACCCAGAAAAAGTACACCGTGCTCTTTACAATCTTCAAGTGTAAAAACGTCAAGCGCTTTCGGACCGAAGCTGACGGGAAAAACATAGCCCTTACAACCGAAAAAGCCTGCAAATTTTTTTGCATTTTCTCTCATATCGTTGACGGGAGCCATATAGCCGTCAAAAAGCTCGGGGTGGTTAGCGGAAAAAATGCAGTAATAGGGAGCTTCATAGTTGTAATTCATATGGTAGTCGCCTGCCCAGGGGAAGAAATCGTCAGTTATAAAGTTGCCGAAAAGTCCGGGCGGAAACTCCCTGTTACCCATACAGCCTGCAAGGTGATAAAGGCTTGAGTTATAATAGCTTTCGATTTCTTTATCTTCAATAGTGACCTTTGAGGCGGCAAAGAAATTTTTCCATTTTTCCTCGGTGAGTGATTTGCTGTTGTCATAATCGCAACCGAGAGCTTTGCCAAAGGATTTTTCAGCATAGTCGGCATCATCAAAATTTGAAACAACCGAAATGCAGTAACGGACAGTGCTTGAGCCGTTGGCAGTGCAGGAATCAATTTCACGCAGGCAAAGAGAAACAGCTGTTTCACGGTCAAGATTTTTGCCCTCAAATTTACGGGTAAAGCAAGCAACACCGTTTTTGTTTGTTGCGGTGTTGACAGAATCGCAGGTATCGGAAAGCTCGATTTCAACCGTCGGCTTATGTGCTTCGGGCGTTTTGATTTCAAAACAAATCAGGTTTTCGGGGGAAATGAAAAATTCAATTTCCGCATTGCCGAATCTGCATTCAAGCAGACCTCTGTCAAAATATTGCTTTATATTGTATTCGGATAAATCAACGCTGTTTATGCGGATGTGACCGACGGATTTTATGCCGCCGTCATTATGTGCACCCGATGCAAATTTCCAGAAGTCACATTTTGAAACGTGAAGAACAAGACCTTTTTCGTCGTTATCGAAAACAACGCCGAGGTCACCGTTGCTGCAGAATGCACCTGCAGGTATTTTATAAAGAATTTTGCCGTCAACGGTATTGACGGGAGCAGAAGTAATTTCATTAAAGTATGTGTTCATTTTATCACCAACCTGTATAACATTATAAATGCTTATGCCGATTAAATCAATAACCCTTTTGCTTTTTCAACTTGCGGTTGAAAAATATAGAGTAAGCGGTTATTGTTATCTTCTGATGAAGCGGCTATAATGAAATCACAACAAGGGCGCACTTGAATAAAAAATCAAGGAGAAAAAACAATGAACATAGGAGTAAAAATAAGAGAGTTACGCAAAAAACGCGGAGTTACGCAGGAGCAGCTTGCGCAGAGCATAGGAATTTCGTTTCAGGCGGTCAGTAAATGGGAAAACGGCGTGGCTTTGCCCGATATTTCGCTGGTTACGGTGCTTGCAAGCTATTTTGGAGTTTCAACGGATGAGCTGCTTGATTTCAGTCTGAAAGAGCTTGAAAAAAAGGTTGCGGATATTTGCCGCGAAGCTTATGAATACAGAGAATCCGATCCCGAAAAGTCAAGGAAAATTCTGGAGGAGGCTCTTAAACAGTATCCCGAAAATGATGTTTTGCTTAATAACCTGCTCTACGTTTCGTCGGGGCCCGATGAAACAATAAGGATTGCGTCGGCTCTGATTGAAAATACCGAGCAAAGCGACGTTAAATACGATGCACTCAGATTTCTTGCCTATGCCTACAAAGAAAAGGGCGATTTGAAGAGTGCAGAGGCGGCAGTTGAGCAGATACCCGAAATATATTTTACAAAACTCACCGAGGTTGCCTTCCTTCTTGAGGGTGAGGCAAAGCGCAATGCGGCACAAAAGCAGAAGCACATATCATTTGAAAATCTTATTCAGATGATGTGGAAGCTTGCGGAATGCTGTGAGGCAGACGGCAAAACGGATGAAGCGATTGCGGAAACCGAAAAAGCACTTGAATTTGTAAAGCTGTTTGACGATGAAAGATATGGTAATTATACCGAATATTTTGCGAAGCAGATTGACAGAATGAAAAATGCGTAAAATCAACAGTTTTCCGAACTGAACACAAAAAAGACTTGCACAGGGATTAACCTTTGCAAGTCTTTTGCTTTTATCTTCGCCAGATTTTTCTGTCCAGACTTCTGAACTGAACGGCGGTTGAAATGTGGCTTGTGTCAACGTCTTTTTCGTTTTCAAGGTCGGCAACCGTTCTTGCCACACGCAGGATTTTGTCATAAGCTCTTGCCGAAAAATCAAGTCTTTCAAACACAGCTTCAAGCAGAGCCATTGCTTTTGGCGTGGGACGGCAGAATTCCTTTGTCATTGCGGAATCCATTTTTGCGTTGCAGCTCACGCCACTTCCTTTAAGGCGTTCCTGCTGGATTTTTCTTGCCGCATTGACTCTCTTCCTGATTTCTGCGGAGCTTTCTGACGGCACACGGCTGGAAAGCTTTTCAAAGTCTACGGGCGGCACTTCGATGTGGATATCAATTCTGTCAAGCATCGGGCCAGAAACCCTTGAAAGGTAACGCTTTGCAGCGCCTTCGGGGCAGGTACATTCTCTTTTGGGGTGACCGTAAAAACCGCAGGGACAGGGATTCATTGCACATACAATCATTGCGGAGCAGGGATAGGTGAGAGAAGCGCTTGCTCTTGAGATTGTAACCTTACCGTCTTCGATGGGCTGACGCAAAACCTCCATTGATGCGCGTGAAAATTCGGGCAACTCATCAAGAAACAAAACTCCGTTATGGGCAAGTGAAATCTCACCGGGTCGGGGGATAACGCCGCCGCCTGAAAGACCTGCAGGTGAAACCGTGTGGTGCGGCGAGCGGAAAGGTCTTTGTGTCATAAGCGAAACACCCTCGGGCAGAGCGCCTGCTATTGAATAGAGCTCCGTTGTCTGCAGACTTTCTTCAAAAGTCATATCGGGCAGAATAGAGGGCAACCTTTTTGCCAGCATACTTTTGCCCGAGCCGGGAGGCCCGACCATAATTATATTGTGACCGCCTGCGGCGGCAACCTCAAGTGCATATCTTGCCTCAAGTTGTCCCATAACGTCTTTGAAATCGGGCACAGGCACAAGGTTCTGTATGTTATCTGTTGCGTTAAATTCAACGGGCAGAAGAAACAGCTCACCTTTAAGATGTTTTACAACATCTTTGACGTGGTTTACGGCATAAACGTCAATGCCCTCCACAACTGAGCATTCCCTTGCGTTTTCAAGAGGAACAAAAGCTCTTCTGATTCCGCTGTTGTGTGCTCTTATAACCATAGGCAAAGCACCGTTGACCCTGCGCACAAGTCCGTCAAGCGAAAGCTCGCCTATAAATGCGCAGTCATCAAGCTTTGTGCGGAGCTGACCCATAGCATTGATGATTGCAATAAAAATGGGCAAATCATAAACGGGTCCCTCTTTGCGCACGTCGGCAGGGGAAAGGTTGATTGTCACACGGCTTTGCGGAAAAGAAAAGCCGCTGTTTTTGATTGCGGAGCGCACTCTGTTTTTTGCCTCGTTGACCGCCGCATCGGGCAGACCGACTATTTCGATTCTGGGCAGACCCTGACCGCAGTCGACCTCAACACCGACCATATAGCTGTCGATGCCGAAAAGCCCCATACTGTTTATGCGTGAAAACATATGCCACCTCCGCACGTTTTAATCTTTTTTATAATATCATATCGTTGCGGAATTTACAACATATTATGCTTGCAATTCTTAATCATGATGGTAAAATGATAATTACGAAGCTTCTAAAATCGAGTTTATAATATAGTTGAAGGCTATAATAAAACGCAACGAAAAGCCTTAAGCAAAGGAGAAAAAAATATGTTTTGCAAAAATTGCGGATCCGAACTTTCTGCCAACGCCAAATTTTGCCACGTTTGCGGAGAGCAAATTATAAACGAAATGCCTGCAAACGGTTTGGAGAAGTCTTTTTATCCACTGATGCAGCAGGAAAAACAGATAGAGCCTTGCGTAACACAGGAGCAGCAACCCCGTAAGAAGAAAAAATCAGGCAAAAAAGTAAAAAAGATTGTCATTTCCGTTGTTGCCGCTTTGTTTGCAGTTGCGCTGGCAGTTACGGGAAGCCTATTAATTCCCGATTATATTGAGAGAAAGAAACTTGAAAAGCAAAGTCAGATAATTGAAGAAATCAGACTGCAATATTCTCTGGGTAATTATGACGAAGCAAGAGCTCTTGTTCCCGAACTGCCTACCATTAAAGGAGTATATCGTGATCGGTACAAGAACTGCGACAAGGTTATTTTGCGTGTGATTGACTTTGGTGAAAAGCTCTCAACGTGGGAGGGCACGGATTACGAGCTTCTTGATGAAATTGAATACTTCTTGCGTGATGTCAAAACGATGGGAATATCTGGCGGATATTACTTCATAGCATCTCTGTCGTGCAAAGACACATATGATGTAACAGACTATTATCTTAACACCGCTATTCCTGCATTAAGAACAGAACTTGACCTGTATGACGAACTTGAAAAAGTTATGGCTGAATATGCCAACGGCTATTACAAATACGTTTACGATATACACAACCTCTTTTATAACAGCAGTTATTCAAAGAGTGAAGCAATTGCCATAGACGAAGGAATCACCGATGCATACGATACCGCTGTTGATGCACTTGGAGAACTCGATAACCGTTACCCTGACTCCCGTCTTATTGAATCTTGTCTCGAAATCGTTGAAGAAAACAACAAAAGTTACAATGAGTATCTGAAATCATATTTTTACAATGTGAATTTCAGCGGCGGTTACAGAACGCTTTCACGTGAATATGCTGAAAACACAAGAGAAAAAATAATCAAACACATCAATATTCAGGTGAATACCTGTATGATGAAAGAATCACTTGAAAACGCATTCAGCGTATCGTATATGGACTGCACCTTCACGACGGTTTACGATGATGAAATTTCAGAAGAATACCGTGGATTAGTCTCCACAGACTATGCGATTGTGCGAATTGCTCTTACACTTAACGGCGGTCGCGAAATCAAATTCAGCGAGGGTGGAGTCAACAAAACCTTCGGAAGTATGATTTCATCCATCGCTTCCAACTATGCACCCGCAAACTGAAACAAATAAAACAGCAGCAAAAAAGCTTGCAAAGGCTTCGTATGAAACCTTTGCAAGCTTTTTGTTTTTATCAGACAGCCGTAAAGATTGCCCCAAATATTGAATTTGCTTATTTTGCTTTCTTCTTTGCGATGGCTCTCTGGATTGCCTTTATGATTTCAACAATGGGAATTACAAGGAAGGCAAGACCGATTGAGATGCCGTATTCTGCTGCGGTGAGAGCGGGTTCAGATGAACCTGCGTCGATGAAACCGAACATGCTTGCAAGGAAGGGGATTTCAATGATTGCGGTTGTGAGAAGAAGCGATGCAACCATTGCGCCGTAAAGAACCCAGTTATGCGATCTCTGACCGAATGCCATACCGATAACGGAGCCTCTCTGTGAGCGCATATTGAATGAGTGGAAGATTTCGCACATGGACATTGTGAGGAATGCCATTGTCATACCGTCCTGGCTGTCGTGAATGTTTGTAAACTGGAAGTTTGCCCAGGCTTCAGCCATTGTGCCGAAGTTGTGATAAAGTTCCATAAATTCGCCGATGAAGAAAGCGGCGAGAGTAAGAATTGTAACAAGTGCGCCCTGATAGAAAACGTCAATGCCCATACCGCCTGCAAAGATGCCCTCTTTGCTGCTTCTGGGTTTTCTCTGCATAATGTCTCTTTCAGGTCTTTCAAGACCGAGAGCAAGAGCGGGGATACTGTCTGTTACAAGGTTGATGAAAAGAAGGTGAACGGGCTTGAGAATTGTGAAGCCGAGGATTGTGGCGGTGAAGATTGAAAGAACTTCGGAAAGGTTTGAACCGAGAAGGAACTGGATTGCCTTTCTGATGTTGTCATAAATTCTTCTGCCTTCCGAAACGGCTGAAACGATGGTTGCAAAGTTATCGTCTGCAAGAACCATGTCGGCAACGTTCTTTGTAACGTCTGTGCCTGTGATACCCATACCGACGCCGATATCAGCACTCTTGATGGAGGGAGCATCGTTTACGCCGTCGCCTGTCATAGCGGTAATCATACCCTTTGCACGCCAGGCATTAACAATTCTTGTTTTGTGTTCAGGCTGAACACGGGCATATACTCTGAATTCAACAACTCTTTCTGCAAAATCTTCGTCGCTGATTTCGTCAAGCTGTGCGCCTGTGATAGCGGCTGAATCGTCTTCAATAATACCGAGCTGCTTTGCAATTGCAACGGCGGTGTCTTTGTGGTCACCCGTAATCATAATGGGTGTGATGCCTGCGGAGCGGCATTCTTCGATAGCTGCCTTAACCTCGGGACGGGCAGGGTCAATCATACCTGTAAGACCGATGAAGGTGAGGTTGTTTTCAAGTGCTTCGGGTGAATAGTCCGAAGGTGCGGCATCGTAGCTTCTGTAAGCAACGGCAAGAACACGCAGAGCCTGGTCTGCCATTCTCTTGTTATCCTTGAGAACAGCGGCTTTGATTTCTTCCGTGAAAGGAATAACGTTGCCGTCAACGAGTGCGTGTGAACACTTTTTAAGGATTTCGTCAGGTGCACCCTTGGTGTACTGAACAATGCCTTCTGCCGTCTGATGAACGGTGGACATCATCTTTCTGCCTGAATCGAACGGAGCTTCGCCTGTTCTGGGAGCAACGGCAACGAGGTCGTTTTTATTCATGCCAAGCTCGTTTGCATAATAAACGAGAGCGGCTTCTGTGGGTTCGCCCGTAACAACGCCGTCAGCGTCGATTGAAGCGTCGCAGCAAAGAGCCATAGCTTTTGCAATAAGGTTTTCGTCGCTGCCGTAGTGGTCAACAACGGTCATCTTGTTCTGTGTGAGAGTACCTGTTTTGTCGGAGCAGATTATCTGTGCACAGCCGAGAGTTTCAACTGCGGTGAGCTTTCTGATAATTGCGTTTTTCTTTGACATATTGGTAACGCCGATGGAAAGAACGATTGTAACAACCGCCGCAAGTCCTTCGGGGATAGCCGCAACGGCAAGCGAAACGGCAACCATAAAGCTATCAAGAACAACGGAGAATTTAAGACCGTCGCCAAGAGCAGCGGTAACAAGCTGGAATGCAAAAAGAACAACGCAGATGCCGAGAACGAGGTAGGTGAGGATTTTTGAAAGCTGTGAAAGCTTTATCTGAAGGGGAGTCTGACCCTCTTCTGCCTGGGCGATAGCGTCGGCAATCTTACCCATTTCGGTGTCCATACCTGTGTTTGTGATAACGGCTTTGCCTCTGCCGTAAACAACAACAGAGCCCATATAAGCCATATTCTTTCTGTCACCGAGAGGAACTTCGCCGTTTTCGCCTGCGTTGAGCACGTTTATAAGCTTATCAACGGGAACGGATTCGCCTGTGAGAGCCGCTTCTTCAATCTTCATGCTGGCGCATTCGAAAATGCGGCAGTCGGCAGGAACAGCATCGCCTGCTTCAAGAATAATAACATCACCAACGACAAGGTCTTCACTGCGAACGGAAACAATTTTGCCGTCACGCAGAACCTTTGAGGTTGCGGCAGACATTTCTTGCAGTGCTTCAATGGCGGCTTCTGCCTTGCTTTCCTGCAGAACGCCGAGAACTGTGTTGATAACAACAACAACAAGGATAATAACCGTGTCGGTGGGGAAACCGAATCCGTGTTCAACCCACTCCGTAACAGCCGAAATAACGGCGGCAACGATGAGGATGATAATCATCGGGTCGGAAAGCTGTTCAAGCACACGCTGGAACATAGTTTTCTTTTTGCCTTCAGCAAGCTTGTTCTTGCCGTTTTCGGCAAGCCTTTTTTCAGCTTCGGCAGCGGAAAGACCGTTTTCGGAGCTCTTGACATGGGCAAAAACTCTTTCGATTTGTTCAAGATAGAACTTCATCTGGTTTTTCATTCCTTTCTGGTATTAGTTTCTGCAAAAAATTCTGTTGCAGAAAAATTACATATAAAAAAGACCCCGACAGAGAAATTATTCTCTGTCAAAGGTCTTGCTTCCATAAATGGGTGATTGCCAGATGCAAAAAGCAACGGTTGTTGACAACCACTCGGCGGAGCCTTTAAGCTACTCCCCTTTAACATTGAATATTATAGCAACTATTATTTGGCGTGTCAATCTGTATTTTTGTCATATTTTGTTGAGAAATCCGTGTTTGTTTTTGCTTTTCAGGCAAAATATAAGGATTTATTCGGTTATGCAGTATTCACCGAGAGTTTCTGCCAAAGCGGTGCACATACCGCGGTACATACATTCCTCATAGGTATCTTTCTGCTGGAGGTTGACCGTTGAGCCGTCGCTGTTGCGTATTGAAGGGAAAGTACGGTGAAGCTCTCCCGTAACTCTTATTGATGCATTCAGGTCATATCCCTGCTCTGCGAATCTCAGTATGGAGTCGCGCAGGTCGGTGGCTTCGCCTTGTGCTTCTTTCACAAAGAATGCAAAGAGATACATTTTTTCACCGTTGGGTGTGTTTGTAAGGAAATAATCAAGCTCTTTTGCTGTGTTTTCCCACGAAATGATGGCAGCAAGCTCGTCGGAAATGGTGAAAACCGTATTCTGTCCGTTTTCGTTTTTTGTGTAGAGCCTGTTGGTTTCGTTGAAAATATCAAACAGATACAAGATGTCGGGTCGAAGGGTATCATATTGCGTGAGTGCGGCGCAGATAACGTCAAGCTTGCCGGAAAGGTCAGCAAGCTGAGCATCGATTTCGTCGCCGAGCGAAACGCCGCTGTTTTTCAGCGCTGCGGCAGTTTTTTGCCAGCTTTCGACCTTCTGACGGTCAAAATTCGTTCGGAGAGCCGCATATTCCGCGCTGATTTCAAGCCGCAGGTCTATGTATCTGTTAAGGATTTCAGCTTCTTTGCCCGAGCAGAGTTCCGCAAATGTGTCTGCTTTTTCGAGGTCGGAATCAATAACGGCATTTCTTGCCGCGGCAATGAAAATATAGTCTTTTGCAATCAGAAAAACGGCAAGAACCGTGATTACGGCAAACAGAATACCGACCGCAGTAACAATTTTATTTGAACTGCGGTTTTCGGCTGTGTTTTTGTTTTTTGTGCGCTCTCTTGCCATTTTTGCCTCTGTTTTGGTTGATGATTATACGATTTTTCCTGTTATCGGAGCTTCAAGCACTCTGTCGAGCTTCATAACCGCCTTACCTCCGAGCTGAGCGAGAGCCTCAACGGAGATAAACTGCTCAACCGTACCCCTGATACCGCTTGCAACGGTTGCCAGTGTCGGGTTGCTCTCGGGAACAAGTGTAACGCCGTTACCCTTGAATGTGAGGGTAATAATTCTTTCTGCAACGGATTCAAGCGGACGCATTCTTATCTGAAGAGAATCGTCAGAGACCCACTGTGCGGAGCTTAGGGCGGTGAAATCGATGCCTCCAAGACGGATATGACTCTGTCTGTATTCGCCGTCCATACCGCAGGCGATGGTATTATGCTCCTTGCCTTCGTCCCAGGTCATTGAGCATTCGTTATCGTTGAAATGAAGAACGATGTTATCGATGTTGCCTGCTCTGTTTGCCGACATATATACAATAGCAAGCGGAAGCATTGAAAGCGGCCAGCCGACGGCGTTGAGCAAGGGGTTTTTGGTTAATTTGATTGTTGTTCCGTCAATAAATTCCTCTACAATGCTTCTGGGCGCTGCAGGCAGAGCCTTGATAGGCGAAAGTGTGAGCTCGTCGTACTCATAAGCATCGTTGGGTTTGAAACGCTTTGGTTTGATAAACATATGCGGCACGTGGCGGAAGATGCAGTCTCTTGTTTTCTGTTCAAATACTTCACTGCAGGTGAAAACAAGCACGGAATCGTAATCCTCGAGCACGATGCCGAACTGCGAAAACATACCGTCTGCCCTGTAACTGTTTTTGAAGGCGTTGCGCCAGAAGAAATAGCCGTAGCCGCAAACGGAGTCACGGTCTTCGTTGACGTCATTGCGCACCTGTTTCTTTGTGGCTTCTTCAACGTACCATTCGGGAATAACCTGAATGCCTGCATACTTGCCCTTTTGGTGTATACAGAGCATAAATCGGGCAAGCTCATCTGTTGTGAGATAAAGACCCCAGCCGCCTGCTTCGATACCCTGCGGGTCAAGTTCCCAAAAAGGTCTGCGTGTTATGCCGAGAGGCTTGAAAAGTCTGGGCGTGAGATAATCAATAAGGCCCATACCCGTCAGCTTTTTGATTATAACGCTGCAGAGATAGGTGTTTTCGCTGATATAACGCCAGCTCTGACCGGGTTTGAATGCCCATTTTGAATCGAAGAAATCCTTGACCCATCTGTCCTTTGTTTTGTCGCTGAGCAGACTTACGTCTTTGCCTGCGGTCATTGTGAGCAGGTGGAAAACCGTCATGGATTCAAGGGTTTCGTCATATTTTTTCGGTCTGCATTCGGGGAAAAGATCAATTACTTTTGTATCAAGAGTAAGCAGACCCTCTTCAACGGCAAAACCGATTGCTATTGAGGTGAAGCTCTTGCTTACGGAATACATAACGTGGGGTGTTTGCGCATTGAAGGGATATCTGTAAGCTTCATACGCAACCTTGCCCTTGCGCATTAGCATCATTGAGTGAACCTCGATGCCGCTGCGGTCAAAATCGTCAATAAGCGCTTTTATCTCATGAGAGCTGATGCCGACCTGCTCGGGAAATTTTGCCCTCGGAATGACTTTGCTTTTTCTGACTGCCATAAACAAGCCTCCTTGCTGAATTTATGAGGATAAGCGGTAAACTAACCCATTATTAACACAATAATAACATATGTATACAAATAAAGCAAATAGAGTTCGAAAAAATTTTTTAAAAAATGTCAAACAAATGTTTGCATTTCCTGAACATTTGTGCTATAATGTGGTTGCACAGATGTGTTTGTGTATGAAATAATGAGGAAAAAGAATTATACAAAGTGTTTATAACGCAGAAATGAGGAAAGTTTATGAAGCCTATTACTCCCATTCAGCAAAAAATTTATGAGTTTCTTGTTGAAAGAGCAAAAGACAATATGACCCCCAGCGTGCGTGAAATCGGTGCGGCGGTCGGTCTGCGCTCAACGTCATCAGTTCAGGCAAACCTCGATGCTCTTGAGGCGGCAGGCTATATTCAAAGGCCACCTATGCTCAAGAGATGCATCAGAATCGTCGGCCAGGCAGATAACGTAACTCACGTGCCTGTTTTAGGCACGGTAACTGCGGGCTCACCCATTCTCGCCGTTGAAGAAATTGAGGGTTATCTTCCGTTTTCTATGCAGGGCGCACAGGACAAGGAGCTTTTTGCTCTCAAAGTTAAGGGCGAAAGTATGATTAATGCAGGCATTCTTGACGGCGACATAGTTATTGTTGAAAGAACACCTGCCGCACGCAACGGCGAAATGGTTGTTGCACTTATCGAAGATTCGGCAACCGTCAAAACCTTCTATAAGGAAAACGGTCATTTCAGACTTCAGCCCGAAAACGATACCTATGAGCCTATTATAGTCAACGAGGTTGTGATTCTGGGTAAGGTAATTGCAAGCTACAGATATTATTAATTTTTAACTTTGCTTATTATTTTAAAAAGCCTGTGGCATTTTGCCGCAGGCTTTGCTTTTTTTATTTGCCGCCCATATAGTCAAGCACTCTTTCAATAAGACCGAGACGTTTTTCGCCGTTGAGCAGTTTAACCGCAACGTGCGGCTTTCCGCCACCTGCGCTGACAACGAGTCTGCCTTTGAAATGTGCCGCTGCGAGGGAAATCTTTTGCATATCAAGGTTACTGATTCTGAAAATAACCCTGTCGCCCTGCATTGTGATTTCATAAACGTCGTTGCTTGCCGCCTTGCCGCGGAGAAGCGCGATTTTTATAAGACCCTCAACGCTTTCGGGCGGGTCGCCGAAACGGTCACAGAGTTCATCAATAACGTCCGCAGCATCGTCGTCGCTCTTGATATCCGCAATTCTGCGGTAAATCTGAAGCCTCTGCGGTACACTTGAAATATAATCGTCGGGAATGTGCGCGTCGATGGGCAAATCAATAATGCAGTCTTTTTCGGGTGTTGCAGGTGCTTCACCCTTTTCTTCGCTGATTGCCTGCTCAAGAAGCTTGATATACATATCGTAGCCGACCGTTTCCATATGTCCGTGCTGATTTGCGCCGAGTACGTTGCCTGCACCTCTTAATTCAAGGTCACGCATCGCTATATGAAAACCTGAGCCGAATTCCGTGAATTCCCTGATGGCATCGAGCCTTCGGGTTGCGATTTCAGTCAGCTCCTTACCGCGTGTGAAGGTAAAATATGCACTCGCTCTGCGTGAAGAGCGTCCTACTCTGCCTCTTATCTGATGAAGCTGGGCAAGACCCATACGGTCTGCGTTTTCAATAATAAGAGTGTTGGCATTGGGTACGTCAACACCGGTTTCGATTATGGTTGTGCACACAAGAATATCGATTTCACCCTCAAGAAGTCTGCGCCAGACTTCGCTGAGCTCATCCTCACTCATTTTGCCGTGAGCAATGCCGATTGAGGCATCGGGTAGCATCGCTTTGATTTCTGCGGCTTTGCGCTCAATGGTTTCCACTCTGTTATAGAGGTAATATACCTGACCGCCTCTGCGCAGCTCTTGTTCCATAGCCTGCACAAGTACGGGTAGGTCGTGTTCGATAACGTAGGTCTGAACAGGCAATCTGTCCATCGGTGCTTCTTCAATAACCGACATATCTCTGATGCCCGTCATAGCCATATTCAGTGTTCGCGGAATCGGCGTTGCGGTGAGAGTGAGAACGTCGACGGTGGGGTAGAGTGCCTTTAATTTTTCTTTTTGTGCAACGCCGAAACGCTGTTCTTCGTCAACGATAATCAATCCGAGGTCGCGGAAAGTAACATCTTTTGAGATAAGTCGGTGTGTGCCGACAACAACGTCAACCGAGCCTCTGCGCAAGCCTGCGATGGTTTTTTCGATTTCTTTTTTTGTGCAGAATCTTGAAAGCATACCTGCTTCAATCGGAAAACCCTCGAAACGCTTTAGTATTGTCTGGTAATGCTGAAGTGCAAGAATCGTTGTGGGCACAAGGATTGCACACTGTTTGCCGTCTGCAATGCACTTGAAAACGGCACGCAGTGCTACCTCTGTTTTGCCGAAACCGACGTCGCCGCAGAGCAGTCTGTCCATAGGATAGGGTTTTTCCATATCCTTTTTGATTTCGTGAATGCAACGGAGTTGGTCGTCTGTTTCAACATATTCAAATCTGCGCTCAAAGTCGCTTTGCATATCGATATCTTCGGTGAAAGCGTGCCCCTGCATTTTTATGCGCTTGGAATAGAGCTCGATAAGCTCTTTTGCCATATCCTTGACGGCACTTTTGACCCTTGAACGGGTTTTTTGCCAGTCCTTGCCGCCGAGTTTGCTGAGCTTGAGAGGTTTATCGTCACTTTTCGGACCGATATATTTTGAAACCTGATCAAGCTGGGTGACGGGTACATAGAGGTTATCGCCCTTGTCGTATTGGATTTTGATATAATCCTTCTTGACACCTGCGGCATCAAGGCTCTGAATACCTTCAAAAATGCCGATACCGTGGGTGGAATGAACAACGTATTCGCCCCTGTGGAGCTCATCAAGATTATTGAATGCGTGCTTTGCGGATTTTCTGGAAGCGGACCTTGATTTTAACGAAACTGTTTTGCCTCGGTATGTTATAAGGGTGAATTTTGCACTCGGATATTCAAAGCCTGCAGAAAAACTGCCGGGAAGAACACATACCGTTTTCTGCGGAAATTCAGCAGGAGGAACAGGGCAGAAAAGGGCAGGGATGCCCTCATTTTCGAGGTCATCTGCAAGGGTCTGCGCCGCCTTCTCCGTGCCTGCAATAACCGCACAGGCGTGCCCCATGCGTGAACGCAAAGAGGTAAGGTCATCAACGATTGCCGCCAGTGTACCGTTCCAGGGTGCAACCTGTTTTGCCGTAAACGTGACGAGGTCTTTGACGGGAGTGTCAAAACTTCCGCGAGGCAGATTGTCAAGATAAATTGCACCGTCATCGGTGTAGACCGAAACAAGCTCGTGCGGCTGCAGACCGTAGCGGTCAAGTCCTTTGCAGAGAGTTCCGTCCTGATAAAGACCCTTTATTGTTTCGTTGAGCAAACGGCAGGATGCCGAGAATTTATCCTTGACCGAAAAACTTTCGCAAACAAAAAGCATTGCATCCTTGCAATAGTCAAAAATGCTTGCCGCCTCGGGATAAATCAGGGGCATATATTTGTCGGCAGACGAAAGTCTGACACCGTTTTTCAGTTTTTCTATATCTTCGTTGAGGTTGCGCAGAGCATCGCCTTTGATGTGGTGTTCTTTAATATGGTTTTCTATGATACCGCAAAGGTCGCTGTCAGCCACAAGAACTTCCCTTGCAGGAGTGATTCTTATGCTGTCAAGGGTTTCGCCTCTGCGCTGTGTTTCGGAGTCAAAAAGAGCAATGCCGTCAACACTGTCGCCCCAGAATTCAACTCGGCAGGGCTCCTTGGAATCGGGCGGGTAAAAGTCCAGAATACCGCCGCGCAAGGCAAACTGACCGGGTCCGTCAACCTGTTCACTGCGGATATATCCGCTCCTGACAAGCTTTTCTGCAAGCTCGCCGACGTCGTAATCTTCGCCGAAACGGATTTCAAAGCTGTTGCGGAAAAGGTTTTCGGGTGGCACGGTGAGCTGCATAGCTGCTTCTGCCGAAAAAACAACGGCATCATAATCTTCGGCAAGTAATTTGTCGAGCACACTGAGTCTTGCATGTTCATATTCACGCGAAACGGTTTCTGTTGTGCGGAAAGAAAAATCACGGGCAGGGTAGAGCAACGCCCTGATGCCGAAGCTTTCAAGGTCCTGACGCATACGGGATGCCTGCGCTTCGTCGGGCATAAGAACAACGGCCCTGCGCATAAGACCCATGCAGAGCGAAGCGATGACGTGTGCCTTGTGAATATGCGAAAGACCCGTTACGCCCATAGGCAAACGGTTTTTTCTTACGTCCGTGGCGAGTGTCATAAACTCGGGTATTTGTTTTGCAATTTCGGTATAACAGTTCATATTTTGAAGTTTTCCCTCGGAATAGTGTAGTGCCGGATTATATGATATTTCTTTGCTCCATATCACGCTTTAAAATTTCAAGATCGCCGTGATAATAGCAGTGACCGTCCATACCCGTTGCTTTGGCACCGTCGATGTTTGCCTGAACGTCGTCGATAAAAAAGCATTCTTCGGGCTTCAGAGAAAAGGTTTCGTAAAGCTTTTCGTAGATTTCTTTTTCGGGTTTAAGAAGCTTATGGTCGGCAGAAATAATCACGCCGTCAAAAAAGGAAAGTGCGGGAATGCCGCTTCTGCGCTCGTGAAAATCAGGCGATGCATTTGAGAGCAGATATATGCCGTAACCCTTTGATTTGAGCGTTTCAACAAAGCCGTACATCTTTTCAAACGGAGGCATATAGGGATAAAAATTATCTACCATTTCGCTTACTTTTTCAAAAACTGTTTCGGGAATACGCTTTTTAACTTTTTGCATAATCTCGGCAGGGGTTATGATTCCTCTATCCTTGTCTGACCAGAGAGGGTTTCTGAAAATTTCTTTAAGAAGAATATCGGCGGTTTCTTTTTCAAACAGACCGTAAAGGGTTTTTTCGGGGTTATAGTCAATCAGCACGCCGCCCATATCAAATATGATGTTCTTAATCATATGCGTTTCTCCGTTTCATAAGCACTACACTTTATAATAACACTTTACGAGCGATGCCGTCAAGAAAATGTACTTATAAAAGTACACATATTTATTTTAAATTAATGTTGAAATTATGAATATTCTATGTTAATATTATCTTTATAATGACGGATTGTATTTTCCGTCTGTTTGGATATTTCAAAAAGGAGTGTCAAGAAAATGAAAAAAACTCTCAGAAGAGTAATCAGCCTTGTTCTTTGCACGGCGATTATTGTTTCCGTTGTTGCATTTTCAGGTACAGCAGCTGTTCCCGAAGACGTAAACAAGGACACTATCACCACCTGCAACGGTGAATGCGGCAACTGCCCCGTTATCGTTCTGCCCGGTATCAACCACTCACCCACATATCTCTATGATGAAAACGGTGAAAAGGCAACCGACAGCAACGGCAACGAAATCGGCGGAACACTGCTTATCCTCAACCTTGACGGCGTTCTTAAGCAGCTTCCTAAGGTTGTTCTCAGCCTTTTTGCAACTCTCGCTTTCCAGCGCAACGTTATGCTTGACAAAGCAGCTTATGACGTTGCACAGGCAGCTTTCTCAATCCAGCACTGCGATGACGAAGGCAACTGCGACGACAATCTCGAAACACAGAGATGGTATTATCCTCTCTCCAAGATGACAGAGGACGAGGTTGACTGGGTTTACAGAATGGTTCCAATGAAGCCCCTTGTTGACGAAATCGGCGCTGACCACACATATTTCTTCACATTCAACCTTGTCGGCGACCCCATGGATTCAGCTGATGACCTCGATAAATATATCGAAATGGTTAAGGCACAGACAGGTCACGAAAAGGTAAATCTTCTTCCCGTTTCTCTCGGCGGTACAATCCTCACTGCTTACCTTGAGAAGTACGGTCACGAAGACGTTAACGCAATCGTTAATGCTGTTGCCTGCCTTGACGGCACAGACCTCCTTGCAGACTTTATGGCAAGAGAATGGAATCTTTCCGATGAATTCTTCTATCATGAATTCCTTGCAAACATTTTCATTGAATCAAATGACAGAGGTACTATCGGCTACCTCATCAATCTTCTTCTCCGCATCATCCCCGAATCAGGTATCGATGCTCTTCTTTCAGGTGCAATGAGCGGTATCCTTGATACAATGATGCTCAACTGCCCCCAGTTTTGGGCAATGCTTCCCTCATACAGATACGATGCTCTTGCAAAGAGATATCTCTCCGATAAGCCCGAACTCAAGGCAAGAACAGACGCTTTCCAGAAAGCAAGACTTAACCTCAAGGATAACATTCTTGCCGCTGTTGAAGACGGCGTAAGAGTAAACTTCATTTCAGGTTCAAACCTTAACCTCGGTGAAGAAATGTATACATATTTCGGCATCGTTGCTTCTTCTGATAAAGTAAACAGCGACGGTATCATCAATCTCAGTTCAACAACTCTCGGCGCAACAGGCGCTGCAGGTGACAACACTCTCGGCGAAGGCTACAAGCAGAAGAATCCCAGCAAGGCACATCCCGATTACAGCTACGTTTCACCCGACAATATGATCGACGTTTCCACAGCTGTTCTTCCTGACAACACATGGATTTTCCTTGACCAGTATCACGAAGTAGGCGACAATGACGTTGTTCTTAACCTTGCAAAGGCTCTTCTTCTTGAAGAAATTGATGACGTTCATTCCGACCCTGAAAAGTATCCTCAGTTCAACAACAAGGTAACAACCAAATATGTACGTCGCTGGAGACTTGCAGACGCATACGAAGTTGACCGCACCAACCTTACGGCAGAGCAGATTGCAAAGCTTGACAAGGCTATTGCTGACGGTGAAGCTGTTGTTCACGCAACGATAGCTCCCGAGCAGGAAGTTGTTGAAGCAGCGGACAGAGCTCTTATGGAAGTTCTTCACGAGATCGGTTACCCCGGTTACGAAAATATTGAGGAAGAAGAAGAATCCAAGATTGAAGGCATACTTGAAACAGTTCTCTGCAAAATCAGCGAAACATTTGTTGACATCTTTGGCGGCAAGAGCTACGTTGATTTCTTCCTTGACCTGGTTGCAGGTGCTTTTTCAAAAATCTGAATTTAAAACCACCGCCTGTCGGAGCCTACCGGCGGGCGGTAACTTGATAAACTTAAAATTAACGGAGGTTTTACGGTGAAAAAGTTTATTTCAATTATCCTTTCGTTGACTCTTGTTATTTCAATAGCAGCTATCGGCGGAGTAAGTGCAACAGAGCCTGCTTCATCGGAAATTCTTGCTGAGTGCGGCGGTAACTGTGACGTTTGCCCTGCAATCGTTGTTCCCGGTATCGGTCAGTCAAACGTGTGGCTTCTTGATGACAACGGCGATTACGTTCTTGACGGCGACGGCAACAGAATTCACTGCTTCCCCGGTTATTTTGACATCGGCAAAATTGTTTCAAAGGTTCTTCTGCCTGCTATCCTTTCGCTTGTAACACAGCAGGATATGGGTCTCTCGGAAGCACTTGCAGAAGCACTTGCAGGCGCGTTCTATATGAACTCATCAGACTTTAACGGCAAGCCTCCTGCCTGCGTTGAAGTTGAAAAATATCCTTATTCCGTAGCAAAATGCTCCGAATATGAAAAGCAGCAGATTTACGGCAATATTCCCCTTCAGGATTATGCAAAACGCGTTGGCGAAGACCATCTTTATTATTTTGCATACAACTCATTCGGAAACAACATTGATATCGTTGACGAGCTTTATGCTTTCATTCAGCAGGTTAAAAAGGAAACAGGTCACGATAAGGTAAACATCGTTCCCATCAGCATGGGCGGCACCGTTGCAAACGGTCTGCTTGACTATTACCCCGAGGTTGTAAATGACCTCAATAAGGTTGTTTATATTGTTCCTGCTCTCAACGGCTCATCAATCGTTGGCGACGTTATGACAAAGAACATCACTTTCCTTAATAAGGATTATCTCTATAACGGTTTCCTTGAGGGTCTTATGGATGAAGAAGAAGCAAGAATGATTGAAGTTATCGCAAGAATCATTCCCGATGAGCTTCTTGTTACGGCTCTCGATACAGCTGTTGACAAGCTTCTTGCAGACGTTTTCTCAAAGAACACAAATATGTGGGCACTTCTTCCGCAGGAAGATTATGCTGAAGCATCTGCAGAGCTTCTTTCGGCTCCCGAATATAAAAAGATTAAGGAGCAGACAGACAGATACCACACCGCACAGGTCAATTCAAACAAAAACATCCAGAATCTTGTTGATAACGGCGTACAGGTTTATAACATTGTTGACTACGATTTCCCGCTTTACAACATCGGCAACAACTGGAATAAAGACAATGCAGACGGTGTAATCCAGCTCAGCTCAACAGCAATGGGTGTTCACTCTGCTCTTGTCGGCGAAACACTTCCCGAAGATTACGTTCAGCAGAACACATATTGCGATGACCCCGCACACAACCACATTTCACCTGACAGAGTTGTTGACGCATCCACAGGTCTCCTTCCCGACACAACATTCTATTTTGACGGTCAGGCTCACGAAAAGACAGCAAGAAACGATGTTATCATCAAGCTTGCAACAGAGCTTCTTGCAACCGATAATATCACAGATGTTTATTCAACACCCGATTATCCTCAGTTCAACTATGCAAGAGATGCAAGAGGTCTTAAGAATGACCGTCTTCCCGATGCAAAGAATGCACTTGCAACTGTTGAAATGAGCGATGCTGACAGAGCTGAGCTTGAAGCAGCAATTGCTGAAGCAGAAATGGTTCTCAACAGAACGGCGGGCGAAGAAGGCGATATCGAAGCATGTGATGCAAGAATCAGAGCTATCCTTGTAAAAATCGGTGTTTATGCTGCAGAAGAAGAGGAAGAGCCCTCACAGACTTTCACAAACATCAGCCTCTGGCTCTATGAGCATTTCGGTACAAACGGTTTTTCAGAGTATATTAAGGTTGCGCTTAATAACATTCTTAAGAGCATTACCGATTTTCTTAACGGTATTATCGGTAAAATTGCTACTGTTATCTGATTTTTCAAACAAAAAACGGCTGGCACAGTAAAACGCTGTGCCAGCCTTATTTTTATTCTGTTTTGCAAAAAAATCAGCCTGCAGTCCGAACTGACTGAACAATTATAGAACCCAAAAGAATAAAAGCGATAATCAGAGTGGGGTTAAGGAAAAATGCTTTTATTCTTGTACCTCTGTCAAACTTAACCTGAGGAGGATCAAGGCGTTTTCTGCGTTTGACAATTGCGAAAACGACTGTGCCTGCAATGCTCAGGGCGTAGAGAACAATCATCAGGATAAGCCAGATTTTGTCCAGCAGAGCTTCGTCTTTGATTTCCGAAACAAGAATGGTTGCGATTGCGGAATAGAAATTGTTGCAAAAATGAATTAATACGCCGGTCCAGATGCTGTTTGTAATACATACGGCATATCCCATGCCGAGACCTGCAATAAAAGCAAACGGTGCCTGAACAAGGTTGCCGTGCATAATGCCGAAGATTATGGAAGAAACAACAATGGCAAATCCGTCGCCGTAACGTCGGAGCGACTGCATAACGACGCCTCTGACAGCAAATTCCTCAACAAGCGGAGGAATAGCGGCTATGGAAATGACGTAAATTATTTTGCCTGCCAATGATTCCGGCGCGGAAAAATCGGGAGATGTAAGCTCAACGCCTGAGGTTCTTGTCAGCGAAACAATGATATTTGATATATAATTCGCTGCAAGGCAAATGAAAAAACCGAACGGTACCGCCGAAAACATAAGCGGAAAGCTGTTGGGGCGTCCCAGTGCAAGTGTCGGCAAAATTTTCTTTTTGTGAAGCAAAAGTCCGCCCAGAGCGAACGGCACCATCAGACCGACAACGGAGAGTATTATGTTTACAATACTCTGAAATTCAACACTGTTGGAGTATAACGACATAATCGGTTTGATGACAAAAAGCGGAATGGTAAGAACATTCTGAAGCAGAAAATAAAGGAGTATGCAGGCTCCCGTGATTATACCTGCAAGGCGAAGGTTTTTGCGCTCTTTGATCCTTTCGGCTGCCTGCTTCATCTGCTCTTCAAAATGGCTTAACAGCTCTTTGAGGTTAGCAGTTGGCAAATACTGTGAATTCAAAACAAAATCACCCCTGTTAAGGATATTTTGGGTATTATTTACAAATAGTATAATATATTATACTCTAAAATTCTATACAGCACAAGCGGTTTAGGTAAACTAAATGTTAAAATTTTATTGTAAATTATTAAACTTTGGTGTAAAATAATATAATATGTAACATCTGTTACGTTTTTGATTGATTAACTTGCGGCAGGCGTGGCTTTTAAACCAGAACGCTTGCTCTTTACGGAGGATAGTATGAGCAAAAAAATCACCCAGGCAGAACTCAGAGAAATGATTTCGGGCAAACTGTCTCATCTTTTCGGCGTTTCCACAGAGGATGCCACAAACGAGCAGTTTTACCGTGTCCTTTCAACAATCGCAAGAGATATGGTCAGAGATTCAAGAAGATCATTTGACAAAAAATCACTTGAAGCAGGTCAGAAAAAGGTTTATTACCTTTGCATGGAATTCCTGATGGGCAGAAGCCTTAAAAACACACTTTATAATCTCAACCTCACAGAAACGGCAAGAGCAGTGCTCAAGGGTTATGGTGTAAACCTTGATAAGCTCTATGACTGCGAACCTGATGCAGGTTTGGGCAACGGCGGTCTGGGCAGACTTGCCGCTTGCTACCTTGATGCACTTGCAAACCAGGGTTACAGAGGTATGGGTTATTCCATTCTTTATGAATACGGTATTTTTAAGCAGAAAATTATTGACGGCTGGCAGACCGAGATGCCCGATTTCTGGCTTCCCGGCGGTGAGGTATGGCTTGTTCCCAGAGAAGACAAAACGGTTCTTGTTAAGTTTGAGGGAACTGTTGAAGATGCGTGGGATGAACATTATCACCACGTTGAACTCAAAGACTGCAAAACAGTTAAGGCTGTTCCTTATGATATGATGGTTGCAGGCAAAGACGGCAAGAGTGCCGCCGTGCTGCGCCTGTGGTCGGCAAAGGTTGACGGCATTGATATGGCAATGTTCAACCAGGGCGACTATATGCACGCTATGGAAGAAAAGGCTATGGCAGAGGTTATAAGCAAGGTGCTTTATCCTGCAGACAACCATCAGGAGGGCAAGAGCCTTCGTTTACGTCAGCAGTATTTCCTTGTTTCAGCATCAATCCAGGATATCGTTGCAAGACATTTGCGAGATTACGGTTCACTTGATAACTTTGCAGAGATGAACGCAATCCATATCAACGATACTCATCCCACAATGGCTATTCCCGAGCTGATGAGAATTATGCTTGATGAGTGCGGCTACGGCTGGGACGATGCTTTTGCAATTGTTGAAAAGGTTTGCGCATACACAAACCACACCGTTATGGCGGAAGCTCTTGAGTGCTGGGGCGAAGATCTCTTTAAGCGTCTTCTGCCCAGAATTTATCAGATTGTTAAGGAAATCGACAACCGCTTCAGAAGAAAAATCTGGGAAGCAACAGGCGATGCAGGCAGAGTTGAAAGAATGGCAATCGTTTCAAACGGTGCAGTAAGAATGGCTAACCTTTGCGTTGCGGGCTGCCACAAGGTCAACGGTGTTTCTGCACTTCACAGCCAGATTCTTAAGGATACAATTTTCAACGAATTCTATACACTTGAACCCGAAAAGTTTACAAACGTTACCAACGGCATCGCTCACAGACGTTGGCTTTGTCAGGCTAACCCTAAGCTCACGGCTTTACTGACAGAGCTTATCGGTGACGGATTTATTTATAACGGCGCAGAGCTGATCAAGCTGCGCGACTATGCAGATGATAAGGCTGTGCTCGACAAGCTCGGTGAAATCAAGCTTGCAAATAAAGAAAGCTTTGCTAAAATCGTCAAAGAAAAAACAGGTGTCACTCTTGATCCCACTTCCGTATTTGATGTTCAGGTAAAGCGTTTGCACGAATACAAGCGTCAGCATCTCAATGCTTTCAATATTCTTGCAAAATACCTTGAAATCAAGGCGAACCCCAACGGCGATTTCACGCCCCACACCTATATCTTCGGCGCAAAGGCAGCTCCCGGATACTATATGGCAAAGAGGATTATCGAATTCATCTGCGCACTTGCAGACCTTATCAACAATGACCCTGACGTCAGAGGCAGGCTCAAGGTTGTTTATATGGAAGATTACAACGTTACAATGGCTGAAGCTCTTATGCCTGCAGCTGATATCAGTGAGCAGATTTCTCTTGCCGGCACGGAAGCAAGCGGCACGGGCAACATGAAACTGATGATGAACGGCGCAATCACGCTCGGCACAATGGACGGCGCAAACGTTGAAATCTATGAGGCTGTCGGTCCTGAAAATATTATTATCTTCGGTATGAACACCAAGGAAGTAACAGAACTGCGCAGAAGCGGCTACGTTCCTATGAATTATTATAACAACAATGCAGAAATCCACAGTATAATCGAATTTATCAACAAAGGCATCGGCGGCAAATCATTTGCCGAAATCGGCAACACCACCATTCATCATGATCCCTATATGGCTCTTGCTGACTTTGCGGATTACAGAAACAAGCAGAAGCTTGCAGTTGAACTGCGCAAGGATGCCGATAAGTGGAACAGAATGTCACTTATGAATATCTCGGGCGCAGGTGTGTTTGCGGCTGACCGCTCAATCAACGATTATGCCCGTGATATTTGGCACGTTGAACCCCTGAAGCTCCGCTGATATTATGACAGACCGTGATTTTATGATTTTGGCAATTGAACAGGCAAAGCTTTCGGCAGAAGAAACGGAAGTGCCTGTCGGTGCGGTTATAGTCCGCAACGGCGAGGTGGTTTCGGTGGGGCGTAACCGCCGCGAAATCGGCAAAAACGCCCTTGCCCATGCCGAAATTGAAGCCATTGACCTTGCCTGCAAAAAGCTTGGCGGCTGGCGGCTTTGGGAATGCGAAATGTACGTTACCCTGGAGCCTTGCCCGATGTGTGCGGGGGCAATTATCAATTCCCGTATCCGCCGCCTTGTTTTTGGCGCAAGCGATTATAAAGCAGGCTCGTGCGGCTCGGTCATCAACCTGTTTGATTTGCCCTATAACCATAAACCCGATGTTGTTTCGGGTTTTATGCAGGAGGAATGTTCCGCCCTGCTGACGGAGTTTTTTGCCGATTTAAGAAAGCGTAAAAATGAAAAATAAGATTAAACTTACATATTTTCTGGTTTTTACTATTCTTTTGGTAACCGAAATTCTTATTGCTCTTTTTGTGCATGACGGCTTTGTGCGCCCATATATCGGCGATGTTCTCGTAGTGGGAGTTATCTGCGCTTTTCTCAGGCTTTTTGTTCCTGAAAAAATAAGGTTTCTTCCGATTCTGACTTCTGTATTTGCCGCAGGGATTGAGCTTTTGCAGCTTTTTGATTTTGTTGATGTTATCGGACTGTCGGGTAGCCGCTTTTTCGGCATTCTTCTCGGCAGAACCTTTGATATCAAGGATATTATTTGTTATGCTGTCGGCGGTCTGATTTTCTTTGCCGCTGAAAATCTTGCAAGGAGGAAAACCCATGAATTTTGAAAAAATACTCTTTGCTGTTGAAATAACGGGTACAATCGCATTTGCTATAACGGGCGTTATAACTGCGGTTGAAAAAAAGCTTGATATTCTCGGCGCAATCGTTCTCGGAACGGTAACGGCGGTTGGCGGAGGTATTCTGAGGGATATCATTCTTGGTCAGCTGCCGCCTCTTGCATTTACAAACCCCGTTTATGCGCTCACGGCAGGCATCACGTCGGTTGTGATTTTTATTATTGCCTACCTTGTGGGCAAAAAAATCGTCAAGCATTTTGACGTTTATTCGCAGGTAATCAATATTTTTGACTCGCTGGGTCTTGCTGTTTTTGTTGTAACAGGTGTTAATATGGCGGCGGCTTGCGGTTACGGTGACAACGCTTTTCTTTCTATTTTTGTTGCTGTGCTTACGGGTGTTGGCGGCGGTGTGATGCGGGATATCCTTGCGGGCAGAGTACCGAAAATCCTGCGCAGGCGAGTTTATGCTCTTGCTGCAATTCTCGGCGCAATACTTTATTATTACTTACTTGAATTCAACGTCTTTTCGCAAACGGTTTCAATGCTTATCGGTGCAGGTTCAGTTTTGATTATCAGAATCCTTGCAACAATATTCCATTGGAATCTTCCCACAATCAAGAACATAGAAGAATAAAAAAATCCGCTGCTTCCCAAACGGGAAACAGCGGTAATCTTTTGTTTTATCAGCCCTGTGCGTAGTCGCCGACCATCATCATATATGCACCGATCTGTGCGCCGAATTCGGGAGCGCCGTCCATAATGAGCTGACCACCCTTGGTGAATTCAAGCATATCGGCGGTACCCATAAGAATACCGAGAGCACTGTCAAGGGAGTCAAAACGCATTGTGAAGAAGGGAAGGGCACGTTTATAAGTGCCTCTGCCTGCCTTTGATTTGCCCGCCTTGATGCGGATATATGCAGAAATTTCGGGATATCCGTTAACAGCCCAGGCGTAAACTCTGTCGGGGCTCTTAAGGGTCCAGTTGTGAATTTCTTCGTGACCCTGCTTGTTGAGTGTGCTGATACCGCTTGAAAGCAGGTAGAAGTAGCACTTAACAAGGAGCTTTTTGGTTTCTTCGTCTTCGGGTGCCTCTTTTGCTGTGAGAAGCGATGACATTTTGAGAAGAGTCATCATAAATGCAGCGAAAACTGCAGGCTTCTTGGCTATACCCTTCATTGCAGGGAGAGTTTTGGGGCCGATGTTTCCTTTGAAGAATGCGTTCATTGTTTCAATGCTCTTGAATTCAAGTTCAATGTGGGCATTGGTTGCAACCTTATCTGTGTGGCAAATCCACTCGCCGCTGTTGACAACGAAATGTGTTGAAAACTTTCCGTTGGGAGCGTCGGGATCTTTTGCACTTACCTGAATAACTGCGTGAGCGTGCTCAAATTTTTTGGCAAGCTTGGGGTCATCCATAGCGATTGTTTTGATAAGGGGAAGAACGGCACAAAGGAAAATTTTATTGGTTAAAAATTCTTCTCTCGAAGCCATATAAATCATTCCTTTCAGTTAATCAACGGGATTTGAGATTGATTTCACTTTTGTATAGCGAGGCATGTTTCCATACACGACCGAATGAAAAGCAAAATAAATCTTGGAATTTGAGATTAGTTTTGCTTTCGCAGGGAGGAAAGTGTATTTCTATACACGACCGAGCGAGAAAGTGAAAACAACTCAAATTATGCTTCGTCGTCCCAGTCGTCGTCGAGTTCGAAGTCCTTACCCATAACTTCGCGAACTGCATCGATAATGCCGTTCTGGTCAATGCCGAGAGCGGACATAATATCTTCGTGCAGACCGATGGGTGCAAACTTGTCAGGGATACCGAGCTGCTTGAATGCGCAACCCTTACCTGCTTCAACGATAACTTCTGCAACAGCACTGCCGAGACCGCCGATAACGTTGTGGTCTTCAACTGTGATGATGCGGCGTGTATCCATAACAGCCTTGATGATGGCTTCCTTGTCGATGGGCTTGATGGTGTGCATATTGAGCACTCTTACCTTAAGACCGTCGTTTGTTTCAAGGAACTTTGCTGCCTGATAAGCCTGGAATACACAGCTGCCGCAAGCGATAACCGTGATGTCGGAGCCTTCGTTGATTGTAACAGCCTTACCAACCTCGAAGCCGTAATCGCTGTTTTCATAAAGAACGCGGTCAAAGCCTCTGTTGATACGGATGTAGTAAGGACCGAAATTATCATATGCAGCGTGAACTGCGTTGTAAGTTTCAAGACCGTCAGCGGGGCAGATAACTGTCAGGTTGGGGATTGAGCGGCAAACTGCAAGGTCGCAGATTGCGTGGTGAGTTGAACCTGCCTGACCGAATGACGTACCTGCGTGGGTTGCAATAACCTTTGCGTTTATATTCTGATAGCAGATGTCGGTGTGGAGCTGGTCAGCACTTCTGAGAGAAGCGAAAACCGAGAAGGTCGAAAGGAAAGGAACAAGACCTGCCTTTGCCATACCTGCGGCAACGCCGAACATATTCTGTTCTGCGATACCTACGTTAAAGAATCTTTCGGGGAATTTTTCACCGAACATACCGATTTTTGTTGATTTACCAAGGTCAGCTGTGAGAGCTACAACCTCAGGGTGCTTTTCGCCGAGCTCGCAGAGAGCCTTACCGTAAATTTCAGCAGTTGAAAAAGCGGTTGATTCTGCAGCTGTGTAGGTTAATCCTCCTGCCATGATCAGATGCCCTCCTTTTCTGCGCGAGCTACGCGCTTAGCATAGTGTTTTTCAAGACTTGCTTTTGCAATCTCATATTTTTCTTCGTTGATAGCACCGTAATGCCACATGAAGTTGTCTTCCATAAAGTCAACGCCTTCGCCTTTGATGGTGTCAGCGATAATCATAACGGGCTTGCCGCTCTTGTTTTCAAGAGCAAAGTCAATAGCTTCTGCAAGCTCATTGAAGTTATGGCCGTTAACAACCTTAACGATGAAGCCGAAAGCTTCCCACTTGTCTGCAAGGGGTTCAAGAGCCATAACGTCTTCTGTTCTGCCGTCGATCATGCACTTGTTGCGGTCAACGAAAGAGATGAGGTTATCTGCCTTGAAGTGAGCGGCTGCCATAGCGGCTTCCCAGTTTGTACCTTCGTCAAGCTCGCCGTCGCCCATGATGCAGAATGTTTTGTAATCTTTGCCCAGAACTCTTGCTGCAAGAGCAGTGCCGAGAGCGATGGGAAGTCCGTGACCGAGTGAACCTGTTGAAGCATCAACGCCCTTAACCTTGTTGGAGTCAAGGTGGATACCCATTGTGGAGTTGCTCAGGTTGAAGGTC
>JAZNBM010000148.1:0-20119 GCA_045587045.1 Acutalibacteraceae bacterium | reverse complement strand
GAAAGGCGCATTTTGACGCCTGACTGCGTAATTCTGAGTGCAGAAGCAATTTCTTCAACCGAAAATCCTTCAAGATAATGAAGAGTAACAACAGAACTGTATTTCTCGGGAATTGCCGACAACGCTCTGTAAAGCTGCCGTGTTGCCTCGTCATCATTGCAATGAGCAACGTCACCGATTTCGTCAAGGGAAGGGTGCGAGCGGATTTTTTTATGGCGCTGAATATCGTGGCAACGGTTGACCGTTGAACGGATAAACCACGCACGTTCGTGCTCCGCGTCTTTGAAATCGGGCTGAATATCAAAGAATTTCAGAAAGACATCATGAACGGCATCCATTGCATCTTCGTTGTTGCCGAGTTGCGCAAGAGCAAGTCTGAAAAGCATATCGGAATATTTACCGTATACCGCCGAAAGGCTTTCATTCCTGTTTTGCCGAATGCTCAATTCATGCCCTCCTGTCATTAAAACGTTTCAGAATACCGAAAGGTCACAATAATTTTTAAAAAATATAAAATTTTTTCTGCTTTCGATAATCTGCTAAAAAATAAGTATAGCATACATCCGCTTACAATACAATTATTTTATTTGCTTTATTCCGCAAGTTATGAATTTTGCGGCAATATATAATACATTTTAATATTGACAAGCAAAAACAAGTGTGATACAATCTATTTGTTCAATAAACAAATTTGTTTATTTATGCAATAAATACGTTTGATTCCAATAAATTTATTTTCAAAAAAGCTGTCAGAAAGGAGGTTGCCTGATGTTTTCTCCGACGCCGTTCGGCGTTATGCTCAAAGAAACGCGCGAAAACGCAAAGCTCTCGCAATTTGATCTTGCCGTCGGGCTTGGCAAAACCGCTCAATATATAAGCAACATCGAAAAAGGCAAAAATAACTCCCCTCCCGATGACGATGCTATTTTCAAGTTGATTAATATTCTTGGGTTAAAAAATGATGAAGCAGAAAAATTCAGGTTCCTTGCCTATGCTGACCGTGGTATGCTCCCGCCCGAGATGTTTCGATATGTGTTCAACTGTCCGTCGTTGGTCGGACTTCTCAACTATGCCGTTACAAACGGCATACCGCTTGAATATTGGGACTCCGTATTCAGCGGAATGACTAACTTCAGAAAGGTAGATGACAATGGTAAAAACACCTGATTATATTAAATATGCCGCCTCAATTGTTCCGAGCGAGCGCCAGATCAAATGGCAAGAAACCGAGTTTTATGCATTTATACATTACGGCATCAACACTTATACCAATTCGGAATGGGGCAACGGCAACGAAGATCCTGACCTCTTCAATCCCGAAAGTCTTGACTGCCGTCAGTGGGCAAAGCTTTGCAAACTTGCCGGTATGAAGGGACTTATTCTCACCGCAAAGCATCATGACGGTTTTTGCCTTTGGCCCTCTGCTTACACTGACTACAGCGTACGTTCCTCAAAATGGAAAAACGGCAAGGGCGACGTAGTTGCCGAATGTGCCGATGCTTGTAAGGAATTCGGACTTAAATTCGGTGTTTATCTTTCCCCCTGGGACAGACACGAAGAAACCTACGGCACAGGTGAAGCATATAACAAGTTTTTCAAAAATCAGCTTCGTGAACTGCTGACTGCTTACGGTGAGCTTTTCTGTGTATGGTTCGACGGCGCCTGCGGTGAAGGCTCAAACGGCAAAAAGCAGGAATACGATTGGCAAAGCTATTATAAGCTTATCCGTGAACTTCAGCCGGATGCAACAATAAACATCACAGGTCCGGACGTGCGTTGGTGCGGCAACGAAGCAGGCATCTGCCGCAAGAGCGAATGGAGCGTCGTGCCTTATTATCACTCAAATGCGGAATTAATTGCCGCTGCAAGTCAGCAAGACGTTTCAAAGCCGCCAAAAAAAATCAATCCCACTGACCTTGATCTGGGCAGCAGGAAAGTTATTAAAAAATGCAACAAACTGATTTGGTATCCGGCAGAGGTTGACGTTTCAATCAGAAAAGGTTGGTTCTATCATAAAGAGGAAGATTACACCGTCAAGCCTCTCTCGAAGCTGATGGAAATCTACTATAACTCCGTTGGCGCAAACGCAAGCTTCCTGCTGAACATTCCGCCTATGCCCAACGGTAAAATTTGTGAAAAAGACGTTGAAACTCTTCTTTCAATGGGCGCACAGCTTGAAATTGACTTCAACGAAAACCTTGCCGAGGGCTCAATCATCACCGATAACAGACATCTTGACGAAAAGCATTGCGGTCAGATGGCTCTGAGCTATGACCCCGAGGAATACTGGCATTCGGGTGATGACCCTGACGGTGCAGAGCTGATTCTTGACCTGGGTGATGAATATGACATCGACAAAATCGTTCTCGGTGAGCACATCAGAACAGGTCAGCAGATTGAAAAGTTTTCACTCTATGCGCAAATCGACGGCAAATGGAAACGTATTGCGAAAGAAACCGTTATCGGTTACAAACGCATATGCCGCTTTAAAGAAATCAGAGTGCGTTATTTTAAACTCGTTATTGAAAAAGCCCGTTGCTTTGCAACAATCTCAAAGTTTGAGGCATATTAATCCCAGGTTTTCCAGATTTCGGGGCAGTAACCGACGGTTGCCTGCTTGCCGTTTCTGACAATGGGAGTTTTAAAAAGCTCACCGTGCTCAAGAAGCTTTTCTTCAACAGCCTCTTTGCTTGCAAGATATTTGATAAAATGCTTTTCGTAGGCTTTTGATTTTTCGTCTATCAGAGCTTCCATTGAGCCGACAGCAGCCTTAACGCTGTTATATTCGCCCTTGCTGAAATTTTTCTGTGTGAGGTCGATAAACTGAAATTTTATTCCTCTCTCTTTAAAATATCGCTGAGCTTTTTTGGTATCAAAACACTTGTTTGTGCCAAAAATCTGTATATTCATAATAATACCTCCGTGATGGTGTAACAATATGGTAATAAATATTCCGTCTCAAGTCAATAGAGTTATTGAAATTCTGCATTCACACGGTCACAGCGCATACGTTGTGGGCGGTGCTTGCAGGGATATGCTTATGGGCAAATCCGCTCACGACTGGGACGTCGCAACAAGTGCTCTGCCGCAGGAAACAGTAAAAGCTTTTGATTCATTCAAAGTGATTGAAACGGGCATAAAGCACGGCACGGTCACCGTTATCGTTGACGACATGCCCGTTGAAATAACAACCTTTCGCATTGAAACAGGTTATTCGGACAACCGCCACCCCGACAGAGTGGATTTTACAAGCAAAATCGAATATGACCTCTCACGGCGGGATTTCACTGTCAATGCCATTGCGTATTCCCCCATCAACGGTTTGGTCGACCCATTCGGCGGCAAAGAAGATATTCACAAAAAGCTTATCCGCTGTGTAGGTAACCCCGACACCCGTTTCGGCGAAGATGCCTTGCGTATACTGCGTGCACTGCGTTTTTCGTCTGTTCTCGGTTTTGAAATCGACCCCGACACAGCAGCAAGCATACACCGTAACAAGCATCTGCTGACAAATATTTCTGCCGAAAGAATATTTGCCGAAACATCAAAAATGCTCTGTGGTAATGACATAAAGCGTATACTTACGGATTTCAGCGACGTTATTTTCTTTATTATGCCCGAGCTTGAAGCAACGAACGGATGCGCTCAGAATCACGAACGGCACATTTATGACGTATGGGGACACACTATAGCGGCGGTTGCTGCCGTAAAGCACGAACCGCATCTGCGTTTTACTATGCTTCTGCACGACAGCGGAAAGCCGCACGTTAAAACAACCGACGAAAACGGTACCGACCATTTTTACACCCACGCAAAAAAAAGCAAAAATATTGCAGACTCGATTCTGCAAAGACTTAAAGTATCAAACGCATTCAGGCAAACGGTTTGCAGTCTGACTGAATACCACGATTTTCTGCCCGACAAAATCAGTAGAAAAACTTATAAAAAATATATTGCAAAGCTTGGAATTGAAACCGTTAGAGATTTGTTTGAAATAAGAAAAGCCGATATCTCGGCGCAAAACCCCGTTTTTTTTAAAGAAGGGCTTCACGCAAACGAAATCGGTTTAAGTGTTCTCGATGAAATAGAAAATGAAAATACCTGTTTCAGAATAACAGACCTTGATATTGACGGCAAAGACCTTGCCGAAGCAGGTATTCCGCCATCACCTCTTATGGGCAAAATTCTTGAAACCTTGCTCGACGAGGTTATGGATGAAAAAACAGAAAACAGAAAAGATGCCCTTTTTGAAAGAGCAATACAGATAAACAAAGACATTCAGGGTAGCTGAAAGGAGAAACTATGGAAGTTGTAAAAATTGAAAATGCACAGGAATTTGACGCATTTGTGCGCTCACACCCCAAGGGACATATGATGCAGACCTCTGCGTGGGGCAAGGTAAAAAAAGAGTGGGAGTGGGTTGGCTTTATCAGAAGAGACAGCGAAGGCAACATTCTCGGTGTTTGCGGTGTTTTGCTTCGCAGCATTCCGATGATGCCTTATAAAATGATGTATGCACCCAGAGGTCCCGTATGTGACCTTTCCGACAAAGAAACCGTCAAAGAGCTTTTACTTGCAGCAAAGGAATACGGCATTAAAAACAAGGCGGTCACTCTTAAAATAGACACCGACACTCTCGCTTCAAACGAGGAATACGTAAACCTTCTCAAGGATATCGGTTTCACCTTTAAAGACCATAACGCAAGCTTTGACACGGTACAGGCAAGATATATTCTTCGCCTTGACGTTAAGGATAAAACCGAAGAAGAGGTTATGGCTTCATTCCACCCCAAAACGCGCTATAACACACGTCTTGCAGGCAGAAAAGGTGTTACGGTTGAAATAAAAGGCGCAGAAGCCTGCGAAGAATTTCACGACCTTATGCTCGTGACGGGTGAAAGAGACAACTTCGCAACACGTGACACATCATATTTCAGGCGTATTATGGACGCTTTCGGTGACGATGCAAGAATCTACCTTGCAAAATACGAGGGCAAAACCATAGCAGGCGCACTTGACGTGCATTGCGGCGACAAGGTCTGGTACGTTTACGGCGCAAGCTCAAACGAATACAGAAACGTTATGCCCAACTACCTTGTGCAGTGGGAAATGATAAGATGGGCAATTGAAGAAAAATGCACCTGCTACGATTTCAGAGGCGGTTACCCTGACGAAGACAATCCGCTCCACGGCATCTTCAAGTTCAAAATGGGATTCACCAACGAGTATATGGAGCTTATGGGTGAAGCCGACCTTGTTATAAACAAGCTTGGCTTCAGCGCGGTCAATGCCGCCCAAAAAGCCGCCAAAGCTACCAGAGGTATCCGTGCAAAAATCATAAACAGAAAATAAGAATACGTCTCAGGCAAAGTTTGCTTTGCCTGCTCAAATCCTCCATATTGACAAGTGCCTCTGCTTCTTTGGAAGCAGAGGCACTTGTATTTTTGCATTGGTTGTTATTCAATATTCAAAGCCTTCATAAGATTAAGACCCAGAATTTTTTTCTTGCATTCATCACTGATATTAAGGCTCCTTATTCTTTCAATATCCGCCTTAATAACTTCTGCATTGTTATAAGGAAAATCAAGACCGAAAACACTTCTGTCCTCGCCCGTCTGGTGAACAACTCTTTCAAGCTCTTCATCGGTTAGTGCCCACACACTGTCTTTGCCTTTGTGCATGCCTACACTAGTCCAGCCGGCAAAAACGCAGTTCCCGTTTCGTGAATTGTTACACATAACAGCAAGAGCTTCTCTGTAAAAATGATATCCGCCGATGTGCTCCATACTGAATTTAAGATTCGGAAAATTCCAGGCAACCTCATCAAAAAGAATAACACGGTTATCCCTCAGCCTGTGCCAGTGCATACCCGAATGGAATGAAATGAAAAGGCCCTTTTCCTGTGCCGCCTCATACACCTCAAAAGCTTCAGGACCGTCAATGACAAATTCCTGATAGGGCGGATGCATCTTGATACCCTTGAAGCCGAGTGCCGCCAGTCTGTATACCTGCTGTTTAAAGCTGCCTTTCTCAAAATCGATATTACCGAAAGCAACAAGTCTTTCATTGTCCTTTATTTCTTCGGCAAGCCATTCGTTGGGATCATCCGTAAAACCAGCTTCCCTATATCTGTCGTGAAACGGCGGATAACAAACAGCCATATCGATGCCGCATTCATCCATAAGCTCAATCAGTTTTTCAACCGTACCTTCGGGTCTGATTTCTTTCGGAAACACGTGAGCGTGATTTGCAAATATCATTTCATCTCCTCCTCACTTGAATTATAAAGATTTATTTTCAAATTGTCAAATTTTCTCTGTACTTTTATTTTTTTATGTGCTATAATAAATCATTAAATTTTAAGGAGAAATAATATGAAAAAGGTTATTTCAATTCTCTTGTCCACCGCAATTCTTATCACCGCCGTCGCGGCAGGCTTCACCGTTTTTGCGGCAGATGACGAGCTCAAAATTGCCGTTGCTTCAGACCTTCATTATAACGTTCCACGCGAAGAACTTGAGCACGATATCGACCACGATATTTATTGGTATGCAAACAGACGCGCCGCCATGGAAGACGAAAGCGGATTCATTATTGACGAAATGCTCCGTCAGGTTGCGGAAGATGACAGTTGTGAATATCTTCTTATTTCAGGCGACCTTGCTGATAACGGCAGAGCAATCCGTCAGGAACACACCGACGTTGCCGCAAAGCTCAAAAATTTTGAAGAAGAAAGCGGCAAACCTGTCTATGTTATCCCCGGTAACCACGATTTCGGTGCAGGCGAAAACGATTTCACAATCAAAGACTTCGTTGATGTTTATGCTGATTTCGGCTACAACGAAGCAATTGAAAAAATTGAAGGCACAGGCTCCTACACCGCAAACCTCGGCAATAAATACAGACTTATCGCCTTTGACTCAAACGATCCCAACAGATCAACGGGTGACGGCGTTACAAAAGACGAGGTTGAATGGGTTTGCAATCAGGCTGACAAAGCTTATGCAGAAGGCAGATACCCCATTCTTATGATGCACCACAATCTGCTTGACCATATGCCCGTTCAGAGCATTTTCAGCAAGGATTTCATCATTGGCAATCACCTTTCGGTTGCAGAAAAATTTGCAAACCACGGCATAAAAATTGTTTTCACAGGTCACGAGCACTGCAGTGATGCTTCAACCTACACAAGCTACAAGGGCAACAAGATTTATGACTTTGCCACAACCTCTCTTTCAATGTATCCCCTTCAGTACAGAATGATGACCCTCACGGAAGAAAAGATTTCTTACGAAGCAAAAACCGTTGATAAGATTGACACAGATGCTCTCACAGCAACCGTAAGCGGTTATACACAGGAACACATTGACCTCATGAATGCAGGTCTTAACGAATATGCCAAGGGTTTCCTCAAGACAGGCGTTCAGTACAGACTCTGGCTTTCACTCACACCCGAAAAGCTTGGTATTGACGAAGATGCTTTCTATGCAGACCTTGTATTCACCGCAGTTAACGGTCTGACAAGCATTCTTGAAATGCCCCTTTACGGTGAAGGCAGTGTTCAGGAACTTGCAAAGGAATATAACATCGAAATTCCCGACAGCGAATTCGAAACAGGCTGGGACCTTGCAACAGAGCTTGTTGCCGCCCACTACGCAGGTGAAGAAGCATATGACATTTACGGCACAGAGGTTGCAATTCTTCTTCGCACGGTTGGTCTGATTCTCTTTGATGACCTTTCAACTGTCGGCGACGAAATATTCCTTAAAGCCGCAAACACAATTCTTGCATATCTCGGCACAGGTCCTATTATGAAAGAACTCACAAAGCTTGCAACAAGCGTTCTCGGTCCCGTAACTGCAGGCGAATATCTTCTGCTTGCAATCGCTTCACCCATTCTTTATGAGTTTGCCTATGACAGCGACGGTGTAAACGATAACAAGGGCGAGCTTGAAGGCTACGGCACGGAAACCCAAGCTTTCCCAAATGTTTCGGATAAGATAATGAACTTCTTCGAAAAGGTTATGCTCTATCTCAATATGTTCCTCACCATCGCAGCAAAAATATTCAAATAATAAATAAGCAGCCGCCGCATTCACAGCGAATGCGGCGGCATTGTTTTATTCAAAATTGCAGATGATTGTGTCGCCCTCAGCGGTGAGGTGAATCGCTTTGAGCGGCGAGCCGGTACTCTCAACAATCTTTGAGGTAATAACGTCCTCAACGTTTCTGCGGATAACGTTGCGCAAATCTCTTGCGCCCCTTGTACCGTCAACCGAAAGACGCGCAACAGCCTCAACAGCCGCATTGTCCCACTCGAATTTTATACCCTTGTCGGCAATCGGGTCAACAAGCTCGCCAAGCATCAGACGGGCAATATTTTCGTAATCCGACTGTGTGAGGTCATTGAAAACAACCACCTCGTCAACTCTGCCGATAAACTCGGGACGAAGGAATTCGGAGAGAGCTTTGAGCGCTCTTTCTTTTGATGCCTCGTTCTTCGTTTTTGCAAAGCCGAGAGCACCGCCGCCCCTGTTGCTGCCTGCGTTTGAGGTCATTATGATAACGGTATTTTCAAAGCTGACGTTTCTTCCCTGTGCATCGGTAATTTTACCCTCGTCAAGAATCTGGAGCAGAATATTCATAACGTCGGGATGAGCCTTTTCGATTTCGTCAAAGAGAACAACGGAATAAGGCTTGCGACGTACTTTTTCCGTAAGCTGACCGGCTTCATCGTAACCTACGTAGCCGGGAGGCGAACCGATGATTCTTGAAACAGAGTGCTTTTCCATAAATTCACTCATATCAAGACGGATAAGAGTTTCGGGAGTATCAAAAAGCTCTTTTGCAAGAAGCTTGACAAGTTCCGTTTTACCCACACCGGTGGGACCGACAAAGATAAACGATGCAGGTCTTCTTCTGGGGCTTATCTGCACTCTGCCTCTGCGCACTGCGGCGCTGACAAGCTTGATTGCTTCATCCTGACCGATGAGGTTTGCCTTAAGATTCTCTTCAAGACCGGCAAGGCGGCGAAGGTCGCTTTCAATCACCTTGCTGGCAGGAATACCTGTCCAGAGCTGAATAACCTTTGCAAGATCCTCCTCTGTAACGTGGCAATCTGCGGCAAGCTTTTCAAGTTTCTCAACCTCTGCACGCACCTGAATAAGCTCCGCTTTGACCTTGGCAATTTCCTCATAATCGGCTTCCTTTTCGCCGTCTGTTTCCATAAGCTCCGCTTCGTGCTCTTCAAGGTCTTTAAGCTTTTCAAGAGAGGTTTCATAGTCGCTTATAACCTTGTTGCGAAGATTTGCACAGGTGCAGGCTTCGTCAAGCAGGTCAATTGCCTTGTCGGGCAGAAATCTGTCATTGATATATCTCTCTGAAAGAACAACCGCTTTTTCAATAAGAGTATCGCTGACCCTGACTCTGTGATAGTTTTCGTAATAATCCTTAACGCCTTTAAGCATTTCACAGGTTTGGTCGATTGATGGCTCTTCAACTCTGATAGGCTGAAGTCTGCGTTCAAGAGCTGCATCCTTTTCAATGTATTTTCTGTATTCGGTGAAAGTTGTTGCACCGATAATCTGAATTTCGCCTCTTGAAAGCGAGGGCTTAAGAATGTTGGCAGCATTCATTGAGCCTTCCGCATCACCTGTACCTACAAGCGAATGAACTTCGTCAATGAAAAGAATGATATTACCTTCACTCTTGACTTCATCAACAAGTCCCTTAATTCTGCTTTCAAACTGACCTCTGAACTGTGTACCTGCAACAAGTGCAGTCAGGTCAAGAAGGTGGATTTCTTTATCCTTGAGCTTTGCAGGAACGTTGCCGCCTGCAATTCTCAACGCAAGGCCCTCTGCGATTGCGGTTTTGCCTACACCGGGTTCACCGATAAGGCAGGGGTTATTTTTAGTTCTTCGACAAAGAATCTGAACAGCTCTGTAAATCTCATTTTCTCTGCCGATGATGCGGTCAATTTTGCCTGCCTTTGCCTTTGCCGTAAGGTCGGTGCAATAAAGATTGAGAAATTTGCGCTTTTTGTCGTCGCTTTCCTCTTTATTCTTTCTGCCCCATCTCTTTTTCTTTTCGGGAGCTTTTTCGGCAGAGCCTTCTGATGATGTCTGATTAGATTCGCCTGCGCTGACCGCACCGAAATTCTGCATATTCTGCAGGAAAGGCATGGTACCTGCTCCGCCCGGCTCAAATCCGCCGTCTTCGCCGAACATCGCTTCAAACTGCTCGCTTACATCGTCAATCTCGTCTTCCGAAATACCCATGCTCTGCATTATCTGCTTGACGGGTCCGATGTTCATTTCCATAGCACATTTGATGCAAAGACCTTCCTGCGTTGTTTTTTCGCCCTCAACCTTTGTCACAAAGAACATTGCAGGGCGTTTTTTGCATTTTGCACATAAAACCTGTTTCATTTAAATATCCTCTGAATAAAAATTTGCTTATATTATTTTGACTTTTTAGCCATTTTCTCTTTAACCTGTCTGAAAACGTCGGGCAGATAGCTGAGAAAAGCAATGATTGTAAGAATAATGCTGATGCACACAAGAACTATCATTGCCCAGTTGGGAAGAACGAAAACGTTTTCAAAAATACCGATATCGGGACCGAATGCGATTATAACAACCATAACTGCATAGAAAACAAAGGTAGCAACCTTACCGGGCATTTCGGCAGCACCGGGTTTAAGTCCGAATGCAATCATAAGGCCGCCGCCGACAACCATAAGAGCTTCCTTGGCAAGGAAAATAAGGAATGCCCAGCTGAAAGCCCTGATTGTTGTATCACTGCTGCCGTGAAACTGAAGAAAAAGAACAATAGCGATTGTAATCTGTGTAAGCTTATCGGCAACAGGGTCAAGCACCTTACCCAGAGCGCTTATCTGATTGAATTTTCTCGCAATCTTACCGTCAAAGAAGTCAGTAAGACCCGAAAGAATGAGAACGATAACCGCCCAAAGAATGTTGTCGTTGTAATAGAGTACACCAAAAACAGGGATAAGGGCAATTCGGATAACCGAAAGCAGATTCGGGATTGTGAGGCAACCCGAAAACAGCTCTTTGATATTTGATTTCATTGTAAAATCCTCCTTTAGGAAACGCTGTGGTATCAATAAATAATTTTAATTACTGTGTCATTTATAAGATTGGTGAGATATGCAGCTGAAATTGCTTCTGATAAGGCATTGTCGGGCAAAAACTTTGCCGCAAGCACCAGAAACGGGCAAAAAACGGTAATAACAGAAAGTCCTCTGACCGCTCCGAGCACCGCACCGAGAGCTTTGTTTACTTTTTCGAGGACACGAAGCTTTGCCACCAGACCTATGAAGCCGACTATCATGTTCAGAACAAAGGAAGAAACTATGTAAAGAACAATAAATGAAATTACTTTCAGAACAGGCAATATGACTGATTCCTGAATTTTCAGCTTAATTTTTTCGCCAATTTCTTTTAAGTTATCGGTTGGTGAAACTTTTTCAAAAATCTCATCAACTGAAATATCGTAGTTTTTAAGAAGCAAATTTAATTTTTCAGGCAAAGCACCGTTGATTCTTTCTTTTGCGCTGTCAAATTTTTCTTGAGAAAGAACACCCGATGAAGCGTTATTTTCTTCAATCAGTTCTTCAATATAGCTGTCAACACTTTCAGAAACCTTGTCTGCCACAAACTTTTCGTTTGACCACGCGGCAAGAGGTGCTGCAAACGTGCCTGCAATAAACAGACTGAGCAAAACGGCAACAATAGAAAGCATCATTTTAACAAAACCGCGCCTATAACCGTTAATGACAGCAACAACAAACACAAGAACTATAACTACGTCAATTATAATCGATAAAGCACCCACAATGCAGCCTCCTGACAGTTAATTATATTTGCATATCTTTTTGTCTTCAACCGTGAAGAAATCGCCTGAACATATTATAACCTTTTCGGCAGCGCCGCTTACCTTGAAGCGTTCTTTTTCTTCGCCCTTGAGGTTATAAACAATCAGTTCGTTATTCAGAACGCAGGCAATTTTATTTGAGCCGATATCAAGAGCTTGGGGTTTGCCTGCAAGCGTAAGCTCACAGAGCTTCGTTCCGTCTTTTTTGAAAGAGTGAATCCGGGATTCAAATCCGCCCGAATTACCGAAGCACACAATAACGTTGCCTTTTTCGTCTGAATCGGCAAAAGCAAGACCCGTTTCGGCATAAGTAAGTTCTTCTTTGAATTTCTTTTCTGTTACATCAAGCACAACGGTTTTGTTGTCGCCAACGGCAACAACTGCTTTTTTTGACGGATAAAACATTTTGAGCAAAAGTGTTCCATCAAGCTTTGAATCATAAACGGGCTTTGATTCTTTGGTGTTAAAAATCATAACTCTTGAATAGATTTCTGCGTTCGCAACACCAACCGCACTGATTGCAACACTTTTACCGTTCGGCGAAAGTGCAATTGCCGTTATGCGCTCTTCTGCGCAATTCCAGACAAATTCTTTTTCAAAGCGGTTATTATAAACCGTCAGAACACTGCGGTTCCGGCTGTCATAATGTGAGGTTGCAAACCATCCGTTTTTTGCAAGGGTTGCCGTAACAACCATACCGTCTGCATCAACAGAACCAAGCTCTTCCGTTTTGCTCTGCATAACAACTTTTGATGAATTATTGCTGTAAATCAGAGCCCTGCCGTTATGAGTGATAACCTTGGTGTTCTCTGCAAAAAGTTGAGTTCTGAAAAGCTCGCCTGCTTTTTTATCAAGAACAAAGCTGTTATCATCCGTAAGAAAAAGAACTCTGTTGCCAATGGCTTCAACCCTTTCAACCTCAAAGCCTTCAAGTGAATAAGGGAAGCCTTCTCCTTTGGAAAAAACTGTTTTAATCTGTCTGAATGAATCCGTTACGTTTGACACTGCAACCTTGCCGATAAGCCTTGCGCTAAGAAGCACAGCCGCTATAACAGCAAGAATTATAACGGGGAATTTCAGCACAGAAAGTATTTTTTTATAATTAAGTTTTTTTCTGCCTTTATTGATGTCAATAATTTTCCCTTCGTTCATAGACCAATCCTCTCTGTTTATCAATAATGTATTTTATTAAGGTAAAGACCTCTTGCAGGCGCAGTATAGCCTGCCGCAAAGCGGTTCTTTGCCGTAATAATCTGTTTAATTGAATCTGCAGGTATTTTGCCTCTTGAAATATCAATCAGCGTACCTGTCATTATGCGAACCATGTTATATAGGAATCCGTCTGCCTCCACTCTGAAAACCACCATATCGCCCTCACGCTCAACGGTTGCGTTTATAACCGTGCGAACAGTATCCTCAACGCTGCTGCCTGCGGCACAGAACGAGGTAAAATCGTGTGTACCCATAAAATCTGCTGCCTGACGGGCAAGATATTCTTCATCAAGCCTGTGCTTATAGTGAAGCGAATAATCATAAAGAAACGGATTTTTATTGGGTGAATTCCATATTTTATAGATATATTCCTTTGACTTGCAATCATACCTTGCGTGAAAATCATAATCGACCTCTTTGCAGTCCAGTGCCGCTATATCACGCGGCATAAGAGCATTGAGTGCACCCACAAGCTTTTCACAGGCAATAGGATTTTCTGTTCTGATATTGCAGCAATACATATTGGCGTGAACGCCCGCATCGGTGCGTGAACATCCCACAACGTTATCTCGGCTTGAACAGATTCTCTCATAAGCATCCTGCAGGGTCTGCTGGACTGTTACCGCATTTTCCTGCACCTGCCAGCCGTGGTAAGCCGTGCCGTCAAATGAAATTGTCAAAAGCAAGTTTCGCATAAACAAACCTTCTTAAAATATTGCTTTTAATTTATTGTTTAAATAACCGCCCCAAAGAAATGATTGAGGACTATGATGCCTGCAGTTATTGCAACACAGGCAAAAAGTGCAAGAAAATCAAGAACGGTGAGTTTCATCTGCTTCATTCTTGTTCTGCCTTCTCCGCCTGTGTAACATCGGCAGGTCATTGCAAAAGCAAGCTCATACGCTCTTCTGAAAGCCGAAACCATAAGCGGCACAAAAATCGGCACAAGCGCCTTGGCACGCTGAATGATTCCGCCCGATTCAAGGTCTGCTCCCCTGGCCTTCTGCGCGTTCATTATTCTGTCAATCTCTTCAATCAGAGTGGGAATGAAACGCAGTGCAAGAGTCATCATCATTGCAAGAGTGTGAACCTTGATTTTAAATATTTTAAGGGGTGAAAGCACCCTTTCGATTGCATCGGTGAGCATCGTGGGCGTGGTGGTATAAGTCAACAATGAACTGATTATAACAAGCGACACGATTCTGACCATTGTGAAAAGAGCGGTAAAAACACCCTTCTCCGTTATTTTTATAAATTTCCACTCGAACCATGTGGCACCGCCCTGAGTGTAAAAAATATTGAGCACGGCGGTAAAAAGCAGAATAATTACAATCGGTTTGAGGCTCTTCAAAATCATCTTTACGGGCACTCTTGAAAGCAGAGCCGCTATAACCGCAGCCGCCGCAATTATGCCGAGTGAAAAGAAATTTTTGCAAACAAAAATAACGATTATGATTGCAAAAGTCAAAATCAGCTTCATTCGGGGATCAATTTTATGAAGAAGCGATTTGCCGGGATAATACTGACCGATGGTGATATCTCTTATCATTCCGCACACCTCCCCGACGAAAGCTTACGGATTATTTCTGCTCCCTGTTCAACGGTATAAACGTTGGCAGGCACATCAATGCCCTTAGCACGCAGTTTTGCAAAAACCTCTGTGATTTCCGGTACGTTAAGACCCATTGAACGAAGCTCTTCGCCTCTTGAATAAACTTCGTCAACGGTGCCCTGCATTGCAACGGTTGAATTATTTATAACAATAACCTTATCCGCCATACAGGCAATATCTTCCATACTATGTGAAACAACAATAACTGTTGAACCTGTCTGCCTGCGATATTCTTTGATAAGCTCGATAAGGTCTTTTCTTCCTCTCGGGTCAAGACCTGCAGCAGGTTCGTCAAAAACAAGTATTTCGGGCTCCATTGACAAAACACCTGCAATGGCAACCCTTCTTTTTTCGCCTCCTGAAAGGTCAAACGGAGACTGATTAAGGTGCTCGCTTTTAACGCCCGTGAATGCGGCGGCTTTGAGCACTCTTTCTTTAATTTCGGCATCCGAAAGCTTCATGTTCTTCGGTCCGAAGGCTATATCTTTATAAACGGTCTCTTCAAAAAGCTGATATTCGGGATACTGGAAGCAAAGACCGACCTTGAATCGTGTGTTGCGCAACGTGGTTTTATCCTTGTGGATATCCACACCGTTGACCAGCACCTTGCCGCTGTCAGGCTTCAGAAGTCCGTTAAAATGTGAAATCAGTGTGCTTTTGCCAGAGCCCGTGTGACCGATTATTCCCACCAGCTCGCCTTTTTCTATTCTGAGGTTGACATCATTGATTGCGGCAACCTGATGAGGTGTGCCTTTAGAATAATAATGAGTCAGCCCGACTGTTTCAATTGCGTAATTCATCGGGCACCTCCGAGCAATTTTGTTATTTCTTCAACACAGCCGTCAACGTCAAGTACTGTTTTCTTTATGCCGAGTGTGTGGCAAAGCTCCGTTGACTGCGGCACGTCAAGACCGTGTTTGCGAAGCTCTTCTACCTGTGAAAAGACTTCTGACGGTTTGCCCTGCATTACTATCCTGCCGCTGTCCATAACAACAACTCTGTCCGCCTTGACGGCTTCGTCCATAAAATGAGTTATCAGTACAACGGTGATACCCATTTCTTTATTCATTCTGTGAACGGTCTGCATAACCTCCTGCCTGCCGATGGGGTCAAGCATTGCGGTGGGCTCGTCAAGCACTATGCACTCTGTCTGCATTGCAAGCACGCCTGCAATGGCAACTCGCTGTTTCTGACCGCCCGAAAGCTTATGCGGCTCACGGTTACGGTAATCATACATATTGACAGCCTTGAGGGCATTGTCAACTCTCTGACGGATTTCTTTGGGATCAACACCGAGATTTTCCGGTCCGAAAGCAACGTCATCTTCAACTATTGTGGCAACAATCTGGTTATCGGGATTCTGAAAAACCATACCCACAATTCGTCTGACCTCATCAGCTTTGTCATCATTATCAGCAACAATTCCCTTAACCCTGACCGTACCCGTTGTGGGCTCATAGATGGCATTGCAAAGCTTTGCAAGTGTGCTTTTGCCCGAGCCGTTATGACCGAGAACAGCAACAAATTCGCCTTTTTCAACGCTGAAATCAACGTCAACCAAAGCCGGTACGGTTAATTTATCCGCATCGGTTTCTTCGGGGTCATTATAGTACATTGTCACTTTTTCAAATTCGATTAATTTTTCGCTCATTTTTATCCTCTTATCGGATTCAGATTATTTTACGCTTTCGCCAAACCAGATCGCACTTGCACCGCAGGGAAGCACTCTGCCGGGCTTTGAAGAAACAGGAATACCGATTTCATCGCTTGAAACGGTACCTCCGAATTTTCTCTGAACAGTTTCGCCGAGAATATATTCCATAACGCTTGGTGAAAGACCGGTTGTGTAAGAATTGATAAGCACCATCAGCGCATCGTCAGAAAGCACTTCCATACACATTTCAACAAAGCCGTGCACTTCGTTTTCAAGCTTCCAGACCTCGCCGCCGGGACCTCTGCCGTATGAGGGCGGATCCATTATGATGATATCATATTTGTTGCCTCTTCTTATTTCGCGCTGAACAAACTTGATGCAGTCATCAACAAGCCATCTCACGGGGGCATCGGCAACCTTGCTTGATGCGGCATTTTCTTTTGCCCAGAGGGTCATTCCCTTTGAAGCGTCAACGTGAGTTACACTTGCGCCTGCACTGAGTGCAGCAACGGTTGCACCGCCTGTGTATGCAAACAGGTTAAGCACTCTGACGGGTCTGCCGGCATTTTTAATAATATCCGCCGTCATCTGCCAGTTGACAGCCTGCTCGGGGAAAAGACCCGTGTGCTTGAAGCCCATGGTCTTAATGTTGAATTTAAGCTCTTCAAAGCCAATCTGCCACACATCGGGCATTTTTTTGCACACCTGCCAGCTTCCGCCGCCCGTGTTTGAGCGGTTATAGATGGCGTGGGGTGTATACCAAAGCGGATTTTCTTTGGGAGTTTTCCAGATTACCTGAGGGTCGGGACGCACAAGAATAATATCACCCCAGCGTTCAAGCCTTTCACCGTCAGAGCAATCGATAAGCTCATAATCTTTCCAGTTTTCTGCGGCTCTCATACGTCCGCTCCTTTCAATTTACAGTTGTTAAACGTCCATTCTTTGCTGACCGGGCATAGGGATTCCCAGATGAGCATAGCCTGCAGGCGTTACCTGTCTGCCTCTGGGGGTGCGGCTGAGGAAGCCGACCTGCATCAGATAAGGCTCGTAAACGTCTTCTATGGTAACGGCTTCTTCACCGATTGCGGCTGCAATCGTTTCAAGACCGACGGGTCCGCCGTTATAATTCTTAATCATTGTTTTGAGAATAAGTCTGTCGATTGAATCAAGACCAAGCTCGTCAATCTCCATTCTGTCAAGAGCAAGTGACGAAGCTTCCTTTGTGATTTTACCCTCGCACATAACCTGCGCAAAATCGCGTGCTCGTTTGAGAAGTCTGTTTGCGATTCTGGGTGTACCTCTTGAGCGTGATGCAATTTCAAGCGCTCCCTTGGGGTCAATGTCAATGCCAAGAATGCCTGCACTTCTGTTGACAATTTCAGAAAGCTGCTCGGGCGTATAAAGCTCAAGACGAAGAATAACACCGAAGCGATCTCGAAGCGGTGCGCTTAACTGACCTGCTCTTGTTGTTGCACCAACAAGGGTAAACTTATGCAAATCCAGACGGATTGACCTTGCAGAAGGACCTTTGCCGATGATGATATCCAGCACGTTATCCTCCATTGCAGGGTAAAGCACTTCTTCAACCGCTCTTGAAAGGCGGTGAATTTCGTCAATGAAAAGTACATCGCCCTCGTTAAGATTGGTAAGCAAAGCGGCAAGGTCGCCCGGTTTTTCAATGGCAGGGCCGCTGGTTACTCTGAAATTAACACCCATTTCGTTTGCAATAATGCCTGCAAGCGTTGTTTTACCGAGACCGGGAGGCCCGTAAAGCAAAACATGGTCAAGCGTGTCGCCTCTGCGGCGAGCTGCTTCAATATAAACCGAAAGATTTTCTTTTACCTTTTCCTGACCGATATATTCATCAATCGTTTTCGGTCTGAGAGAAACTTCAATATCGTTATCCTCGGAGGACGAAAACTCGGGGGCAACAATTCTGTTTTCAAAATCAAAATCCACCGTAATTCCTCCTCAATTATAAATTCTTTGCAAGCTGTTTGAGAGCCTGCTTAATCATATCTTCTGTTGAAATGTTACCATCTAACTTACCGACGGCTATGCTTGCCTCGGAGCGGCTGTAGCCGAGCATCACAAGTGCGTTGACTGCATCCTCACCTGCATAGCTGACGGTTGCTTTCTGTGCGGCGGCGATATCGCCGAGTGCCGCCGATGAGCCTGCAAAAGCATCAAGTTTACCTTTAAGCTCAAGAACTATTCTCTGGGCAATTTTTGCACCTACACCCTGTGCGGCGGTGATTGACTTTACATCGCCGCCTGCAACGCACACTGCAAGTCTGTCGGGCGAAAGCTGTGAGAGCACGGCAAGACCTGCTTTAGGACCTACACCTGAAACGCCGATGAGCATTTTGAAGCAATCAAGCTCACTCTTTTCTGCAAAGCCAAAAAGATCGAGTGCATCTTCGCGCACGTTGAGATAAGTGAAAAGTGTTTGCTTTTCTCCGACGGGAGCGCATTTTTTGAGAGTATTGAGAGTTGTAAAAAGTCTGAATGCCACACCGTTGCAATCGATTGCAACACTGTTTTCGTCGGTGAACACCACCGTACCTGTTATGCTGTAAAACATAAGATGCACTCCTTGGAAAGTGAATAGTGAAGAATGAATAATGAATAGTTAAGGAAGGGCTTCGCCCTTACCCGTTTCTATATATAAAATTTTCGGACGGGCGTTACCCGCACACGATTAATTTATTATCTTCTGCCGAGCTGACCTATGAGCGAGCCTGCCGAATGGCAGTGGCAGATTGCCATTGCAAGTGCATCGGCGGCATCGTCGGGCTTTGGAATTTTTTCCAGATTGAGCATAACACGGGTCATTTCCTGCACCTGCTTTTTTTCTGCTCTGCCGTAGCCGACAACACTTTGCTTGACCTGCAAGGGAGTATATTCAAAAACTGGAACTTTGTTTTTTTGCGCCGCAAGCACAAGCGCGCCTCTTGCCTGCGCAACGTCAATTGCTGTTTTCTGGTTCGTGTTAAAAAACAGCTTTTCAATTGCCATCGCATCAGGTCTGAATTTCTGAATCAGCTCGTTTGCCTCATCAAAAATCTTTTCGATTCTGATATTGAACGGCGTATGTGCTTCGGTTGTTATTGCGCCGTAAGTGAGTACTCTGAAATGGTTGCTCTGATATTCCACAACGCCGCAACCGACTATTGCATAGCCGGGGTCAATGCCTAAAACTATCATTTTTTGCCCGACTCTCTTTCACGGATAATCATTTTGGTCGGTGTGCCCTCAAGTCCGAAGATTTCTCTGATCTGGTTGTCAAGGTAACGCTGATAGCTGTAATGGAAAAGCTCGGCGTTATTGACAAAGCATACAAATGTCGGCGGTCTTGTTGAAGCCTGAGTCATATAGTAAATTTTAAGGCGCTTGCCCTTGTCTGTGGGCGGCTGAACTCTTGCGGTTGCATCGGCAAGAACGTCGTTGAGTTTACCTGTTGAAATACGCATTGCATTCTGTGTGTCAACAAATTTGATAAGCTCAAACAGACGGTCAAGTCTGATTTTTTCTTTAGCCGAAATAAAGATGATGGGTGCATAGGACATAAACGCAAAATCCTTCATCAGTTTTTTACGGTAGCTGTCCATTGTTTTGCCGTCCTTTTCAACGGCATCCCATTTGTTGACGGCAATGATGCAGCCCTTACCCATTTCGTGAGCAATGCCCGCAACCTTGGAATCCTGTTCGGTGAAGCCTTCCTGCGCATCAATCATAATAAC
>JAZNBM010000147.1:0-2901 GCA_045587045.1 Acutalibacteraceae bacterium | reverse complement strand
AAGAAAGTTCAGATTAAGTTCTGGGACGGTATGTTCGGCGTTCTTCGCAACAAATATCTGCTTATCAAAAAGCTTGTTGAGCTTATTGATGCTCTGGGCAACGGTATGCTGCCCTTTGCAACGGTTCTTTATCTTTATACGTTCCGCCTGAGCGGTCTGCCCTATACGCTTATCGTTTTCCTTGTTTCATTTGCAGGCACACCGCCCGATCTGCTTTCTCCCTATTTCCTCAAGAGGTTTACTTATAAGCAGATTATGATTTTCTATCAGATAACACGTGCGCTGGGCAATGCGGGCGTTGCGGCGGCAATGTGGTTCTTTGGCGATAACCTTAATCTTTGCGGCACAATCTGCGTTGTAATTCTTTTCCTTATGGAAATGACAAAGACCGTTCCCACAACTGCAGGTCACGATATGGATGCCAGAATCGGCGACTATCAGATGTATCTTTCGGGCGAGCGCCTTGAGCAGTTCTCAAGCGTTATGGGCTGGTTCACCGACCCCGTAAAGAATTTTGTCGGTCTCATCATTCCTCTTATGCTTCTTGGCTACGGCTTCAACAGCAACTGGGAAATCCTGTTCTATGACGCCTCCAGAGCAAACATAATCATCGTTCCGCTCCTGTTCGACGTTGTCGGCTTCCTGCTGATGACAATTCCCTATTTCTTCTGGGACTATGACAGCAAAAAGCAGGATATGGTTATTGAGGTTCTCAAACGCCGTGCAGAGGTAACCGAAAAGCAAGCCGAAAAAGACGGCGAAAAGGTTACCGGCGGCTACGTGGGTTAAGGAGGTGTGAAGCGTGAGTAAAAAAGAAAAAAATCCTGTTAATCAGGTTGGAGAAAACAAGCTTGACATCCCCGAAGAGGATATATGGACTTATCAGATAAAGGGTCTTGCCGCACCCAGAATCGGCGTTACACCCAAGCATTACGCCGTCAAAAAGGTGCTGTTTGTGCTGGTTATCGTTGTGGCTGTTGCTCTTTCGGTTGCTTTCAGTATTATGGCTCTTATGAAAGAAACCTTTGAATATGAGCAGGTTGACGGCGGTTATAAGTTTACCCGTTTCAGCAACACGGGCTACATAAAAGAGCTTGAAATTGATTATGCTCTTGACGTTGAATATGAGCTTGGCAACTCCAACCCCGAAGAAAACTTCAGAATAGTCAAGGACGAATCAAAGCCGATTGTTGAGATTGGCAGCTACGTGCTTAACTGCGATGAAAAGGTAGAAAAAATCACTATCGGCGCAGGCGTAAAAAAGATTGACCCCAAGGCATTCTATTCCTGCTGGGCACTGCGTGAGGTCAGGGTTGACGAAAACAACCCTAACTATTGCGACGTTGACGGTGTTCTTTATAATAAGGATAAAACCGAGCTTATTTTCCGTCCCTGTGATCACGATACATACCTTGCAATCAAGCACGGTCTTGATGAGTGGGATACTGACGGAAAGAACAAGTGGCGTGTTGAAATTGCTCCCGAAGACGACAGATATGAAGAATACGAAAAGAAGGTTATGACCTTTGTTGTGCCTTCAAGCGTAGAAAAAATCGGTGAGATGGCGTTCAATTATGCCAATATGAAAACCGTTTATCTGCCCGAGGGACTTGAAACGATTGAAACACTTGCCTTCTTCAAGATTCCTCCGCTGAAAAACGTTTATTCCTACAAAGGCGAAAACGTTACGGCTTCTGACTTTACGGGCGAAGAAACTCTTGGCGAGGTTTATCTTTCACTGCCCGACGGACTTAAGTATATCGGCTCCGACGCGTTCAGCTATAACCGTGAAATGGAATATCTTTATATTCCCGACAGTGTGACATACATCGGTCACCACGCTTTCTGGGATACCGTTTTCAAAGAGGACGGCAACCTTAAGGGCATCACGCAGATTTGCGTTGAAGCAGATTCCGAAGATGCGCTTGAATCCTCCGTTGACCTTGGTGAAAACTGGAAACCCAAATATGAGTGGCTGCTTTTCAAAAAGAACGTTGACGTTCTTTACGGACAGGAAAGAGCCGCAAAATAAAATCAAGGGACTGTATCATTCTTTCGATACAGTCCCTCTTTCTTATCTGTTTTCAAGGCTCTGGCTGAACATCCATTCGTCCCAATTTTCGCTTTTAAAGAATTTGGGCGCAATGCCGTGGCCGCCTTTTTTGTAGCGGGTATATTTCATATTGCCGCCGATTTTTTTAAGAGCATCATAGGCTTCGTCGTTAAAAAACGGAGGCGCAAGCTTGTCGTTTTCTGCCTGAGCAACCCATATCGGAACGTTTTTCAGCCTTTTATAATCAGGTTCTTCGCCTATGGTCAGCGAACCCATAGCGGAAATGATGCAGGCGTAAAAATCGGGGTGTTTGTAAGCGGAAATCCATGCGATTCTGCCGCCGCCCGAAATGCCTGTGAAATATATTCTGTTTTTGTCGGCTTTATATTTCTCACAAAGATTGTCTGCAAGCTGTTTTATAACCTCAACGGATTCATAAATACCGTTTTTTCCGAAAAAGTCAGTTTTTACATCGTCTAAAACAAGTATGGAGCAATCGCGCTTTTTCAGCTTTTTCCATAATCCGTTTTTCTTGAAACCTCTCATCCAACAGTTAAAAATAACGAGAGGCGCACCTTCGCTTTTTGCAGGTCTGAAATGATAAGATAAAGCATAATTATACTCTTTGCTGATAAAATCATATCGCTTGAATTGAGAACCGCCGGACTTTGGTACCGACTGTGTGCAGGGTGTTTCAGCGAGCTTGCGGTCAGTTTCTTCGTTCAGTGTGCTCATTATTTTGTGATACTTATTAACTTGTTTTTTTGCTTTTTTAAGCGAAGCTTTTTGACCCGTACATTCCAAACCGTCGGGAGAAACGCTGTATATCATTCCGTTTTCAACCGAGA
>JAZNBM010000146.1:0-6185 GCA_045587045.1 Acutalibacteraceae bacterium | reverse complement strand
CATACCGGGCATTGATGCGCGAGCACCTGAACGAACGGAAACAAGGAGGGGATTTTCTTTGTCGCCGAACTTTTTGCCTGTGATTTCTTCCATCTTAACGATGTATTCCATGATCTGAGCCTGGATTTCATCGTTGATCTTTCTGCCGTCCTCATAGTACTTTGTGCAAGCTTCTGTTGAGATTGTGAAGCCCTGGGGAACGGGGAGACCGATCTTTGTCATTTCTGCAAGGTTTGCGCCTTTGCCGCCGAGGATTTCACGCATATCTGCGTTACCTTCGGAGAACAAATAAACATACTTGTACATGGGTATCTACCTCCATAAATAATTATAAACAAAATTAATGCGATTTATTCTGCGCAGTGGCAGAATAATCCATCAATGATTATATCATATGATTTTTTAAATTTCCATATATTTTTAAGAAAATCTGAACGAAATTTGTGCTTTGTTTTTAGTTACAATTAACATATATTTCAGTTTTGCTTGAAAAACGGTACAAAGGGATTTATAATTCGTTTATAAACCGCAGAGGAGGGGTGCACGGATGAAAAAATTCAGATATCAGCTTCATGCTCATACTTTGCCGTGCAGTGCCTGCTCTGAAATGTATCCCGAAGAACTGGTGCAAAGCCTTTACAGAGACGGTTACAGCGGATGCGTTATAACAAACCACTTTATAAACGGCAACACGGGCATTTACCGCAAGCTGCCGTGGAATGAGTTTGTGGCGCAGTATGAGGCGGATTACCTTGAACTTAAAAAATGCGGTGAAAAATACGGGTTGGATATTATTTTCGGACTTGAGGAGCACGTCGGCAGAGGGCTTGAAATCCTTTGTTACGGCATAACGCCCGAGATGCTTTATACGCACCCCGAGTTTCAAAAAAGAGACATAGCCCTGTGGAGCGAAACGCTTCGCAAACTTGGTGCAATTTGCATTCAGGCGCATCCTTTCAGGGAGCAACCGTATATCCCCGAGCCGCAGGTTTTGCCGCTTGAATTTATTGACGGTATTGAGGTTTTTAACGTTGACAATACGCTTGAAAACAATCTTGAGGCGGAAGATTTTGCGGCGGCTCATCCCGAACTGATTCTGACCTCGGGAGCGGATACTCACGAGGGAATAACCGCTTGCTTCGGCGGTATTGAAACGGCAAAAAGAATCCGCAACGAAAAAGACCTTGTTGAGATACTAAGAAACAGAGAATGCACTTTGCTGAAGGAAGATGAATAATTTTTTGTCTTTTTTCACTTTTTACTTGACATTTACCTTAGGTGAAATATTAAGATGGCACCGAAAGGAGGTCGGTTGAGATGAAAATCAAGGAAGTTATTGAGAAAACAGGACTGACCGACAGAGCTGTGAGATTCTATATAGATGAAGGTCTTGTGCTGCCTGATATTGAAGAATCCTACAGCGGCAGAAAGAGTATTGATTTTTCTGAAAAAGACGTTGAACGGCTCAATAACGTTGCAACGCTCCGCAAGGCGGGATTTTCGGTTGCGGATATCAAAAGCATTGTTGATGACAATTCAACCGCAAAAAATATCATTGAAAAGTTTATCGAGCAAGCGGAAAACGACATTGGACACAAAACAGAGATTGTTGAAAAACTTAAAGGGGTTTCATTTGATGAAGAAGTGACCCTTGAAAAAATCTGCAGTTCACTCTCCGAAACGGTTGAAGAAAAGCAGATGCCGAGTGAGGATATAAAGCTGACGGCAGCAGAGAAAATACTGAAAATAATCGCGATAATTATTGCGTGTTCTTTGTTTGCTGATGCGGCTTGGTGGATGGTTGGGTTGGGTCACGATATTTTCGATGTGCGTTATATAAAACTGACTGATGACCCGGGAAACATTATATTGTCTTCGTTTTATTTCGGCTGGGTTGTTGTTGCGATATTGTCGATAGCTGTCATTTTCAGAAATATCGGAAAAGGATTCAAACGAAGAACAAAAGGCTCAAATGCCGCACTGCTTATCCCTTCTGCCGTAGGAGCAGTTATAATGTTACCGGTTTCGCTTTTTCTTGCTTTCTGTACGGTTACACCGTTTTGTTCTCAAACAACTGACCCTGATAATTATTTAAAGCTTGACAGTATCTTGGCTGAAGAGGATATATCGGGTTTGGGTGACCTGTATGAAATATTTCCGAGAAGCATTCCGATTAACACAAGGGTGGAATATCCGGATTCCATAAAATATTTTTATGAGTATACTCCTTGCTGGGGCGGTGATTACAACACTTACGATGTTTGTGCGGAATGGGCTCTTTCTGACGGTGATTACAGCCTGTTTAAAGATACTTTGAAAGGCGATTTTATTCTCGAGAACAGTCTGATTGAAATTAAGCACATGAGTGAAAATGAGTTGTTTGTTGATTATCTTACGCAATCCGCAAAGGAGGGAAGCGGATATAAAGTTATTCAAAAAGGCAACTGGACTCTGATTTATTATAAAGGTTACGGGCAGGTAGAATTCGACTATGTTCTTCCTGCAAACAGTGAACCTGAAGATCGTTTTGAAGATGATATTTTGTATCAAAAATCAAAAAATGAGTTTGAAATAAAAAACTGGAATGACGATAACGGAGTAAGCCGTTACAGAACCCGGTATGATTTTTTGATTTGCGCCTATAATGACAAAGAGCAAAAAGTGAGATATATTGCTTCTTCAAGCAAAGGTTTTGAAAACAGAAAAGGCGGACCGTATTATCTTTCGCTTGAATGGTAATTTAATAGTCTTGAAAAAAGCAAAAATATGATATATAATCGGTGTGGAACATCCGCACCGATTTTTATATTTTTACAGAAAAGGGAATTGGCTATGAATAAAATCACAAGCTTTACAGTTGACCACGACTTGCTGACAGAGGGCATTTACGTTTCGCGCATTGACGGCGACATCACCACCTACGATATGCGCACAAGAATCCCCAACGGCGGCGATTTTATGGACACCACAACCGCTCACAGCGTTGAGCATATGTTTGCAACGTTTGTGAGAAATTCAGAGATAAAAGACGATGTTATTTACTTTGGACCTATGGGCTGCCGCACAGGATTTTATCTGCTTGTGCGCAATGCCGATAACGCAAAGGTGCTTGAAATTACAAAGAAAATCCTTGCCGATATAATCGCTTATGAGGGCGAGGTTTTCGGCAACACAAAAAAAGAATGCGGCAACTATCTTGACCTTGATCTTGAAAAGGCAAAAGCAGAGTGCCGCAGATATCTTGAAGCTCTTCAGGCAGAGCAGACGTTTGAATATAAGGTGTAAATCATCAAAATCATAAAGCATAACAAAAAGGCTTGCACTGTATTGTGCAAGCCTTGATTTATTGATTATTTCTGGAAGAAACTGAGGATAATCTTGGGGATAACGTTGAGGAAAATGTTTACAAGGTTCTCAAAGAAAGCCTTGATTGCATTGTATTCGGGGCTGACATGAACGATATAGTCTGCATCAGCTGTGCTGACTGTAATCCACTCTGCACCGTTGAATTTCTGAAGCTCGTATGTAACGGTAACTGTGATATCCTGTGAGGTTTCGGGTGTGTCGATTTTGCCTGTTGCGCTGATTTTATTGCCTGTGATTACGGTACCCTGATCTTCGTATGCCCATGCAACGGGAACGTATCTGGTATCGCCGAACTGGTCAGCTTCTGAATATGTATCGCCTGTAACGGTGAAATTGAAGGAGCTCTTTGCATAGATTTTGCCGTTTGTAGCAATTGTGAATGCGCAGTCGCTTATTTCAGCCTCGTAGTTTGCTCTCTTGTTTGTTATAACAGAGATAGCTTCGCTGATACCGCTGGGATCCTGCTTGGTTTCGTCGAAAACGTATCTGGCAACGAAGCTGTACTTTTTGCCTGATTCAAGACCTGTGAATACGCCTGTTTTGTTCCATGTTTTGCCGCCGTCGATGGAGAATTCCGTTGCGATTTCATCGCCTGCACCGATAGTTATCGAAGTGATGTTTTTATCAAGAAGAACGGGGTGGGGAGCAATACCTGCAGAAGCCTTGAGTGTTGTGAGTTCGATGTAAACGGGAGCACTTTCAAGGTATGTTTCGTTTGCAGGATACTTTGCGTAAACAACGTATGTTGTTTCGGGTGCAAGGTCTGTGAATACGTTGGTTGTTACCCAGACAAGCTCGTCTGTGCTACCCTTTACTGCGCAGGCATAAACAACACTCTTATCAAGAGCCTTTACTTCGATTGAAGTGCCTGTAATCTTTGTGGGGATAGGTGTTGAGGGCGAATTCTGAGCAAGCTTGAGTGTAACGTTTACGGGCTCTGATTTGAATTCGATGCCTTCAACGGCGATTCTTGCTGTGATGGCATATGTTGAGCCTGCAACAAGATTGCCGAATTTTGTGCTGCCGTCTGCAAGTGACGAAACGTCAACACCGGCATTGGGAGCGATTTCATACTTAACAGGGAATGTTTTGCCGTCATATTCAACTGCAGCTGCAGCGCAAACGATGTTTTTCATATCGTGGTTGACAGCAAGGTCATCGTCAGCGATTTCAACAACGGGGTCAGCGTCTGCTGCGCCTGTTGTTACGTCAACGGTTGCATATTCGCCTGCAACCTCTGCATCTGTTGCTGCAAGTCTTGCGTAAACAGCGTATTTGGTTTCGGGCTCAAGACCTGTGAAAACGTTTGCTGCTCTGTACTCTGCAAGAGAAGCATCAACTGTGTCATCCTCTGCATAAGCAAGGATTGCGTATTCGCCGCCTTCGATTTCTTCAATAACGATTGTATCTGAGAAAGCAGCAAGAACGTTAATGGTGGGAGCTGCGGGTGCGGCAAATGCCACTGCCATGCAGGAGAAGGCGATGAGCATAGCAACAACTGCCGAAAGAACTTTTTTGGAAACTGTTGTGAATCTGGTCATTTCTATATCCTCCGTTTTATTTTTCCCCGAATTACGAGGATGGATAGACACAGTATAACACATATTTTTTCAAAAGGGAATAGTAAATTTTTAACAAAATATTAATTTTTCATAAACATACGTATTTTGTTCGTTGACAATCGCATACGGCGTGTATTATATTGTATACATACACAAAAATCAAATGGAGATGGTGTTATGACAAGACCCGAAAAAGCGAAGGAGCTTTTTGAGAGCGGTTATAACTGTGCACAGGCGGTTTTTTGCGCGTTTGAAGACGTCACGGGCTTTGACCGTGAAACGGCTTTGCGCTTTTCCGCAGGCTTCGGTGGCGGAATGGGCAGACTGCGTGAGGTGTGCGGTGCTGTGAGCGGAATGACGATGGTGCTTTCCTGCGTTTATGCAAGCACCGACCCGAATGACCACGAAAAAAAGAAGGCTCTTTATGCTCTGATTCAGCAGGCGGCAGGCGATTTCAAAGCTGAAAACGGCTCATATATCTGCCGTGAGCTTCTGAATCTCGGTGAAAGGGTTTCAAATCCCGAACCTGAAAAAAGAACAGAGCGGTATTACAAAAGGCGCCCCTGTGCCGAATTGGTCAAATGTGCAGCCGAAATTACGGAAAAATATCTGATTAATGGTAAATAAATTTGAAATTAATCTTGTATATGTCATAATAATGTGTTACTATATGTTGTGCATAAATACTTTACAGGAGTGATAGAATAATGAAACTTCCCGTTGCGGTTCAGCTTTATTCCGTCAGAGACGAGATGGAGCAGGATTTTTACGGAACAATAAAAGCAATGAAAGAGCTCGGCTATGACGGCGTTGAGTTTGCAGGTCTTTTTGGTGAAGATCCCGCAAAAATCAAGGCTTTCTGTGAAGAAATCGGTATAACACCCATTTCGGCTCACGTGCCTTATTACGATATGCTTGAGGACCCCGAAAAGGTTATTGCGGACTATGCCGCAATCGGCTGCAAATACGTTGTTGTTCCTTATCTTACAGAGGAATGCAGACCCGGCACAGACGGCTTTGCCGCAACTGTTGAGGGTATCCGCAAAATCGGCGAAGCAGCAAAAAAACTCGGCATTCAGCTTCTTTATCACAACCACGATTTTGAGTTTGTTAAAATCGGAGAAGAATATGCGCTTGACGTGCTCTATTCAACAATCCCCGCAGACCTTCTTCAGACAGAAATCGATACCTGCTGGGTAAACGTTGCAGGCGTTGACCCTGCCGGATATATTGAAAAATACACAGGCAGATGCCCCG
>JAZNBM010000145.1:0-10332 GCA_045587045.1 Acutalibacteraceae bacterium | reverse complement strand
ACGATTCATATCCCAATTCGAGAAAGACCGTTGAAAAGCATCTTTCGCAGCACCCCGAAATTCAGATTGTGCTTGATATCCACCGTGATTCAATAACGCTTGACAGCGGCACAAAAATCAAACCTCTCAACACAATCAACGGCAAAAAAGCCGCCCAGCTGATGATAATTACGGGTGCGGAAGAGGGGAAGGTTGAGGATTTCCCCGACTGGGAGTACAACCTGTGTTTTGCCCTGCAGCTGCAGAAAAAATGCGAAACGATGTTCCCCGGTCTTATGCGCCCCGTTCTTTTTTCGCAGCGCAAATACAACATGGATATGACCCGTTTCAGCCTGCTTATCGAAATGGGCAGTGAGGCAAATACGCTGGAGGAAGCCTGTTATTCAGGCAGAATGCTTGCTTCGGCACTCGGGTCACTTATGGAAAGGTACGTGGTGCAGTGAAATACTGGCGCAGATATATTCTTGCTGCAACGGCGGTTGTGAGCTTGACTTTTGCGGCGGCAGGCATTGTTGCGGTTGACGAATGTGCACGCAGAATAAGCCTTGGCGAAAGGCAAAATGTTGTTGCATTTGGCGGTGAAGCGGTTATCCGAGAGCCCGCAAGAGTTTTTGTGATATAAAAAGTGACGTTTTAAAGAAAAAACAGGCTTACACCGAGCGATACGGTGCAAGCCTGTTGCTTTTTTTGCGGCAACCGAAAGGGTTGTCTCTGTTGTTATCAATAAAGGAAATCGGTGTTTTCAAATACAAATATGGTGAAGCCGTCGTAGTGAAGCTCCTCAATCGGACCTTCTTCAAAATATTTCCAGTCATCTGTTGAACGCAGTACCATCAGCTCATAGTCATTGCACAGGAAGAAATATCTGTCAATGCCTTCCTGCATTCTGAACCAGTTTTTGTTTGTCTGGTAGGGGCAGGGTGCAATGCCTGCTTCGTTGATATCGGTGTTGTTGACGATAACCTCGGAATCTGTTATGCAGGTTATTGTCACACCGTGCCAGAAAGTCGAAAAACCGTATTCAAGACCATGTGATTTAAGGTAATGAGCAATCGGATAATATTTGTTGTGATCAACGCCGTTACGCGGCATATCGACTATGGTTTTTATGTTGAGCGCACACAGAGCAATCATTATGCACATCAAAAGCGCACCGATACGGCGGAGCACAAGATGCGGTTTTATTGCTTTGATTACCACAAGGAAGATGAGAAGTGAGGTGCATATCATCGGGGTTAATCGCCATGCGGCACCCGAAAGCATACCGAAGATATAGCCAAACATTATAATGCCTGTAACGCCCCAGTGCGAATAAACCAGCAAACGTGCGCGTCTGTCAAGCTTGTGGATGAAAATGAGTGCCGCAATGGGGGTCAGAGCGAGCAAAAGAGCCACCGCGATTCTCAGAATATTGAGGATAGATTCCGGGGAGAAGAGAAGCATATCGGTGTTTGTTTCAATGCCGAAAAGAGAAAACCATTGGAGCGGAAGCTTTAAAAAGTTATCAAGCCATTCAGTTGAAGATGAATATTTTGAATATGCGTTGGCATAGCCTACGCCGATATCTTTTGTTCCGATTTTGAAAATAACAAGACCGATTACCGTTCCGACGGCGGTTACGGCACTGTAAATAACAAAGGGAAGATGTTTTTTGTTCAGCAGCTTTTCTTTTGAAAAGATTATTTCGCAAACAGCCGCAAAAATAACGGGCATAAGTGCACAGGCAACAACCTGCATACCGTCAAGACCTGTCAGAAGCGAAAGAATAAAAACAGGCACGCAGAGACCGATGGTTTTTGCAATCTTTTTATGATTTGATTCGGTGAACTGAATATAAATCGAAAGCATAACGCAGATAACCGCAATGCTCAGGCTGTAATAAAGAACGTGTTCATAAAAAATCTCACGCAGTTTAGGTGAGGAGCAGAGAATGAGCGCAACCGTACCGAGTGCGGTTAGCGAGAAAGTGTTGCTCTTTGAAACGGTGCGGCAAAGGTAAAACACAGCGGCAAAAAACAGCAGTGCAAAAATAACCATACCGATGTGCTGGGTTGTGAGCGAAACGCCCGTCAGACCTATGAACGGCGCCATAATCATTGTGCCGCCGAAGGGCAGAAACGCCGCATAGCCGAAGTCGGGGTTATAGAGGGTTTTGCCGTCATAGCTTGCCTGTGCCCAGTACATAGTGTCTGCGCAGTCGGAGTGAAAGAATGCTGCCGACGGACACACGATGTAATAAAGCACAACTCCGATGGCGGTAAAAGCAAAGAAAGCAGCTGCTGCAAGGGGAAGAACCTTTTTAATTTTAAGCCGGTTATTATTCATTTTTAAGCCTCCCTGATTGTTTGGTTTTATTGAATATAAATAAATATGATACAAACTTCAAAAAGTGACGTTCGTCAGCACCAGAAAACAAATATTTCTCTGATTCTTTCAAAAACAACGGGGCTCGGGGATACAAAGTTGAGATGCTTTATGAGCATTGCACCCAAAGCTGTCAGAGCATTTGCTCCGCCCAGACAGAAAGCCGCTTTTCGGAAAACACGGTAGCCGTCTTTGCCGAATTTCAGCAGAACGGCTTCTGCTGCTTCAAGCACCGTTACCGCCGCAAGGAAGGCGGCAAGCAGAGAGATATCTGCGGTGTATCTGAAAATTACGCCGCCCAGACAGCAGTTTATGAATGCCGTAACGGGAATTGCGCAAAGAGCACAGGCAAAGATTGTTTTTCTTGCTCTGCTCAGGGATTTTTTTCTTAAAACAACAGGGAAAAGAAGCAGGGCAAGCATAAACGGCATCGCAAAAATGCCTATGCCCGAGTCAACGTAAAGGTATCTGCCGTAATCGGGCGCAGATACATAATTCATACCAATATAGGGGAAGTCGGGTACGAATTTGAAGCCCTGCAGGAAATAGTGGAAAAACGCAGGGATAATGCCGTGTGCACCGATTTCGTAATATGATGTGTCGCTCACGGTGAGCTGGTATGCCGTGCCGAAATCAAAATAACCGCCGAAACGGGCTTTGTTATAAAGCATTGATGCAACAACGGCGATTATAACGGGAGTACCGAGTGCCGCCATTTCTGCAAAATAAATGCCCGTTTTCTTTTCTTTTATGCGTTTGATTGCCCACAGCACCACAAACGCTGCCGCAACAATTGCAAGCGGCACAACGGAATTGACTCTTGAATGGAAGCCCAGACCGAAGCTGATACCTGCAAGGGCAAAAAAGATGATTTTTTTAAACGTTTTTTTGCTTCCGACAGCCTTGAGCATAAAGAAAATGAAAGCCGCCGAAAAAGCCATACCTGCCATGCCTGCGATGTAATAAAACCTTTGCTGACCTCTTGCAATTATCAGCGCAAAGCTTGCAAGAAAGCCGCTCACGGCACAGAATGCAGGAAAATAGCCAAACTGTTTTTTGCCTGAAATCTTTGCGTATTCTTCAACCGCAAGAGCAAAGAAAACCGAAGTCATCACGCAGAAAACAGCCATTACGAAGCCTTCGTGCGGCAGAGCAGCCGTGATAAAATAAATGGGAAAATAAACAAGAAGCAGCGGTGCAACGCCGAAATACGAATAATATTTGCCGTTGAAATATGCTCTGTCCCAGAGGTAATTTACACCGAGGTCTGCTCTTTCTGAATAATCATAGGGGTTATCGAGCAAGCGGAGCGACGGGTCAGGCTGCACATCAAGGTGAATCTGACCTTTCATAAATGCATCAAACTGCTGGATATAGGGGTCATAAATGTCGGGCCCGTATTCAAGCGGATAGGCGGTCAAACCAAGCGATTCGCCCGTTACGTTGAGAGCGGCAACCGCAATTGCGCCGGCAACGCTCATAGCCACGGAAAGGGCAACAGAGCGTCTGTGTCTGCTCTTATAAGGCAAAAACCTGTTTTCCTTGCCGCGCTCATAAATCAGATATGCAAAATTCATCACGCAGAGAATGAGCAGGAATCTTGCAAAATTGAAATTGAACTTATACTGCTGATTGAGCGTAACTTCGCTTATTACGGCGTTACCGTAGGTTTCGTTTGTTTCAAAAATCACGCCGTCAGCCTTGCCGCCCGAGTTGCAGTAAAGTGTATATTCACGCTCCTGCGAGGTAACGGGCACAGTGCGTGAGGTTACGTAGCTGTAGCCTGAGTTGCGCTCGTCGGCAATGAAAACGTTGACGGTCAGCTCAAACGGTCTGACGGAGGGCATCGGGTCGGTAACGGGCTCGTTTGCCCTGACTTTGAATGAAACGGAATTCAGCTCAAAATCAAGCTCGCTTATGCCAAACTGCGTTTTGTCGCCCGAAATCTCGTAGACCGAGCTGTCTTTATAATCAACGGTTTCGTTTTTGCCTGCAACAAAAGCAAAATAAACAAAGTTGCCCAGAATCAGCTCAAGGATAAACGCCGCCGCCACAAGGACAAGCGGAATCAGCCAATCAAGCCTTTTTTTCATCTTTGCTCTCCTCGTGGTATTCAGCCTCTGTATTTACGCTCCAGATATTCTCTTTGGTCTTTTTACCGCTGAGAACGTTTGCAACAGCCTCAAACGAGGTTGCCATGGAGTGGTCCATATTGTTGTATCTGTGCTGGCCGTTTCTGCCCACACAGAAAAGATTTTCAAATGTGTCAAGGTACTGTGTGAGCTCGTCAATGCGGTCATAGGTGTCAAAATATGCAGGGTAAGCCTTCTGCACACGCTCACGGTGGCTGTCCAGAATTTCGGCATCGTTATCGATAACGCCCATCGATTTAAGCTCTGCAATCGCCTTGGCAATGCAGTCCTCATCGCTCAGGTTCCAGAAATCGTCGCCTTCGTTGCAGAAATATTCAAGACCGACCCAAACGGTATTCTGCGGGTCTCTGAGAAGATAGGGTGACCAGTTATTGAAAATTTGGATTCTGCCGAGCTTAACGTCGGTATCCTGAACGTAAATCCAGCAGTCGGGCACAATGTTGCCGAGAGTTTTTATGTCGGTTTCGTTTTTGAGATTGAGCTTTTTGAGAAGCAGACCGACAGTTACGAAATCACGGTAGGGCAGACCCTTTGCAACCTCTGCGGGTGCGGCAGGCACAACGTCGCCCATACCTTCAACAAGGTCTTTGACGGGCATTGAGGAAAAGAAGATGTCGCCCTCAAAAAGTTCTTCTTTGCCGTCACAGTCACAGATAACGCCCGTAACGGCGCCGTCGGCGGTGTTGATTTTGCTGACCTTGTGGTTATAAAGTATTTTGCCGCCCATTTTTTCAAATTCTTCGCCCACAAGCTCCCAGAGCTGGCCGGGACCGTACTTGGGATAAACGAATTCTTCAATCAGCGAGGTTTCGACCTTGCGGTTTTTATTGGGCACGATTTTGCCTGCCATATCCTTGAGCACGGCAAGGATTGAAAGACCCTTGACTCTCTGTGCGCCCCAGTCGGCAGAAATTTCGCTGGGGTGTCTGCCCCAGAGCTTTTCTGTGTAGCCCTCAAAGAACATTGAGTAAAGCACTTTGCCGAAGCGGTTTATATAGAAATTCTCAAGTGAGGTTTCTTCTTTTTTGGAAACGGTGGATTTAAGATAGCTGCAGCCTGCCTTGATCGTTCTTGCAAGACCCATATTGATAAAGGTCTGCGGCTTGGCGGAAATGGGATAGTCAAAGAATTTATTGAGGTAATAAATTCTGGAAACTCTGCGGCGGATAAGCATAACCCTGTCCTCTTTTTCGGGGTCGGGACCGCCTGCAGCAAGGTCTTTTTCTCTGCCCAGAATCTTGTCATCAAGTGAGGGTGCACCCTGTGTGGGCATTATTTTTTCCCAGAAAGCGGTAACGTTTTTGTCTTTTGAAAAAAATCTGTGACCGCCGATATCCATACGGTTGCCGTTGTATTTAACCGTTCTTGAAATGCCGCCGAGAGTGTCGCTGGCTTCAAGAATGATAACCTCGTAGTCCTTTGATTTTGAAAGCAGCTCGTAGCCTGCGGTCAGACCTGCAGGACCGCCACCGATGATGATACATTTTTTCATATTTAAATCCTCCTTGCGAGAGCAAAGCTTTTTTCAGTGTGTTTCTGAAAGGCATAATCTGCCAATTATATTACAGCTTGCATTATAACACAAAATATTTTAAATTACAATTAAAAAAGTATTAATAAATCCTAATATTAATTATTCGCAAGAAAGCAAAAAAACACTTAAAAATTTCCGAATATAATAAAAATTAATAAACCCGGTGCAGAAACATAGTAAATTATCATACAATATTGTTATAAATACGTTGTTGACAAGTCAAGTGATTTTTGATATAATTTTTCCCAAGTGAAGACCCGTCTTTTATGGAAAGTCTGCCAGAGAGAGCGCATCACGGGCTGAAAGTGCGCTTAAGATGAGTAGTAAGCACGGCAACACTTCACCGGTATGTCCACATTTTAATAAAAGAGAGGATACCTTTTCGGTATCAATAACGGGTGGCACCGCGGGTTAATTTTTGATTACTCGTCCCGGGAATTGTATTTTTGCAGTTCCCGGGATTTTTTATTTAAGTAATAGTGAAAAGGTAATAGGTTAGGGTGGGCATTGCCCACACCCGATTATATAACATTAAAGTAAATCCATTCCGAATTGAAACAGGAGGAATAAATATGTACAGAACTCACCGATGCAATGAAATAAGAGAAGCTCATATCGGTCAGACCGTTGAGCTTGCAGGCTGGGTTGACGTTATCCGTGACCACGGCGGCGTTCTCTTTGTTGATTTGCGTGACGAAACGGGCGTAACACAGGTTGTTGTTCACGATGAAAGCCTGCTCAAGGGCATCAGCAAGGAAACCGTTATTTCCGTTCACGGCACGGTTACAAAGCGTGACGAAAACACCGTAAACCCCAAAATTGAAACAGGTCTTGTTGAACTTGTGTGCGACACTCTTCAGGTGCTTGGCACTTGCACAAGAGAGCTGCCCTTTGAAATTGGCTCAAATGATACAAACGAAAATCTGCGCCTTAAGCACAGATTCCTTGACCTGCGTAACCCTGCGCTTCATAACAATATCATTCTGCGCTCTAAAGTTATCGGCCATATGAGAAAGCTTATGGAAGAGAGGGGCTTCCTTGATATCCAGACCCCCATTCTGACCGCTTCTTCACCCGAGGGTGCCCGTGACTTCCTTGTTCCCAGCCGTAAGCATCCCGGCAAATTCTATGCTCTGCCTCAGGCTCCCCAGCAGTTCAAGCAGCTGCTTATGGTTTCGGGCTTTGACAGATATTATCAGATTGCTCCTTGCTTCAGAGACGAGGATGCACGTGCTGACCGTTCACCCGGTGAATTTTATCAGCTTGACTTTGAAATGGCTTTTGCCACACAGGACGAAGTTCTTGAGGTCTGCGAAAGTGTTGTGAGCGATATCTTCAAGACCTTCTGCGGTGACAGAAAGGTCACTCCCTCACCCTTCAGACGTATTCCCTATGCCGAATCAATGGCAAAATACGGCTCGGATAAACCTGACCTTCGCAACCCTCTTATCATCTGTGACCTCACGGATATGTTCAAGAGAGTTAAATTCAAGCCCTTTATGAATAAATACGTCAGAGCCATTGTTGCACCCTGCAAGAACGAAAGATGGTTCTTTGATAAGTCCCTTGCTTTCGCCACAAAGCAGGCGAAAATGGCAGGTCTTGCTCACATCACTCTGCTTGACGCCGCAAACTACGGCTTCAAGGATGACCCCATCAGCAAGGTTATGACAGAGGACGAAAAGCGTGAAATCGTTGAGCTTACAGGCGTTAAAGAGGGCGAAACAATCTTCTTCATCTGCGACGGTGTTTCAGACGTTGCCGATAAGAACGCAGGCGTTGTACGCACCTGGCTCGGCGAGGAGCTCGGTCTTATCGATAAAAATTCGTTTGAATTCTGCTTTGTTGTTGATTTCCCGATGTATGAGAGAGACGAAACAACAGACAAGATTATATTTACCCACAACCCCTTCTCAATGCCCCAGGGCGGCCTTGAAGCGCTTGAAACAATGGATCCTTGCGAAATCCTTGCTTACCAGTATGACCTTGTCTGCAACGGCATAGAGCTTGCTTCGGGTGCAGTTCGTAACCACAGCCCCGAGATTATGAGAAAGGCTTTTGAAATTGCAGGCTACAGCGAAGAAGAGGTTGAAAAGAGATTCAGCGCACTCTATAACGCATTCCAGTTTGGCGCACCGCCTCACGCAGGTATGGCACCCGGCGTTGACAGAATGGTTATGCTTCTTGCGGATACAGAAACAATCCGTGACGTCATTGCGTTCCCGCTTGACGGCACTGCACAGGACCAGATGCTCGGCGCACCCGGTGTTGTAACAGAGCTTCAGCTCTTTGAAGCAAACGTTGCAATCCGCGGCAAGGGCGGCGCGGTTGAGGTCAGCGGCACAGAGGGTGATGCTTCCGCATTCAGCGCAACGGTCAATGCCGCAAAGGGCGGTGTTATGACCAAAGAAAAGTGGCTTAAGGAGCTTGAAAGCGTAAACGAGCTTGCTTTTAGTGCAGACGAAAAGAAAAAGATGCAGAGCATTCTTGACGGTATGGCAAAGAACGAGACTCTGCTTGAAAATACCGACACCGCAAACGTTGAGGCTATGGTTTATGTTATGCCGATGACAAACGTTCTTCGCAACGACGGCAGAAACCAGCCTTTTGCACGCAAAGACCTGCTTGATGGCGCTCCTCAGAGCACAGATGACAGCTGGCAGGTTCCCAGACTTGTAAAGTGAGGTGCAGATAAGTGTTTTACATTAATGAGATAAACGCGGCAGGCAAAATTGCCGTTGACGATACTATCCTTATAAAAGGAACGCCTGCAACCGCAGGTTCAAAAATGCTTGAAAACTTCAAACCCCTTTTCAGCGCAGAAGCTGTTGAAAGACTTGAAAAGGCAGGCTATTCAATCGCAGGCAAGACAAACGTCGGCGAATTCGGTCTTGACCTTCTCGGCGAAACTTCCGCTTACGGCGCAGTTACTGCAGACGGCAAACTCATTGGCGCAGGTGCGGCTCTTGTGGCTGAAGGTAGGGTTAAGGCGGCTCTTGCTGTTGATCTTAACGGCGCTCCCAGAAGAGCTGCGGCTGTTTCGGGTGTTGACTTTATCAAACCCACTTATGGCACCGTTTCACGCTACGGCGTTATCGCTTGTGCTTGCTCGGGCGAGCAGATCGGTGTTACTGCTGCAGATGCGCAGGGTGTTAAGGAAATCCTCACTGCTATCGCAGGTCACGATTCCAAGGACGGCACAAGCCTGCCCGCAGAAAAATATGAATATTCAACAGATGCCGACGTTTCAACAATGAAAATTGCCGTTGCAAAAGAGCTTTATGACGCCGCCGATGATGCTGTTAAAGCAAAAATCGATAGCTTTGCAGATGCTCTTAAGGCAAAGGGCGCAAAGGTTGATTTTGTTTCGCTTGAAATTACCGCACAGGCACAGACAGCCTGGCAAATTCTTATGGCAGCTGAAACAACAAATAACCTTTCAAGGTTTGACGGTGTTAAATACGGCTACAGAACCGCCGACTATAAAAACATTGACGAGCTTTACGTCAAGAGCCGTTCCGAGGCTATGGGTTTCCTCACAAAGGCAACAATCATCTACGGCTCCGACGTGCTTGCAAAGGCAAAATACGAAAAATGCTATGATAAATCGCTCCGTATCCGCCGTGTTGTTTGCGACAGAATGAAAGCGGTTTATGCAGAATATGACGCAGTGCTTGCTCCTGCCTGCTCAAAGGCAGAGTATGCACCCTATGACACCGCAGATGCGTTTGAAAAGGTGTTTGCAGAAAGCCTTTTCACCGCCATTCCCTCAATCACGGGTATGCCTGCAATGGTCACGGGCGGCGTTCAGCTTATGGCTGATTCATTCAAAGAGAGCGTGCTTCTGAGCATCGCTAAGAGTGTGGAGGTGTAAAAGATGAAATACGAACTTGTTATAGGTTTGGAAACTCACGTTGAACTTTCCACCGATTCAAAGCTTTTCTGCTCCTGCGGCGGCCATTCAAGCCCCAAGGAGCCCAACGACTGCGTTTGCCCTGCTTGCTGCGGTATGCCCGGTATGTTGCCCGTAACAAACAAGCACGCAATCGAGCTTGCGGTCAAGGCAGGCTTTATGCTTAACTGCAAAATCAATCAGTACACAACTTTTGATAAAAAGAGCTATTATTATCCCGACCTTCCCTGCGCTTATCAGATAACACAGTGGTTCCACCCCATCTGCGTTGACGGCAGTGTTCAGGTTGGCGAAAGAACAATCGGCATCAAGCAGATTCACGTTGAAGAGGACGCAGGCAAGCTTGTTCACGATGAAGCAACAAACAC
>JAZNBM010000144.1:0-3091 GCA_045587045.1 Acutalibacteraceae bacterium | reverse complement strand
CGTTAAAAACCTTGAAAACCACCTTATCAGACAGCTTTCGGGCGGTCAGAAAAAGAAGGTGTCCGTTGCGGCTCAACTTGTCGGCTTCCAGAAGGTTTTCATCTGTGACGAGCCTGACTCGGGTCTTGATGCGGCGTCAAGGGTTCAGCAGATGGAAATTCTTAAAGAAATTTCCAATAACGGCAAAATCGTTATGGTTATTTCTCACGAACCCGATGATGCGGCAGACCCCGAAACAAACGAGATTCTGTTTACAAAGGTCATCGTGCTTGCAAAATCAAGCCGCGACAACGCAGGTCATCTTGCATTTTTCGGCAATCCCTATGATGCGCTGAAATATTTCAACGTTACAAAGCTTCAGGATATTATGAAAGAAATCAATCCTCCTCACGAAGGCGGCAGAGGCAGAGCGGATTATTATATTGATAAATATACGGCAATAAAGGCAGGTAAGTGGATTGAATAATGCATCGTATTTTAAACAGACAAAGGTTTATTTTGGCAAAATCTCACGTATTTCCATAAGGGAAAAGGTATGGAAGTTCATTCTTTTTGCAGCTATTATCGCAACAATCGTTGCCGTGGTAACGGGCGAAAATATGTTTGAATCCTTTGAACAGACAAAGTCGGGTTTCTTTACGCTTGCTTCCGCCTGCATCTGGCTCGGCATCTTCAACTCCATCCAGAGCATTTGCAAAGAACACGATATCATCCGCTCTGAATACAGACAGGGTATGAATCTTGCATCATACATCACTGCCAACGTTATGTGGCAGGCGGTGCTCTGTTTTGTTCAGACCGTGCTTATGTTTATCATATGCCTTATTTTCGGCTTTTTCAGGCATGCACCGTCTGACGGCGTTTTTCTGCCTGCGTTTATGGAAAACTTTGTAACAATGTTTCTTCTTACTTTCGGTTCAGCTGTGCTTGGTATTATGGTATCTTCGCTTTCGGGTACACCCACAACTGCTATGACCATAATGCCTTTTGTGCTTATCATTCAGCTTGTTATGAGCGGCGTTCTGTTTGAGCTTAAAGGCGCTGCCGATACGTTTGCAAACGTTACCTACAGCAAATGGGGTATGTCTGCATTTGCGGCAACTGCGGATATCAACGATGAAACCGAATATAAAATCATTGTTGAGCTTGAAGACGACAAAGACCCGCAAAACCAGATGATTGCGGAGTCGTTAAAAGAATCGGGCAACTTTGAAGAGGTTGATGAATATAAGGGAACAACAGAAAACGTTCTCGGTTCGTGGTTTGCCTGCCTTGTTATTACCGTTGCCTGTGCGGGCATAAGCATTCTGGGTCTTAAGATAAAGAACAGAGATTCTTAAATAAAAAACGTAAATCCTCAAAAATTCTATTTTGTGCAGAAACCGAATTTGCTTTTCAGGAGGATAAAACATGATAAACCGCATTATTTCGATGTTCGTTTCGCTGTGGCTGGCGGTTTCTTCGCTTCTTACGGGAGTTGTTCCCGTTTCGGGTAAATTGCGCATTGTTGTGCCCGAAAACTGGGAGCTTTGCGTCGGAGACAGCCGAACTCTTGAATGTGTTTTTGACAAAAAGGTCAGGGACAGGCGTCTTGAATGGAGCGCAGAGCCCGAAAACGTTGCGGCTGTTGACAAATGGGGAAGAGTGACTGCTCTTGCCGAGGGCAAGGCAACAATTACCGCCGAGGGCGACGGCTTTTCGGACAGCGTGGAGCTTCAGGTTGTTGCAACGCCGACAATGATTAAGGACAGAAGCATCCTGCAGGTCAATTACGGCGGCACAAGCATTGATGAAGTAAACAACCTGCAAAAGCTTGCCGTAAGATTTCCTCACGGCAGTAACGGTATTCCTTCGTACGTTTCGTCAATAACCGATTATTCCGCTTATCAGACGGCGGTTACCGCTGACGGAGCTGTTTGGGAAATAACGGACTACGGCGTTTTGCGCACAGACAAAAACGCACCCACAGAGCGTGACGTAGAACAGCGCTTTATGGGTGAAAGATATTTTTATTCAAATGATACCTCAAAAGGTAAGGTGCTTGCAATCGTGCCCGACGGCGGCAACGGTATATGGACTGTAATGGAAGCGGGCGTTTCGCATATTGATATGATAGAAGCATCTGCCGAGTTCAAAGCGACTTATCTGAGTGGCGTTACTCAGCAGAACGTCAGCCGTTTCGGTTACGTTGATATGGCTTTCCGCAACGGTGACGGTTGGAAAAGCACCTGGAGCGATAACGATGGTTTGTGGACTTCTATGTACGGCGCAGGTGAGCTGATGCGATATGCAAGCGTCAGAAACGACCCGAACGCCACCGCAGAAGAAATAGCCCGGGCAAAAGCGGCGGCTTATAAATCGGCGGGAGCAGTGTTGCTGCTCTATTATATCTCAATGCGTACGGGAACAACCGAGGCATATGTGAGAATGCAGACAACGCAGAATATTCCGGGCACAACTCAAGACCGTTGGCAGTCGGCACAGGCGCTTGAAAAAGGCGGTGACCCGTCGTTCATAACGCCGTCGGCAAGTCCTGCAGATACTTTCACTTCTGCAAACACGGCGTATATTTTAACAAGCTCGTCGGCAAAGATTGAAAGCAAGGACTATTATTATCCCGTAACTCCGTCCGACTGGTCAAATCCTGCCGAAAACTCCGACGTTGAATATGAAAAGCAGACTCGTCTTCTTGAGGGTTACCCTGCAAGAACTTTTACTCTTAAAAGCGATAATCCGAGTTTGCACGATAATATATATTGGTATGTCAATGCAGACGGCACAGCAACAGGCGCTTCGGATAAGCCTGCCACCGCAAACGGCTATCTGCTCAACAACGAAAATCTCCGCGGCGTGACTGTTGACGCTACGGGTGAGGTTCCCGAGCGTTTGTGGAATGATATTCTCGGCGAGGATATCAGACCCGAGGATATTATTTATAAAACCGACACAAGCGCAGACGAGCTTGTGGGCCATATGTTTATTTTTAAGCTGATTTACGATATCATCGCACCCGAGGACCCTGAAATCAAGGAGCTTCTTGTGAATGCGGTTGATAACCTTGCACAGCACCTGAGCGACAACAGCTATATGC
>JAZNBM010000143.1:0-2314 GCA_045587045.1 Acutalibacteraceae bacterium | reverse complement strand
TGCTTTTGTGCGTTGCCCGTCAATCAGCGGCGTCGGACTTGCTGTTTATAACAGGCTTATCCGCTCTGCCGCATTCAGAGTAATTGACCTTGAAATCAGCATACCCGATATCGGTCTTACAGGTCAGACAGGTGCAGGCAAATCAACCGTTGCAAGGCTTCTTGAAGAAAACGGAGTCTATAACATTGATGCCGATTATCTTTCACGCATTGCGGTTGAAAACCCCGAAGTCATTTCTGCTTTTGCCGAAAATTTCGGCGATGACGTTGTTGTTAACGGCTCTCTTGCCCGCCGTGAGGTTGCACGCAGAGCCTTTTCTGACCCTGAAAAACAGAAAAAGCTCAACGCAATCGTTCACCCTGAGGTAACACGCCTTGCCGTTGAAGAAATACATAAGGCAGAAAAGGAAAACGCAAAAGCCGCTCTCATTGACGCAGCATTACTTTTTGAAAGCGACCTGACTTCAATCTGCTCATTCACCGTCAGCGTTGTCGCAGACAAAGAAACACGGCTTGAAAGAATCATCAGGCGCGATTCCATCAGCCGTGAAGATGCTCTTATCCGTATGAATGCACAAAAGAGCGAAGAATACTATATCGAAAATGCAGACGTGGTTATCAGCAATAACGGTGAAGACCTTAATACGGAAATCAAAAAGGTAATTGAAAAAATATAATAAAATTGCGCATACTTATATAATGATTTTACTATTGAAAGGATGATTAAAATGTGTGATAAAACTCCCGCTGAGCTTCTCAAAGAAGAGCTTTTTGCCTCAAATGAGCACGCCGCATATACCTGCGATGATGACGAAATAAAGGTTGCGGACAATTTCTGCATCGGCTATGCCGAATTTCTTGACAGATGCAAAACCGAGCGAGAAGCGGTTGAATTTACAAAAGCTCTTGCCGAATCTGAAGGCTTCAGACCCTTTAACCCTGCCGAAAATTATAAGGCAGGCGACAAAGTATATTATGAAAACCGCAAAAAGGCGCTTATTCTTTGTGTTTTCGGCACAGAAAGCCTTGCAAAGGGCGCAAAAATCGTTGCATCCCACGTTGATTCACCCCGTCTTGACCTCAAGCCCAATCCTCTTTATGAGGATAACGAGCTTGCAATGCTCAAAACCCATTACTACGGCGGAATCAAAAAATATCAGTGGACGGCAATTCCTCTTGCTCTTCACGGCGTAATCTGCAAGAAAAACGGTGAAACCGTTAACGTATGCCTTGGCGAAGATGACGGCGACCCCAGATTTGTTGTAACAGACCTTCTTCCCCACCTCGATAAAAAGCAGGCTTCAAAGCCTCTTGAAGAAGCAATCCTCGGCGAAAATCTCAACGTTCTTATCGGCAGCCGTCCTTTCGGCAAAGATAAGGGCAGCGAAATGGTAAAGCTCAACGTTATGAAGCTTCTCAACGAAAAATACGGCATTGTTGAAGCTGATTTTCTTTCTGCAGAGCTTGAGGTTGTGCCTGCATTCAAATCCTGCGATATCGGTATTGACCGCAGTATGATAGGTGCTTACGGTCACGACGACAGAGTTTGCGCTTATCCCTCAATTATGGCTGCATTTGCCGTTAAAAATCCCGTTTACACAACCGTTTCTGTTATCACAGATAAAGAAGAAACAGGTTCAGACGGTAACACAGGTCTTAATTCCGCTTATCTTGAGCAGTTCATTGCAGACATTGCAAAACTTCAGGGTCTTGAGGGCAGAGACGTTCTTCGTGCAAGTGAATGTCTTTCTGCAGACGTTAACGCAGGATTCGACCCGATTTATCCTTCGGTTCATGATAAACTTAACGCTGCATTCCTCAACAAGGGCATTGTTGTTACCAAATACACAGGCTCAAGAGGCAAGAGCAGCACAAACGATGCACACGCAGAGTTTATGGCAAAAATGCGCATAATCTTTGATTCTGCAGACGTTGCGTGGCAGACAGGCGAGCTTGGCAAGGTTGACGAAGGCGGCGGCGGAACCGTTGCAAAATATATAGCTAACCTCGGCGTTGAAGTTGTTGACGTCGGCGTTCCCGTGCTTTCGATGCATGCACCTTTTGAAATTGTTTCAAAGCTTGACGTTTATATGGCATTCAAAGGCTTCAAGGCTTTCCTTGAGCAGAAATAAAATTCGGCTTAAAAACAGATGTCAGAACACCGTTTTTGATTGTTTTGGTCAATTGTTTACAATTTGTTCATATTTCAACAACAAGAATGGCACAAGTATGCAATATTATACATTTACACATTAAATGTGTTTTGTTTTGACATCTTCTTTTTTCATTTTTATTTTCTCTTTCCCCAACGCACT